>CASECI010000042.1 GCA_949286465.1 uncultured Alphaproteobacteria bacterium | reverse complement strand
GCCCATACACCAGTTCTCCTTGCGGCAAAGGATTCGGAAGGGTCAGGGCTCTTACAGGAGAAACAATTATCAACGCAATAAAAAAATACTTCTTTATCATCTACTAATGCTAGCATTTAACTTTGCTAAAGTCAAATCATGCGTACGTGATTGTTGTCGATTTTCCTGATTTACAAGCTTCTGTTTAACTGCTTGTGCAACCATACGCATTCCAATAGATGTTTTATTATCATTTTCTATTACCTTTAATGTATCTTGTATTTGCATGTTAACCAAATCCTCTTTTCCTTTCATAAAAGAGAAAGACATGACTCCATTGTTCTTTTCATATGTATATAAACCTATCTTCGGATTGTTATGTAAAGCCTTACCTATTCGACGAATAACCGCAGTTGTATCATCTTTCGATATACCTTGCATATTCGCATCAATTTGCATATTTACACGTGAAATATCCTGATACCGATTTGCCTCTGGCACATGCTTATAATCAATTTCCTGACCATTTTCATGTTCTGAAGGAACTTTTTCAAGCCCACTCCTGCCAATTAATTCTTGCATTTCTTCACTAGTCACCGGACCTGCTAAGCGTAACGTAATTTGCTTCCCTCCATAGGTTGCCAAGGCATGCTTTTGCAACTCATCAAATGTAAAATTTCGAGTATAATCCGCTTGATGATTTAAAAAACGCATTCCTTTTTCTGGTGTTATCGTTTCATCAATCATATCCCATTTATCCGGCGTTACCGCGTGCATAAACCCACCCCAAAATTTAAATTTTTCCGGAGCCGTCGAACACATGCTCCATTCTTCGACGATTGCTTCTTTTTCTGCCGATACATTTTCCAACATCGGATGACGCAAAGCATAGGCCGTTTTCATTAACGACTTCAACGCACCGATTGACCCTTTTTCTTCGGTCATCGACGGCAATTGATGTCGGACATACCTGTTACGGGTTTCCGAATCCTCAAACCCGCCGGCAAAGCAATGTTCTATTAAATGATTGGCTGCAAATTGATACATTGCCTCTTCACCATTTTTCTCTGGCATTTTAACAAACATTTCCCCACTCCACTGTTCTGCCGGAGAAAATTCTATTGTCATCCCGTTATTTAATCTAAATGTATCCATCCAATCCTCTTTCTTAAATGTTATTATAACACAAAAAAAGAGCTAGAACAAGCTCCCTTGTTCTGGAATAGGAGTATGAGATTTATTTGAAGATTTTGCTCCCGTCGTGACAAGAAGAGCACCATCTTTAAAGTGAATTGTCAACTTAGAGTTCATTTTTGCCTTTTCAACTGAAGTTATCGGTACTTTTTGTTGATCTGTCACAAAAGCAAAACCTTTATCTAAAACGCGCTCATAAGAGTTCGCTTCTAACAAGCTCGAAATATGTAAGAATCTTTCTTGCAACCGATGAAATAAAACATCAAAAGATAATGTTAATCTTTCCGATTTATCATCTAACCGTTGACTATACTGATTAACTAAATCTGATAAATTAGGGAGCCCTCTGATATAACCGTCAAGTTTCAGTTTCTTTTCTTCTACTAACCGATATAAACTGTCCATTAAGCGACCTTGTATCTGGGTCATTTGTGTTAAAAGCTCTGTTCTAACTGGAACGGCTTTTTCGGCAGCGCCTGTCGGCGTTGGAGCTCTTAAGTCTGAAGCATAATCGATTAATGTTGTATCTGTTTCATGCCCAACTGCTGATATAATCGGTATTTGACTTTCCGCTGTTGCTCGTACAACTCTTTCATCATTAAAACACCATAAATCTTCTAAACTGCCTCCTCCTCGAGCAACAATTAAAACATCTGGACGTGCAATATGGCCATCCTTTGTTTCTATTCCATTTTGCGGAATAGCATTAAATCCTTTTATAGCTTGAGTAATTTGTTCTGCAGCTCCTTCTCCTTGAACAAGAACAGGCCATAAATAAACCTGACGACCAAAGCGATCTGTAATACGATGCATTATATCTCGGATAACCGCTCCTGTTGGCGAAGTAATAACGCCTATCGTTTCTGGTAAATAAGGTATTGGCTTTTTTCGAGACACATCAAACAAGCCCTCTGCTTGTAATTTCTTTTTAAGCTCTTCCAACATTTTTAAAAGAGCTCCTATACCGGCCGGCTCTGCACTTTCAACAATCATCTGATAATTTGAGCGGCCTGGATAAGTTGACAGGTGTCCTGTTGCTATAATTTCCATTCCTTCTACTAGAGAATCATTGGTCGTTCGAGAACAACCTCGCCAACAAATCGCATTTAAAACACTATCAGCATCTTTTATCGAAAAATAAATATGACCAGATGAAGCCCGCTTAACAGCAGACACCTCGCCTTTGACTTTAATATGTGAAAAAGCTGTCTCTACTAAACCTTTTAATGATTGAGAAACTTCTGTGACTGATAAAATCGGCAGCTCTTCCATTTACTTCGCTCTTAATCCTTTATAAAAATCCTTCATCAATTTAGAGCATTCTTTTTCGCAAATGCCTCCATAAACTTCTGGCTTATGGTGACAAGTCGCGCATTCGTAAATATGAGGGCCATGTTCTACTGCTCCAGATTTCGGATCGTATGCGCCAAAATAAACTTTATCCAATTGTCCCCAAGAAATCGCTGTCGCACACATCGCGCAAGGTTCTAAAGTGGAAAAAATAGAATAACCACTTAAATTATAACTGTTTAATAAATGTCCCGCTTGACGAACTGCTAAAACTTCTGCATGTGCTGTTGGGTCATTTCCTGTAATGACCTCATTGTGTGCACAGCACAATATTTCATCTGTTTTTGTGTTAAATATAACCGCTCCAACAGGTGTTTCCCCTGCATCATAAGCGTCTTGAGCCATCTTCAATGCTAATCTTGTAATATCTTCATTCATTTTTCCCTACCTTTTTTTATAGAATAAGCGTATAGTACCATAATCATGGAAACAAAAAAAGAAAGAATTGCAAAAATCATTGCTCATGCTGGCCTTTGTTCTCGCAGAGATGCTGAAAAATGGATAGAACAAGGACGTGTAATGGTCAATAATCATTTAATAACGACTCCTGCAACTCTCGTTGATGAAACAGATACTATTGCGGTCGATGGAAAAATAATCCAAACACAACAAACTCCGCGCTTATGGTGTTATCATAAACCTGTTGGATTAGTGACAACACATAAAGACCCCGCAGGAAGACCAACCGTTTTTGATAACTTACCTAAAAATTTGCCGAGAGTTATTTCTGTCGGTCGATTAGATTTAAACTCTGAAGGATTGTTGTTATTAACGAATGATGGTGAATTAGCTCGCTCGTTAGAACTCCCATCCAGAGGCTGGAAACGAAAATATCGCGTTCGTATTCATGGGAAAATAACACCTGAAATTATTTCAAAATTAAAAAAAGGCATAACAATTGAAGGTATTCGTTATGCCCCTACCATTGTCGAAATTGAGTCTAATCAATCTCAAGGAACAAATCAATGGATTCTTGTAACCCTCACAGAAGGAAAAAATCGAGAAATTCGAAAAATAATGGCTCATTTTGGCTTTAAAGTAAGTCGACTGATTCGTATCGCATATGGACCGTTCCAATTGGGAAATCTTCCTACAGGTGAAGTACGAGAAATTTCCGCAAAAGTCATTAAGGAGCAATGTGCATGCGAATTGTAGGCGGAACCTATCGCGGAAAAAAACTTCAAACGCCTTTGGATAATAAAACGCGACCCACATCTGATAAAGCAAGAGAAGCTCTTTTTAATATCTTGGACAGCCGATTATTAAAAAAACAAAAAAAATGGGAAAACATCGTCTTTTTAGATGTGTTTGCTGGAACCGGTGCCGTTGGTATTGAAGCTCTTTCCAGAGGTGCCAAAAAAGCTTTCTTTATCGAAAATTATATGCCCGCAATTACTTGTTTAAAGGCAAATACAAAAATCTTTGATAATGCTATTATTCTCACAAACAATGCTGAAATTCCGCCATTTCAAACGCAGCCTGTTGATATCATTTTTATGGATGCTCCATATACTCAACAGCTCTGGGAAAAAGCTTTAATGGCTTTACAAAAAAATGGATGGATTGATTCTCAAACATATATTGTTATCGAAATTGAACGAAATGAAAATGTTTGTATGCCAGCTGGGTTTACTATCTTAGACGATAGGCATTATGGGCGAAACCGTTTATTGTTCGTTTGTTTATCAACTAATAAAGCTGGCAAATGAACGAGGCCGAGCTAACAACTGCCACTTTGGATCATCTGGATAATGCGACTTTATCATCTCTTGCGGTTTAGTCATAAACCATCTATCATCTATTTGGCGATTACTTCTTTTTTTCTTAACATTCGTTAATCCGGATTCTCGACGTTCTATTTCTCGGGCATGTTGCCGCTTGGAAACAATATTGCCGCCTTCTCGATAATCTCCTTGCATCGCCCAAGTCGGATCAACAAATTCCCATTTACCATCTATCTTGACGGCATTCCATGCATGTCGAAAATTTCCTTTATTCCTATCCGTAACACCATTTCCTGCATATCCTGTTATAACAACGCTATCTAGCCCGGCCATAAGAGCCATGCGTTGATATAGTTCCGCTATATCATCACAAACACCGATACGCGTCTGCCAGATATCTCCTGTCGATATCTCGTTTTGTTTGCGTGCACGAAGACGAGGCGTGTAGTCCATCATCGTATTTAACTTATATTGGTCATAATCTATATGATAAACAATCCAGGATAAAATAACGCGCGCTTTATCTTCATCCCGCGTATACGGTTTTACCAAATAATCTACTAACGTCTTCATATCAGTATCATATTGAGACGGAACATTCTTACCGCGATTATCAACAGCACTCGCACAAGCTATATGAATAAGACTTATAAAAAATAACAAAAATACACTAATCTTCTTTATCATTTTTTTCTTCTTTCTGCGGTATATTTGTCACTTTTATCTTGTGAATACAACAACTATCACTACTTAAAATTAAAAATTTTATCCCTGTCGCTTTATGCATAACAACTTCGCCCTTTTGAGGAACATGTCCTGCTAAATTAACAACCCAGCCACCTATCGTATCTATATCTGTATTCTTGCGTTCTGCTTCTGTCGCAACCGGATAGACTTCTTTTTCAAAATCTTCTAAATGAACCTTCGCATCAACTTCAACTGTCGTTTTATTTAAACGCTTAATTTGTTCTTCATCAGGCTCATCATGTTCATCATCAATTTCGCCGACGACAACTTCTAATAAGTCTTCTAAAGAAACTAAACCATCTACACCACCATGCTCATCAACAACAACAGCCATTTGGACTTGCTTCCCTTGCATTTCTTTGAGTAAATCTAATGCACGCATCGCCGGCGAAACAAACAAAACATTCGGCGTCATTACATCTTTAACTAAACATTTCCGTTTCTTTATCAAATTGTAAAGAACATCTTTAACATGAACAACACCAACTATATTATCTAAAACGCCATCATATACGGGATAACGTGTAAATTTTTCTTCCGCTATATGCTTACAAAATTGTGCTTGCTTCATATCTAAAGAAACTGCATCTATATCAACACGAGGCGTCATCACATCATGTGCGCGAATATCTCTTAATCGAAACAAATTCTTTAACATCGGAATTTCTCGAGAATCAACAACATTATTGTCGCCTCGTTCTTCGCGCTCTTCCATAATGTCTTCTATCAATCCGATAACTGATTCTTCTTGCTGTTTATGTAATCGATTGGCTTTTATCTTTTCTAATAATTTCATTTATTCTTCTCTTTGTTGATATGGATTGTCATAACCGAGCTTTTTCATCAAATCTATCTCTAAGGCTTCCATCTCTTCTGCCTCTTCATCTAAGATATGGTCATAACCTTTTAAATGCAAACAACCATGTATCAATAAATGTGTAAAATGTGCCTCTAAAGACTTGCCTTGTTCCAATGCTTCACGTTCTAAAGTTTCAAGAGAAACTACGATATCTCCTGCCAACCAAATGTCCATTTCTTGGTACTCTGCTGGACTTGGAAAAGACAAAACATTCGTCGGCTTATCTTTTCCTCGATATTGCTTATTGAGTTGATGAACAAAATCATCGTTTGCTAAAACAAGACTGACTTCCGTGCGTTTTAAATCTAAAACTGAACCAGCGGCTCGTTTCGATAACAGTCGATACTTTGGCAAAGCATCTCGCCATTTTTTCTCTCGAACCGTAATTATCAAACCACCATCAGGCATTTTGTTCTTTTGCTCGCTTGTCATATGCTTTTACAATCTTAGAGACAAGTCCATGACGAACTACGTCTTTTTCCGTAAATTCTATGACCTTTATTTCTTCAATAGAACGGCAAACAGATATTGCATCTGCTAAACCTGATTGAACACCACGTGGTAAATCTGTTTGAGATAAATCCCCGTTGATAACCATCCGAGACCCTTCACCTAAACGCGTCAAAAACATTTTCATTTGCATTGGGGTCGTATTTTGTGCCTCATCCAAAATAACAACAGCATGAGCTAACGTCCGTCCTCGCATATACGCTAAAGGAGCAATTTCTATTTCTCCCATCTCTAGCTTCTTATCTACTTGATCTGCTGGCAACATATCATAAAGCGCATCATAGAGTGGCCGTAAATAAGGATCTATCTTTTCTTTTAAATCTCCAGGCAAGAAACCTAAATTTTCTCCTGCTTCGACAGCCGGACGAGTCAAGATAATCTTATCAACTTTCCCTTCCAACATCATCGAAACGGCTTTTGCTACTGCCAAAAACGTCTTTCCTGTACCCGCTGGGCCAAGACCAAAAACCATTTCGTACTTATTCATAGCTTCTATAAAATCTGCTTGTGTTTGAGTCCTTGGATTAATATGACGTTTCTTGGTCTTCAGTGTTAAATTCCCACCTTGTTCAACATCTGATGGCATCTGGCCATGCGCTTGAGCAATTGCACGATCAATGTCTCCTGCCATCACATCGCCATCTTGTTTCGCCTTCACATATAGCCGATCTAATATATCGGATACCAGAGGAACATCTCTTGAATTTCCCTCTATAACAAGTTGATTGCCTTTCATTTGAATATGAACATTCATTTCTTGTTCTATTTGTTTTAAATGAACATTTTGAGGACCCGTTAATCCCATTAATGCTCGATTATCTTGATACTCTTTTGTTATTTGCATATGTCTTCCCTCTTGACTTCAATGTGACAAGTATAACTTAAATTATTTCTCCTGACAAGCTACTTGCCGAGGCGCGCGTAATTTTTATGTCCTTAATTTGTCCTAATAACTTCTCTGAAGTCTTTACATGGACATTTTGAAGATAGGGGCTATAGCCTGAAACTTGCTCTTTTTCTGTCTCAATAAATAAAACGGGAAGAATTTTTCCTAAAAAACTTTCATTAAACTTCTTTTGGCTTGAAAGTAATTTTTCTTGTAATTGAGACAAACGTTCCGCTTTAACTGATTCTGGGATTTGATTTCTCATCAAACTCGCTGGCGTCCCTGGTCTCGCACTATATTTAAAGGAATAACTTTGTGCATATTGAACTTTATCAACAATCGCCATGGTATCTAAAAAATCTTTTTCCGTCTCTCCAGGAAAACCGACAATAAAATCTGATGAAATCGCTATATCCGGTCTGGCTTTACGTAGTTTTTCAATAACTTCTAAGTATTGCGATACATTATAACGCCGATTCATCGCTTTCAAGACTGCATCTGAACCAGATTGTATCGGCAAATGAATATATGGCATGAGTTTTTCTATATCTCTATGAGCCGCAATGACATCATCTGTAATATCAACAGGATATGAAGTTGTATATCGAATACGTTCTAGACCATCTATTTTAGCTATTTCTTCAAACAAACGAGCTAACCCCCACTCATGAACACCATCTAAACCTAAACCATGCCAACAGTCAACATTTTGACCTAGCAACATAATTTCTTTTGTTCCCGTTTCAACAAGTTGTTTTGCCTCTGATAAAATCTCCTTCGCACTCCGAGAGTACTCACACCCTCTCGTATAAGGAACAACACAATAAGAACAGAAATTATCACACCCCTCTTGAATCGCTAAAAAAGAAGAATAACCTCTCGCTTGCGTCTTCGGTAAAGAATCAAACTTCTCATCGCTTGTAAAGGTTGCTTTCATTTGACGGTTATGCGTTCTTTCAAACTTCGTAACCATTTCTGGCAACAAATGATAAGATTGAGGACCAACCGCAACATCCAAATACTTCACTTTTGAAAAAGCTTCCTCTCCTAAAGCCTGCACGACACATCCCGCAAGACCAATCATTGTTGCTTTACCTTCTTTTAATCGTTGATCTTTTATTTCTTTCATTCGACCTAATTCTGAAAAAACTTTATCTGAAGCCTTTTCTCGAATATGACATGTGTTAATTAGCATAAAATCTGCTTGTGTCATATCTTGTGTCTCTTCGTACCCCAAAGCTGCCATCGCATCTAAAATCCGGTTCGAATCATAGACATTCATCTGACAACCCATTGTCTTTATATAAATCTTCTTCATTTATTCCTATTTCTCTTAATTTGAAAAACCTAACCGACCCGTCACTTCAACTAAAGGAACTTTTTCATCTGCATCTTGTTTTTGTTCCTTTTCTGATGAACGGCTCTTTTCTTGATGCTCTGGATGCAAATACCCCATTACTTTTTCTTTAAGCTTTGTCATTTCTGTCGAACGTAACGCCAAATTGACATCGCCCGTTACAGGATACAAAATTGACCGAAAGCGGCTATATTCATCCGGAGATAAAACAACCTTTGCTGCCCAATCTAATTTTTCTTCCTTAAACGCTGATGCCTGAGCTAAAACTTGTTGCTGCTCTTCTTTCGTAAGTTGATTCTTCATCGAATTATACAATCGAACAGCTTCTAAATCCTGCTGCGCCGGAGCTGAATAATACCACTTATTGTCCGCCTTTTCTGCCGCTAACAATAACCATGTATAAGCATATATCGGTTCACTGGATTGTCCTTGCTCGGATTTCATGTGCCCCATCGTTTCTTCATATCTATCCAGAATATCTAATCCTTCTTGACCTTGCTTCTTTAACATAAACATCGTCTTTGCTAGCTCTCTTTGAGCCGCCGCTGAACCATTCTCTGCTGCAAAACGAAAATAAAATAATGAACGATATAAATCTTTTTGTCCTGCCGTTCCTTCTCGATAAATCTTCCCTAAAGCATAGTTGGCATCTACATTATCTCCTGTTTGAGAGCACATTAAATAGGCTTCTTTCGCTTGTTCCATTCGCCCCTTCTCAACATAAGCATCACCCAAAAAACACTTCGCAGAAAGAGAAGTGCTCCACAATAGCACAAAAATATAAAATAACCCATATCGCTTCATGAATCTAAACCCTTCTTAAAGGTTATATCTACTCGGCGAACCCCCGTTCGTACCGGTTTTATCTTTGTCTCAAAAGGCAATGTTTCCCCAGCTTCTATACGCTCTTTTATCGGAACAATCGTTTGTTCTTGAACAGGCTTATCTTGATTATCATATAAAACAAAATGAATAAAGGGAACTTCTTTACTTTCTGACCTAGTATTCACAACATTTCCTTTAACTAACATAACGGGAACATTTTGCTCGTATATAATATCAAATACACTCTCTTTAAAATCTAAACCATCCCCAGGTATTGTCGCATCTACACCTAACTTAGAGTAGAAATCTTGCATAAAAGGAAACTGACGTGCTAAATAAAAACGCCCCATCCATAATGAAGTCATACCTAAAATCAAAAGAATGCTAAACCCAAAGAATAAAACCATAAAATGAAAAGAATATGAATCCTCCTCAACTTCTTCTATGGGCGTAAAAACATCCTTTTCTTCCACAGGTGTTTCTAAAATATTATCCGACTCCTCTAATTTCAATTTCCCAAAATCAGGTCGCTCTTCTCTTTCTGCTATAGAAGCATCATCCTCTATCTCATCCGTAAGTCCCTCTTCATGAACCTCTTCTCTCACTTCCTCATCTAAAATATCTTTCGAAGAAACTGGAGAAATCGGCTCTGGTAAGGTCGATGGCATTTCTACGCGATCAATAATCTCTTCATCACAGGCATGATCAGATTGAGTCGCACTCGTCCAAACAAATCCACAACCATGACAACGAAATGTCTGGCGGCTCTCATTCAAAAGTCGCCCCGGAACATCATATATGCGATGACAATTTTGACACATGATAAACATCTGTATTGCCCTTTTAAAAAAAACAGTATAAAAATAGATTATCTGATTTAACATAAAGATACAAGATAAGAAATGGATTAATATGCGAAACACTCTAAGTTCTGTCCCCGTCGTCGACTTTCACCGCGTTCATTTAAAATATGAAAACGGTCCAAATGTTTTGAAAAATATCCAGTTCTCTTTGGAAAAAGGCTCTTTCCACTTCGTCACAGGCGATAGTGGCGCTGGAAAAACAAGCCTCTTAAGCCTTATGTATCTTGACCAAAGACCAACCGCTGGACGAATTCATTTGTTTGGACAAGACTTAAGCAAAATAAAGCATTTTCAAATGCCAAAACTCAGACGGAAAATCGGAGTCGTCTTCCAAGACTTTAGGTTAATCAATACGCTCAATACTTTCGATAATGTAGCCTTACCCCTTCG
Source organism: uncultured Alphaproteobacteria bacterium (assembly GCA_949286465.1). Lineage (GTDB taxonomy): Bacteria > Pseudomonadota > Alphaproteobacteria > CAAHEQ01 > UBA3637 > CALXXA01. The sequence goes on along the minus strand of CASECI010000042.1, from coordinate 50,048 downwards.
TATCGTGGGTATGTCTGAAAGCGAAATCAAAAAACGTGTTAATGAATTATTAGCTTGGGTCGGCTTAGAAAAATGCGTAAACGCTTTTCCAGAATCTTTATCAGGTGGTGAAAAACAAAGAATTGCTATCGCTCGAGCTGTCATTAATGCGCCTGACTTATTGTTAGCTGATGAACCAACCGGAAATGTTGACGATGCAATGGCTAATCGTATCCTACACTTGTTCTTGGAACTTAATAAAATGGGAACAACGCTTGTCATCGCGACACATAATCATGCCCTTATTCGGCAGTTTAAAAAACCTCAATTACACCTGTCTAATGGCGTGCTAGAGTGTCTCCCAGCCCCTTTCTCTAGACCCGCTGAAACGATTTCTTCCGCCCCTCATTTCTTAGGAGAAAAGCATGATTTGGAATTCTAAAAGTCGTTTGCCTGTTCGCGAACAAGCTTCTTTGTTTTTGTCTTGGATGACTATGTTAATGGTTTTTATTGCAACTCTTTTCTTAGTCGGTTCTTTAGCTTTAACAAATCTTATCTCTTCTTGGAATAAAACGATCTCCGGTTCTATGACTATCCAAATACCTACCTATACGGTGCAAGGCGAAAACAGAGGCGACGATATTCAAAAAGATATCGACACAACTCTATCCCTTTTAAAACAAACGCCAGGTGTCGAAAATGTAAGACTCCTTGATGAACAGCAAATGACCGAACTCATGGAACCTTGGCTCGGCGTCTCTGAAAAAATAAGCGAATTACCTTTACCTGCTTTACTCGACGTTTCTCTTGACACTCACCAACCTTTTAATTTCGTCGACTTTAAAAATCAATTGTATGAAGTGGCTCCTCTTGTGCAGGTTGATTCTCATCGTGTTTGGTTGTCTCATCTTATTGAAACCGCTAAAGCTATTCAAAATATGATCGCTTTTATCTTGTTCCTATTAATATTAACAACTTCTTTTACTGTTATTTATACAACATCTGCGAGTTTAGCTTTACAAGAGCCTGTTATCAAACTCCTTCATATGATGGGAGCTCGAGATACGATCATTGCTTTCCAGTATGCTACGTTTAATTTCTTAAAATCTCTTGCCGGAGGTCTCTCCGGCTTCTTGCTGGCACTACCTATTATCTGGATTGCCTCTACTCTCTTTAATCCAATCCAAGATCCTTTATTTTCTGAAGCTCAGCTATCTGCTAAACAAATTTACTTGGTCTTATCTATCCCTGTATTAGCTGCCTTATTTTCTTTCTTCGCCGCGTTCTTAACGATTATTAAAAAACTTGGACGCCTCGTATGAAATTAAAATCTCTTTCTTCCTATTTTGCCCTTTTATTCTTAAGCTTTTGGGTCATCGGCTTCGTCTTCTTCGCGCTTTATTCTTTTAGCTTAAAATATACAAAACCTCAAAAAGCTGATGCTATCGTCGTCTTAACAGGAAGTGCTGATCGTATTAATACAGCATTTCAACTCCTCCAAGATAATAAAGCCGAAAAACTTTTTATATCCGGTGTTAACTCTAAAGTGTCTATCGGAGCTCTTTTCCAAAAAATAGATGAAAATATGGTTAACCGTATTCATCTCGGTTATAAAGCTGATAACACTTATGAAAATGCTATGGAAACAAATCTATGGCTCCAACAAAATAATATCTCGTCTATCTTGCTGGTCACTTCTTTCTATCATATGCCAAGAAGTATCTTCGAAATTAAAGAACGTATCAAAAATGTCGAAATTATCCCATATCCTGTTTTCCCTAAACAGTTAAATACGAACTGGCTTCATACTAGAAGTGCTTGGTTGTTGTTCGAAGAGTATAATAAGTTTATTATTGTTTCTATCCGTTCATTCTTAAGGAGATTGTTCTTATGAAAAACACTTTAATGATTATTCGTTCTTCCTTATTCTTAATCGCATTTTATCTCGTTTCTATCGTACAGGCTCTTTTGTATCTCCCCATCTTGATACTTCCTAGAAAATATACTATTTGGGCTCCAACTTTATGGTGCCATTCTACACGTTTCCTTTTAAGGTGGATTACTGGTATTCATGTGAAAATAAAAGGTTTACATAATTTACCTCAAAAAAATGGATATATTGTCGCTTCAAAACATCAGTCTGCTATGGAAACTGTACTTTTCCACGCTCTCATCCCTAATGCCGTTTACATCTTAAAAAAGTCTTTGGTTTTTATCCCTATCGTCGGATGGTATTTCCTAAAAACAGGGTGTATTGCTATTAATCGTAAAGCGGGTATGAAATCTATGCATCAACTCATGCATGATGCTTGCCAACGTATCAATGAAGGGTATAATGTCATTATCTTCCCTGAAGGAACTAGAACAAAACCAGGAACTAAAGGAAAATATAACCCTGGCGTTGCTATGATCTATGAAAAATGTCAAGTGCCCGTCGTCCCTGTCGCTTTAAATACGGGTTATTTTTGGCCTAAAAACTCTTTCAAACGTTATCCTGGTACGGTGACTATTGAATTCCTAAAACCTATTGAACCTGGCTTGGATAAACGAGAGTTCCTATCAAAGCTAGAAAAAAATATTGAACAAGCTTGTCAGAATTTAACTAAGTAAATCTATCTCTCTTTTAGACTTGGAAAACTTGACTCGCTTTTGAAAATTTCTTAAACTGACTCTATTAAACAAAGGAGGGTCCTATGGCTGATAAAAAAACAACAAAAAAGAAATTAAACAAAGATACTGAAAAAACATTAACTCAACCTTCTGTTCAAAAAACAGAACCTAAAAAAGTAAAAACTTATAAGGGAATTTGTATCTTCCTGATTATCTTTTTATATATTGAGTTTTTTGCTCTCTTATTTATTCAATGTAAATATTATGTCTCTTTTGAACCTAAAAACGTTCATTCCCCTTACTCTATCCAAGAGCGTGTCCTTACACCTCAACAACGCTTGAAACTTCAAAGAGAACGACATAAAGCTTATCAAAATATGCACACCCAAAAACAACATGTCAAACCTCATCATCGCTCCGGAAAACGTGTGCAAGAGCGTTCTTTATCTCAACATCAAAAAATGAAAATCCAAAAACGCGACCACAAACAACATAAGAGATATGCCGCTCCTCAAAATATGCAAAAACCAATAAAAAAACCAACCCCTGTTAAACCTAAAATTGAGAAGCCTGTCGTTAAGTGTCCAGAACCGGTCGCGAGGAAAGCTCAATATGTAGAAGCGCAATATGCGCCTTATGCTCAACCAGGAAAAGCTAAAATTCAAGGAAAAGCTTGCTTCGAATTAAATGACGGAAGTCAAAAATGTATTCCTGGATTAGATGTCTATATTAATCCTGTTACAGACTATTCCAATGAATGGTACGAACGTGGTTGGGCCGGAACAGAGTATCTAGAAGTAGCTGATGCGCGTGTCATTCCTTTTAATAAAACTGTTAAAACAGATGCTAAAGGAAACTTTACTTTTGATAATTTAGCTCCTGGGTCATATTATGTGGTTACGCAATTATGCTTGCCAACTGCTCAGGATGCTAAAACTTGCGAATACAGAAGATATGCTTCAAAAGTTACTATGAAAAATTTAGTAAGACCAACACTTAAACAAATTTTTCCAAAGAAAAACTAACCTTTTCTACTTTATAAAAAAAGAGGCTTTCATGCCTCTTTTTTTTGTTATTACAAAAATTTGCGACTCGAAACAAAAATAACTTTACAGAAAATCATCTCTGTGATATATAATATCCAGGTTGGCTCTTTTAAGAAGACTGAATATGTACATTTTTACAGATGCTTCAACAAATCAAAAAGATGGAACAAGTGGCGTAGGCTTCGTTGTTAAAAATGCTAACCGCAAACGGATTTTCTCCGGTAGTCAAGCACTCATGTGTGCAAATAACAACTCCGCAGAATTATGGGCGATTGCCTACTGTTGCCAGCTCCTCCAAGAAGCTGGCTTTTTTAAAACAAAAGAAGATATTCATTTCTTTGTCGATTCTAAAACAGCTCTGAAATCTTTGCAAAACAGCAACCCGTCCGATGACTTATCCCTAGAAGCATTACAAAAAATTGATACATATTTATTCCAAAAAAATACTGCTAATCATTTGGAAAATGTTGCGTTCTATCAAGCGTGCGGACATTACAGATGTTCTATCCCTTTCATCGCAAAAGGAAATCATGAAGCCGATCAACTCGCTTTACACGCTCGACAAGAATTAGAAAATTTCCTCTTCCGTAAAAAGCATTTCCAAAATATTGTCGATATTAAGGAAAAGCGGCATAAAGGCGAACCTTTGTATGTATTAGAAAATCCTGAAGTTCGCCCGCAAACACCAACAAAAATATGCTCTTTTCATTCCTCTCAAGACATTTTTAACATTTCTGCTTTCGCTCAAGAAGCTTCTCTACAACATTGTTCTTAATCTTGATATTCTGACTTAGGCCAACGATGATGTATCCATAACCATTGTTCTGGATGTTCTGATATCCACTTCTCTAACAATTGATTGATATAAAGCATAACCTGATAAATATCTGCATTGCGATCTTCGGTCTTTTGAATTTTTATTTTAGAAAGAACCTCTACCTGATAACGTGCTCCTTTAAGCCGGATTACACGTGCTGGATAAATAGGAACATCCATTTTTAATGCCATCGCAGCTATAGCTGGAGCTGTCTTTGCTAAATACCCAAAAAAAGGAACATCTATCCCTTCTTTGAGTTTTTGATCGCAGAGCATTCCTATATGTTCTCCTTGCCGAAGTAAGCTCACCATTTGCTTGGCCCCTTCTGTCCCTTTTGGAATAAGTTGAACGCCCGGTAAGCGTCTCTTTTGATACAATAATTTCTCTGTCCATGGATTATTCGCTGCTCGATAAACTAAATGAAGAGGCATTCCTTCTTTATGCGTTATCAAACCACACAACTCCCAATTACCTAAATGTGCCGAACAAAAAAAACCTCCTTTTGCATCGTCTCTTGCTTCACGTATATTTTCTAAGCCAATAATTTCTGTCCGTTCGTACATCTTTTCTAAATGAGGCAATTCTCCTATCATTCGTCCAAAATGACACCACATCCCATGGAGAATCTGTCGCCGTTCCTCGTCCGTCTTATTCGGAAAACATTTGCGTAAATTATGAAGAGCTGTTTTATTCTTCCCGCGCATCAAAAAAGATAAGAAAATACCTAACCGTTCCCCAATAAAAGAAGCAACATCAACTGGCATTATCTTTAAAAAAAACCATAAAAAAAGAACAACTATTGCCGTTAATGGATCTGTTATAAAACGTTGAATAACTGTACGATGATGACCTGCTCTGATATTCTTACTCATTGTATCCCCTTCTTTAAAAAGATATCCCATTCTTCTTCTTTTTCAAATATAAAAGGAGCTTCTATAACGGTTACTCTATCTAATACCTCTTTAGGCAATTTAATCGCATCCTTGGGGGTTGTTAAAATAGTTCCTTTATATAAAAGAATCTCTTGCAAATCTGATAGACTATAGTGATGGTGATCCGAAAAAGAATATGTTTTTTCTAACTCTATATTATAATGCCGTAGCATATCAAAAAATTTGTCTGGACAACCTATTCCTGCAAACGCTATCGCCCGCTTTATCGAGTGATTTTTCAAACAAAACGGAACGAGTTGACCTTTTAAAATAACTGTATCAGAAAACTGTTCTTGAATTTTCTTTTCTAAACCTGTTTCATCTTGTCCTACGATAACAACCGCATCTGCTCGTTTTAACCCTTGCTCTAATGTCTCTCGTAAAGGCCCTGCTGGAAGACAACAGCCATTCCCTATCCCTTTTCGCCCGTCAAAAACTAATAACGAAAGAGTCTTAATGACTGTCGGATTTTGGAAACCATCATCCATAATAACAAGGTCTGCTCCCATTTTTTCCGCTGTCGCAACACCGCGACCCCGATTACGATCAATTATTGTCGGAGCTTTTTGAGCTAATAACAAAGCCTCATCACTCAGCATTTGGCTATCATATCGAGATGTATCTACAACAACATTTTGAAGTTTACTCTTATACCCATGATTCAAAAAAACAACTCGATAACCATGTCGTTGATACCACTCGGCAATCGCTAAACAAACAGGCGTTTTACCTGTTCCTCCAACAGATATATTTCCAACACAAATAACCGGTATCTTGGGTTGATAAGGAACACTCTTTTCAAATCGACGCCGAATTGTATACGCATATAAAAAACCTAAAGGCTTTAAAAAAAGCGCGTATATTGTCCCTGATTTATCCCAAAATAATGGTCTCTTCATCCTATATCCATGGCCGAAGTTGATTATAAACACGCTCTAAAACAGCTGTTTCACTATTCGCTAAACACTGACCCATTACCGTTATTTCTTGACGCTTTGTATGATGCTCCATCAAATCTTTAATCGTCTTTTCTAAATCTTCAGCATCCTTCACTTCAATTAAAGCTTTTTGTGCTTTCGCTTTCTCTACAATTTCTCGAAAATTAAAGGCATAAGGCCCTATAATCGTACAAGCACCCGCTCGCATCGGCTCTAGCATATTTTGACCGCCAAAAGGTATCAAAGACCCGCCCACAAAAACAATAGGTGCTAAACGATAAAATAAACCCATTTCTCCAATGGTATCACCCAAATAAATATCTGCATTCACATCTTCTTTCCTCGACCGACGATGAACAGTTAATCCTTTTGATAATAAACTCTTTTCTATTTCATCCGCCCGATTAGGATGGCGTGGAACTAAAATCGTTAATAAATCAGGATAAACCGTCTGAAGTAATCGATGAATATCTCCTATTTGTTCTTCTTCATTATAATGAGTGCTCCCAGCAACCCATACAGGACGTTGACCTATTGCATTCCGCAATGAAACAAGTTCATCTTCATCTATCGGCATAGGCGTGGCTGAAAATTTCAAATTCCCAACACTCCCCGTATTCGGAGCTCCTAATATGCCTAAACGTCGTGCATCCTCTTGTGTCTGTCCTAAACATAATGCAAACAAATGCAGTAAAGGTCTAATAAACCATTTCGCTTTTTGCCACCGCCGAAAAGATCTATCCGAAATACGACCATTTAATAATATTAACGGAACTTTATGTTCGTGGGCTGATAACAACATGTTTGGCCAAAAATCTGATTCAATAAATAAACCAACATCAGGATGAAAATGTTCTATAAATCGATCTACGTAAGTCGGAAAATCAACCGGAACATATTGATGAAAGGCTCCTTTAGGTAATCGCTTTTCCATTAATTCTGCACTCGTCACTGTGCCTGTCGTAACCATTACTGTTACATTCTTCTCTTTAACTAAGCGATTAACAAGAGGTATCGCTGATAAACTTTCTCCTACACTCGCCCCATGTATCCATATCAATTTCCCTTCTGGACGAACTGTCGTCGCGTAACCTAATCGCTCCTTAAAGCGATGTAAGTCTTCTTTCCCTTTCTTTTTTCTCTTCGCTAGCAACAACAAAATAAACGGATATGTGAGATAAGATAATCCTCTATAAATTTTCAAAATCATATCATTTATGCCTTTCTTTTTATTTCGTTATCATACATAATTTAACTATGAAACGCAACTAACTTTAAATAGGTAAAAACATGTTCTTCATTTTCGCTTCAGACAAACTCATCTTAACTACTTATACAGATCTTTTAGCTGATTTTAATCCGATTCCTTTTTCAAAAAAAAATGACCTTTTAGAAAAAGTAAATGAAGCTAAAGTTGTTTTAATTGATGATGATGCAGATTTAGCTCTTAATATTCAAAAAAAAGAACCTTCTATTGCTATCCTTATGTTAACAGAACATCCTGAAAATTTTGAACAAACTGACTATACTCTGATAAAAAAACCTTTCCATTTTTCTGTGCTCCGCTCTAAGGTTCTTTTCTTAAAATCCGTTTGTGAAAAAGGATTAACCCTTTCTTTTGAAACATCTTCCTATCTATTTAATGGACCCGCTCGAACACTCTTCAATAAATCTACTCAACAAGAAATAAGATTAACTGAAAAAGAAGCTCAAATTATCCAATTCTTATACGAAAATAAGAATAATGTTATCTCTAAAGATGAACTTTTAGAAAAAATTTTCGGCTACAAATCCGGCGTCGAAACTCATACCGTCGAAACTCATATCTATAAACTAAGACAAAAAGTACAAGACGAAAATGAATACCTTATCAAAACCCTTAATGGAGGATATCAGATTAATTTAGCTTAATTTTCTTCCGGATTAAAAACAAAAAGATTATCATCTACTGGGACATTTTCTTCAACTTCATATAATCCAACCGTGGACTTTATCCCTTTCATATCAACAAGTTCCCATTGTTTTAATTCTAATGGATTTTGAGCCACTATAAGCGTTAATTGTCCTAGCTCCGGTTCATTCGCTTTTATCGCCGTCACATGGTATTCATCTAATTCTTCCTTAACATCTGTAACTAAAAATTCAGGATCATCAAATGAAAAATGCGGCTTTAATAAAATCGCCGCTGGCGTTTGATTGATTTCTAAATAAGAAACTTGATCAAATGATTTATCATGATAAATCAAATATTGTCCATCAGCTATAAATTCTAATTGTGTCGGCTCATCATAAACTAATCGCATCCGATTGGGACGAGATAAATAAAAAACACCATGTTTCATAAAATCTCCATCTTTAGAGGAAAATTCTGAAAAGCGACTTTTCATCGTCGTAATACTATCTAATAACGTTTCTATCTTTTTTAAAATCTGACGATTCTGCTTTGTGTCTATTTCCGAAGATACTGTTGCATGAACCGTTCCACTTATAAAAATAGCTATAATAAGAAAAAACAACTTTTTCATTCTCTAACCTTTTCCAATATCAATCGTTCATTCGTATGCGGATGGTACCCAACATGTCGAAATCCGTTTTTCTGCGCCATCATTAAAGACGGTGTATTCCACATATTGACTATTCCTAAAACCTTTTGGAGACCTCGATTATAAAAATTTTGCTCTAATGCTTGTTGCGCTTCCGTCCCAAAACCTTTACGTAATTGACTTTTATCAATCCACATTTCTAATTCGCCTGTGGCATTTTCATAATCAAGATTCGTTAATGATATCTGACCAATCATTTTATTACCACGCTTTTTATAGATAAAATAATGAGCTGCTAGTCCAACCGCGTTTGCATATGTTTGACTCGACCAAAAACTTACTAAACCAAATAAACTAACAGCTTGGTTGAGTAATGTCGGAAAGGCTCTTAAATTATCTTTATTCTGATAAATTAAGTACCGATAATCTTTAAACTGACGTTCATCACTTTGCATTAGAACTAACCATAATCGAGGCGTTTCTATTACCTCATCAAAAGCTCTTCTTTCCATCATCTTTGCTTTTCCCATTCCTGTTTTAAAAGTGAATATATTCTCGTACTTCTAAATGTATTAAAGTGTGGCGAGTAATATTCATCTCTTTTATCTCCCTCTTTCATGTATCCTAATCTTTTAGCTACATTTTCTGATGCTATATTACCCGTATCCATTTGAATCTGTAAACGATGAAATCCGTGCTCAAATGCCCATTTTTGAACAGCTTGAACCGCTTCTGTTACGTAGCCTTTTTTCGTAAAAGGAGAAAATAAAAAATAGCCTATCTCTGCATGGGCTTCTGTCCAATCTACATCAAAAAAACCAACAGATCCAACGATATCTTTTGTTTCTTTTAAAACAATCGCATAATTCGCTTTTTCTTGATTTTCCCATTCTTTACGCGCAGATGTAAGAAACGTGTATTCGTCTTCTGGAGCCTTAACTAACCACATCTTAGGTAAAAATACCTTTATATGATCAAAATCTTTTTTTATTTGTTGAAACAATAAAGTTGCATAATCAAATGTAACTTCATGTCGACGTAAATAAAGCCGTTCTGTTTCTAACTCCTCAAAAGGTATCTTTTCCATTATTTATCTTCTCCTATCAAAATCTCTCGACGACCTGTCGGTGTCGCTTTAGAAACAATCCCCTCTCGTTCCATACGGTCAATTAAATCTGCTGCTCGATTGTAGCCTATGCGCAATTGACGCTGAACATAACTAATAGAAGGCTTCTTATCTCGTAAAACAATTTGTACCGCTTGTTCATACAAATCACCTTCTCCTCCCATGCCTGTTCGATCAAAAACAGCCCCTTCATCAATGCCATCTTCCTCTTCTTGAGTAACTGCTTCTACATATTGAGCTTCTCCTTGCTCTTTTAAGAAATTAACTAACCGCTCTATCTCTTCATCACTGACAAAAGGTCCATGTATACGAACAGGCCTTTGTCCCGCTGCTAAATAAAGCATATCTCCTCGTCCTAAAAGTTGCTCGGCTCCTTGCTCTCCCAAAATCGTCCGGCTATCAATCTTAGAAGTAACTTGGAATGATATTCTCGTCGGGAAATTTGCTTTAATTGTTCCCGTAATGACATCAACTGATGGCCTTTGTGTTGCCATAATTAAATGTATCCCTGCTGCACGTGCCATTTGAGCTAATCTTTGGATTGCGGCTTCTACATCTTTACCTGCGACAAGCATTAAATCTGCCATTTCATCGACAATAACAACAATATATGGTAAGGGCGTTAAATCCATTTCTTGCGTCTCTATAATCGGTTTCCCTGTCTCTGGATCAAACCCCGTTTGAACTTTACGTGTTAGTGTCTTCCCTGATGCAACCGCTTCCTTAACTTTATGATTATATCCATCTATATTTCTGACGCCTAAAGAGGACATCGCACGATATCTGTCTTCCATCTCTCGAACCGCCCACTTTAAAGCTACAACGGCTTTTCCTGGCTCGGTCACAACCGGAGTCAATAAATGGGGTATGCCATTGTACACAGATAATTCCAACATCTTCGGATCAACCATAATTAACCGACATTCTGATGGACTAAATCGATATAACAAGGACAAAATCATCGTATTGATACCAACGGATTTACCAGAACCCGTCGTTCCTGCAACAAGTAAGTGTGGCATCTTGGCTAAATCTGCATAAAACGGCTTTCCACCTATATTCTTCCCTAAAATAAGAGGTAAAGCTCCTGTATGATTTTGAAAGCTCTCTTGTTCTACTAAGTCTCGAATATAAACCGTTGCTCTATTCTTATTCGGCATCTCTATCCCTATCACAGAAGAACCTGGAATAACTGCCATACGAACAGAAATAACACTCATCGCTCGTGCTATATCTTCCGCTAAACCAATAACGCGTGATGTCTTAACACCAGCAGCTGGCTCAAACTCATATAAAGTCACAACCGGACCTGGACTAACTCGAACAACTTCACCCTTAACACCAAACTGAGCCAAAATCGCTTCTAAATGACGAGACGTATTATCCATCATTTCTTTCGATAATGTTTCTTTATTTTGTTCTTTGGGTTTGTCTAATAAGTCTATGCTTGGCAATTTAAATCCGTTCGCTTCTTTTTTTCGAATATTCGAAGAAATAACGACTTTCTTTACTTCTTCTTTCTTCTCTTTCTTTAAACGCGTATCTGACTTCATCTTAACTCGAGCAACCTGTTCTATTTTTTCTTTTGCAACTTCTGGAAGTTTTTGCTCAACCCAACCTCTGAAACGTCCTAATTTCACAAAAAATGAAATGCCCACCATCCCAATTAAACCAACGACAAACAAAACCCAACCAATAATAAGAACCCATTGCGGTATCACGGGTAAAAATCTATAAAGATAAATTCCTAAAACGCCCGCTTTCTCTAAAGGCGATAAAAGTAGGGAAAATAAGACAAATAAACTTGTCCCTAAAATAACTCTCAAAAGAAAATAAGACCTTTCTTCCATTAAAAGGCGAATTCCTCTCAAAACAATGAAAAATACTATAAGATAAGAAGTGTATCCGATTGTTTGCATCAAAATATCTGCAACATAAGAACCTATCTTTCCCATCCAATTAAAAACTTGAGGAACTGAAGATATCGTGTTAAATGATGAATCATAAGCATGGTAAGAAAACAAGCTTAAAAATAAAAAAAGACCAATTAAAATATATCCGATTGCTTTAGCTTTGGAAAAAAAATACTTTATTTGCATTAACAACGACCCTTTTCTTTATCCTGTATTGTTTCCATTTTAAGTAATGTTAATAATGTATCTCGACATTCTACCCATCTTGATTTTTCTAAAAGCGCTTGTTTTTCTAAACTTGATAATGGCAAAATAGAAACAAGTATTGCTATTATTTTCTGAGGTGACATACCACTAAATAATGAAGATTTTATATCTAATTTTTGAACTTTTGTATAAACATCTAACGCAAATAACAATTCCGTCAAATCTAAATCTATCTCAGAGCTAAAGTCTTCTTGAAATAAATCATAGCTCACGTTAAGCATATCTATCCCAGCATCAGTATATTCAGAAATAACTTTAAACCGCGAAACACCTGTTAAGTAAAGTGTCAACGAATCATCTTCATTCTCAATAAAACCAGAAATACGGCCGGCACATCCAACCATATAGCTTTTTTGATTTTTTTCTGAAGCTTGAATAATGCCAACCATCCGACCTTGAGCCAACGCTTTAAAAATCATCGTAATTTGTTTAATGTCAATCAGTTTTAATGAAAGTTTTGCATACGGCATCAAAAAAAGACCTGGCATACAAAGTAACGGTAACTTCGTTGGAAGTTGTCCCATATTTAAATCAAAGAGTTTAACTGCATTCATTTTTTTTCCTTTGTTTTATCATAAAAGATATTCCCCTTTTCTGTCCAGAAAAAACTCATCTGAGTATATTGCTCTTGTCTTTTTTATACATCCGGTATCTTGAGAAACTTCTCGTTTTCTAAAAAAGTGCTTTTTTATAAAATAATGCTTGATTTTTATTTTAAAATATGGCATAAAGTTTCTCATCTGTTTTGCGGGTGTAGCTCAGGGGTAGAGCGCAACCTTGCCAAGGTTGATGTCGAGGGTTCAAATCCCTTCGCCCGCTCCAATTAAAAAGCCATCTCTTTCGATGGCTTTATTTTTTTGATTTATTCGTTTTCTGATACACGTTTTATCTTATAGTTCAATTTTGTTTTAATACGTTGACCATTTCGACTTAATAACTCGAGCGTATCTGAATTTATGATATAAAATTCCTCTTCCGAATGAGATAATCTGATAATAGGAGATAACCATAAAACTTTCCAATTTCCTTCTACACGACGTGTTTCTTCTGTATCTTGGTAATCTTTTAAAAAAACATACTTATTATCTGCTAAAAGAATTAATGTCGCTTTTATACCTGAGCAATCTCCACAAGGAAAAATACCTTGATACTGACCTATAACCTCGTGAGTTTTATGAGCTTTGTTTAGATAACAGCAAGCACATAAAATTAAAAATAAAATCAAAATAATATAAATACGTGTGTTTTTTAACATCTCCTCTCCCATAACGGGAGAATAATGCAAAAATCACGCTTTAGCAACTATTATTCAAAAATTATTTTTTCTACTTTTGACGCATAAACGCATCATGAATTAATTTTTGTTCAACGAGTATATTATGTTGTCTATGAATAGGTCTCGTCTTTTCTTCATCACAAACATCATGATAACGACCAGGACACCCTATCGCACAGGCAAAAATCTGACGGTATTTCCAATGCTTGATAATAAATAAAGACGCCAAATGTATATCGATATCTGAAGCTAAATTAATTTCTTCGGCTTCATATGTTTCTGCTGCGATTTTTTTAAGAAAATTTGCTGCTTCTGAAAACGCTGGACTGCTTTCATTTTTTACCTCAGACGGAAATGAAGAAGGTAATTTCTTTTCCATAGCGTTCATCCACTTATATGCTAACGCTTGGTGCAGAATATTAGGATTATAATTTTCTTGAAAAGTATCAACATCTATAAAATGTACTTGATTATATGCTGTCATGATCATACTCCTTCTTCTTTAAAGAAAAGAATATCTCGTTATAAAAATTTTGTCAACTTTTTATTAAAAAAGCGTCTCTTTTTCCATCTTTTTTAAAGCATCCTTTATCAGAGGTATCGTTATGCGACGCTTTAAAGACAAAGAATAAGTATCAACCGCCATGACAAGTTGATGAATAGCACGATAAGAACGCTCTAAGTGTGTCATTAAATATGAAATAACTTCACTATCCACTTCAACTTGTCGCTCCATAAAAGATTTACATAAGAGAGCCATCATTAAACTATCATCTGGAGCATGAATATAAACAACAGGCAAAGAATTTATTCTTGTTTTTAAATCGGCCAATTTAAATAAAGGAACTGAACGAGTTGTTAATAAAACTTGTTTCTGATTTTCCTTCGTATAATTGTATAGATGAAAGATGATTGTTTCATCTCTAACTTCATCAATATCTTCAATAGCTACACGACTTGGTAAAAGTGGAATATCCTCTTCTTTTAAATCTTTTGCTTTAAAAACATGCTTTGAAAAAACATGCGCCATATGTGTTTTTCCACTTCCTTCCGGACCACAAACAAGAAGAATGGGGAAAGGCCAACCTTCCTTTTGAACCCAAGAAAACGCTTCTTCATTGCTTGTCGAAACATAAAAATCATCAACCGTTTTAGGTACGGCATATGGCAATTGAAAAGGAATTTGAAATGTCATTTCATTCCCTTATAAAAAGAACTTTCTTTATATGCCTTTATTGTTGTTCTTAATAAGACTCCCAGAACAGCTGTAACAGGAACTGCTAACAAAACGCCCATGAAACCAAATAAATAACCTCCAGCAAATAAAGCAAAGATAACCCAAGCTGGATGTAAACCAACTTTATCCCCGACTAATTTGGGCGTTAAGACATAACCTTCTATAAATTGACCTATCCCAAAAACAAATAGAATTCCTATGAAAACACCCCATCCGGCTGATTGCGTAAAAGCAAGAAGTAAACTGATAAAAAAGCCACTTAATGACCCTACATAAGGAATAAAAGATAATATTCCTGAAATAAAGCCAACAACGAAACCTAAATCTAAACCGATGATAGTTAACCCTATCCCATAGAATAAGGCTAAAAATAAACAAACCATCGCTTGGCCACGAATGAATGCAGATAAAGTTATATCTATTTCACTGAGTTGTTCTTGAAAGAACCCTAACTTCTTTTGAGGAATTAATCCTTGTATTTTCTCTGTAATAACTGGCCAATCATTCAATAAATAAAATGTAATAACCGGCGTAATAATAATAAATGTTACGATATTAAATAAAACCATACCCTGACTAAACAAATCTAATAACATACCCCCTATTTTATTGAAGAACGTCATCGATTGATTTGACATTGTTTCTTTAACATTTGCTAATTGCTCTGGAGAGGCATAATTTTTAACTGCATCAAATAATGGTTGTAATTTATTCCATAATTCCGTTGCATAAAATGGAATCTTTTGAATAAATCCAATCACTTGTGACTCTAATATTGGCAGAACTATCAAAAAAGAAAGTAAAATAGCAACGATTAATGCTGTAATAACAAAAACAGAAGCAACAGTTCGAGAACATCCTTTACTTTCTAACTTCACAACCAATGGATTAAGGATATATGCTAAAATAAAACTTAAAACAAAGGGAAGTAAAATACCACTTAACGCCCAAGTTAATAAAGCAAAAATTATGAATAAGCTTATCCAAAAAGCATATATTTTTTTGTTCATTGTGCGCCTCCTATTGGTGATATATTTGTTTCTAATAATTCCGAACTTTCTGGTTGCGTTATGGAAGGAATAAGTTGATATTCGTTCATTTTCATAATGGGTATACTTGGTTTAGGCTCTTCCAAAAGAGGATTAATTTCTTCTTCTTGATTGTCAATTTTATCTTCTTCTAATGAAGATGTTGGCAATGGTGGTAAATCTTCGGCCTCGAGTTTTCTGGAAGAAGAAGGAAGTTTGAAACCTTCTATTTCTTCCTTAGAAACATCTTTAATATCTCGTAAGCTCCATAAATCACCTTCAGCCGGAGATAAAAATAAACCTTCTTTTTTAACTGCTTCTAAAAAGGGGCTTAAATTACCGGCAAAAAAGATTTCTATTTGCGCTTGATCTTTTCGAACGGCTTTTACAACATATTGCTTTATCAGTTTAATTTTATCCAAACGAGAACGGATTTGTATCCATTCTGCTAAATTTTTTATTGGAACAACGGTAATCAAAGAAGATGGATTATCAAAACGAACAGCATTTTGTTCCCGCCACTTTTGCTCCAACATAGGAATAACTCGACGACTGGCTCTTTCTAGGACCTCCGACAGCGGCGCATTTATAGGTTCAAAAAAGCTCATTATTCCTATGTAAGAATCTTCATTTTTAAATGGCCGTATTGTTATTTTCACTTGGTGTAAGTCTTTATAGACATCTGCCTCTATAACAAAAGCACTTAATGCCTGATAACGACTAAAAAGAGGTGAAATATCAATATCTTGTTCATGTGAAAAACTTTCTTCATTTAAAACAGATATATCTGTTAAGTCTCCTAGAGGGACGATCAAGGGAATTAAATCACTTTTTATAGACTCTTTTTTCCAAACTTGAAACCAAGGATTATCTTCTTGCCATAATTGAGGCTTTTCGTCTATATCTGCTTTAAAAACAGGAAAAACAAGACTTTTTTCCGCTGTGGAAGTAATATAAGGAACATGATATTCTTGAAAAAATGTTTGTATCGCTTCCGGATTAAATTGAACATTCACATCCGCTATATAACGAACTGATGACGTTTTTTCGTTAGAAACAGAATAATCTTGAACTAAATTTAACATATCTTCTGTTGTCAGAACGGGCAGTTCTTGCATATCTGCCGGTAAAGTTAATCTCTCTAAAAGTTGATAAAAGCCTCTTTCTTGAGCTTCTACAATTGCTTTTTCTCTTGCTAGTGTCGCATTTTCATCTGTAACATCAACAGGAATGTCCCGCACTAAATACATATTAGCAAAGGCGGGACATATGAAAATGAGAAAAATAAGTAAAAAGCAATACTTTTTCATCTTAACCGACGATTTCACTCCCACTAAAGAAATAAGCGATTTCTGCGGCAGCTGTCTCTGGAGCATCTGAACCATGAATGCTGTTCTTAGATAATTCTAATCCAAAATCTTTACGAATAGTTCCTGGTGCCGCGTTTTCTGGATTTGTCGCACCCATGACTTCTCTATTCTTAGCGATTGCATTTTCACCTTCTAAAACTTGAACAACAACCGGACCAGAGCACATGAAAGAAACTAAATCATCATAAAATGGCTTCCCTGCATGAACAGCATAAAAATGTTGAGCTTGTTCTTTTGTCATACGAATACGTTTTTGTGCAACTATTCTTAAGCCAGCTTCTTCTAGTCGAGCATTAATAGCTCCCGTTAAATTACGAGCTGTTGCATCTGGTTTAATAATAGAAAATGTTCTTTCAATTGTCATTTATTTCTCCTTTTGTTAACTGTTTTCTTTTTTATACCTTTTTTTATCTCTTCGTGCAATAAAAAAGGCTTTCTCTTTCCAAAAAAAAGCGTTATATATTCTTTTATAAAAAAGGAGGCTATGAATGAGTTACGATACAAATAATGTTTTTGCAAAAATCTTACGCAAGGAAATCCCTTCTCATTTTATTTATGAAGATGAATATGTTGTTTCTTTTTATGATATTCATCCAAAAGCACCAACTCATGTTCTTGTGGTGCCTAAAAAAGCATATATCGATTTCAATGATTTTATGCTGAACGCAGATAAAGATGAAGTCTTTCATGTCTTAACAGACGTTCAAAAAGTAGCCCAACAATTAGATGTCGTTAAAGCTGGTTATAGAGTTGTTTTAAATGTAGGATCTGGAGCAGGACAAGAAGTTCCTCATCTTCATTTCCATATTTTATCAAATAAAGAAGCTTAATTTTTTATTTTTTTAAGTGAGCTCGTGGATGAGCGTGCTCATAAACAGACTTTAAGCGAACAGTGTCTATTTCCGTGTATCTTTGTGTCGCTGACAAAGAAGCATGGCCGAGTAATTCTTGAACACTTCTTAGGTCACTTCCTGCTGTCAAAAGATGCGTTGCAAAGCTATGCCTTAATGCATGCGGGGTAACTGTATCTGGTAAACCAAGATAAGCACGTAGTTTCCTTATTTGACGCTGGACAACTCCAGGATTTAATCGTTCTCCTCGACTACCTATAAACAAAGGAGAATCTTGTGTGTCAAAAGGTCTTTCTTTCAAATAATTATGTATTGTTTTTTTGACAATATCTAATAAAGGAACCATGCGTTGTTTGTTTCCCTTTCCTGTCACTACAAGGACATCATTCGTTTGAGGAATATCCTTCACATTTAAAGATAAAGCTTCTGATATACGAAGACCACACCCATACAAGAGTGTGAGTAAAGCAACATCTCGTAATCCTTGCCATTTTTCTTTTTGCATTTTTTCTGCCGCACTTAATAAAGCTAAAGCATCTTCTTGTTCTAAAGGCTTAGGAAGTGTCTTAGGCGGACGTGCAGGACGAACAACGTGAACTGCTGTATTTTCAATATGGTATGCTTTTAACAAAAATCTATAAAAATTGCGCACCGTGGACATATTACGAGCTATCGAAGAACGCCCTATATGATGTGAACTTCGGTCAACTAAAAAAGAACGTAAATCCGTTACAGATAAATTCTTTAAATCTTTTTCATCAACCGCATGCCCTATGTCGGAAGAGAGAAAATCCATAAACTCTCTTAAATCTAAAAAATAACTCTCTGCTGTATGGGAAGATAATCTTCTTTCCGATAAAAGCCAACTTTGCCAAGCTTCTATCATTTGCAAAACTTTCGGCGTAGTCGTCTGTTGAAAATTCTTGAATTCTTGCATGCTTTTGTTTACCCTTATACGCATAATATAAAAAAGAAAAAATGAAAATGCAAAAAATATCTGTTTTACTCCCAACTCCTTTTTCTATTTGCACTTATTTTTCTCAAGAAAAATTAAAACCTGGAACTTTTGTTCTGGCTCCTTTTGGAAGAAAAACGCTTGTCGGCGTTGTTTGGAATACACCGATTGATCATTCTTTCCCAGAAAATAAAATAAAATCTATTCTTAAAGTGCTTGATATACCTTTGTTTTCTCAAGTCAATCAAGACTTTGTCAATTGGGTAGCTGCTTATACTTTATCTGAACCAGGAATGGTTCTTAAGATGGCTCTTCCTATTTCAGAAGTCGAAAAAAAAAGTCGTAAACCCGTTGTCTTTGATTTACCTGATTTAGCTCCATCTCAATTAACTTTTTCCGAAAGTCAGAAACAAGCTATCTCGTTCCTTACTCAACAGTCGGGTTTTCATGTGACTTTACTTGATGGTGTAACAGGGTCCGGTAAAACTGAAGTTTATTTCGAAGCAATTGCAAAAGCTTTAGAACAAAATCATCAAGTTCTCGTCCTTTTACCTGAAATTACTTTGACTTCTGCTTGGCTTGAGCGTTTCGAAAAACGGTTTCATGTGAAACCGGCTTGTTGGCATTCTGGATTAACACCTAAAATGAGACGAGATACTTGGAATGCTATTCTGTCTGGGAATGCACGTGTTATTGTCGGCGCAAGATCTGCTCTTTTTTTGCCTTATCCTGACTTAGGTCTGATTGTTGTCGATGAAGAACACGATGCATCATATAAACAAGAAGATGGCGTCATTTATCAAGCAAGAGATATGGCCGTTGTCAGAGCCCATTTAGGAAATTTTCCTATCATCCTTGCTTCCGCAACGCCTTCTTTAGAAACGTTTTGTAATGTGTTAGATAAGCGTTATCAATGTGTTCAATTACCAGAACGTTTTGCTCATGCTGCTTTACCTGAGCTACATATTGTTGATATGCGTTCCAAAGAAAAAAGGAAAGGTTATTTATCAGAACCTCTCGTTAAAGAAATAGCCAACGCTCTTAGTCAACATAATCAAACGCTTCTTTTCCTAAATAGAAGAGGATATGCCCCTATGATGCTTTGTAAAGCTTGTGGCGAAAAAATAAAATGTCCTCATTGCTCTGTTTTATTAACAGAACATCGTCATCAAAAAATAATGCAATGTCATCATTGTGGATATACTATCCCTTTACCAAAAACTTGCCCGGCTTGTGGAGAAAAAGATTGTTTCGTCTCTTGTGGACCTGGCGTTGAACGTATCGAAGAAGAAGTCTGTGAACTTTTCCCTCAAGCACGTGTCCAAGTTATTACAAGTGATACGATTTCAACACCGCTTCAATTCGAAACCCTTATTCAAAAGCTTCTTCATAAAGAAATAGATATTTTAATCGGGACACAAATGCTTGCTAAAGGACATCATTTCCCAGATTTAACTGTTGTCGGAATTATTGATGCTGACTTTGGATTAGCTGGAGGCGACTTAAGGGCCGCTGAAAGAACCTTTCAACTCTTACAGCAAGTGTCTGGTCGTGCAGGAAGAGCTCAAAAAAAAGGAAAAACATATTTACAAACTTATTCTCCTGAAAATGCTGTTATCAAAGCTTTAATATCCGGTGATAAATCAGCTTTTATGAATGCTGAAATCAGCGCAAGAAAATTATTAGAAATGCCTCCTTTTGGTAGACTTGTTTCTATCATCATCAGTGGCAAAAATGAAAATACAACAAGAAAAATAGCTCAAAACCTTATTCAAAAAGCCCCTTTCTTAAGTGGCGTCGAGTTCTTAGGCCCTGTTCAAGCGCCTCTTTATCAACTCAGAGGAAAATATCGCTATCGTATTTTAATCAAATCTCGTAAAAATATCCCCTTACAGAAAATTATTCGAAATTGGCTATATCCGATTCATATTCCTTCTTCTATCAATTTGAAAATTGATGTCGACCCTTATTCATTTTTGTAAGCCTAAGCAATCTCGAATATTACGAATTGCTCGAACCATTGATGTCATATAATGACTGGGATTACTCTTTATATACCAACCCATTGGTTCCATATAAATTAAATTATATTTATTTCCAGTTAAAGCTTCTATCGTTCTTTTCTTTGTCCCTGGTTCAACAATTAAACATTGCGGCTGTAATGTATTAATTTTATTCTTGACCTCTTGCAATGTCTTAGGACCAGCTAAATAATCTTCATCGACGGCTAATGAACGAGAACCTTCTAGTCCCATATATTCAAATAAATATTGATATCCATCATGTAAAGAAACAACCGTTGGCATATTGTCTGTCGTTGTCACTTTATAGTCTTCTAAAGTCTTTATCGCCTTTTTAAATTGGGTTGCATTTTCTTGATAACGCTTTTTATTTTCAGGATCCTTTGTACTCAATACCTCAGTTATTTTATCAATCATCTTTATGGTATTATCCGGATCTAACCATATATGAACATCCTTTGCCTTTTCTGAACGAGCAGATGGTAAGATTTTTAAATCTTCTATCTCTTCCATTAAAGGAACAGATACAACGTTTCTTTTCGCTATACTTTTTAAAGCATTTGGCATAAAAGTCTCTAACTCTGGACCTATCCAAAAAATAATGTCCGCTCTTTGTATTCGTTTCGCTTCACTTGTCTTCAGCTCATAAGAATGATGCGACTGTGAAGGTGACTGATTTATCAATACTGGCATATCAACATTCATCATAACTGCTGCTACTAATGAATGGACCGGCGGAAATGTCGCCGCTACATTTATCGCTCTACATGGTAACGATACAAATAGACTAAATAAAAATATTAAAATTATATGTTTCATCTGATGATGCCTCATTGCAATAATACCCCTTTCGTTATACAATAATGAAAATTTTAATAAAGGACAAGAAGCAAATGAAACTCGTCGATTTAAAAAATGTTTCTCTTTCTTTAAATGGAAAATCTATCTTAACAGATATTTCTTGCCCTTTCTATAAAAATGAAATTACAACCATTATTGGACCTAATGGAGGCGGAAAAACTTCCTTAATTAAGCTCATCTTAGGTATATATAAACCAACAACAGGTTCTATTTGGGAAAAAAAACACATTAAAATAGGATATATGCCTCAACGCTTTCAAGTCGACCCTTCCATCCCTTTAAAAGTGAATCGTTTCTTGCAAAATTTAAACTCTTTAGAACCTCTGCATGCTACCTACCTCGCAAATTATGACTTGGCTTCTTTGTCCGGCGGAGAAATGCAAAGAGTCCTCTTAGCCTACGCTTTACAAAATAAACCAGACCTCCTTATTCTGGATGAACCAACAAATGGTTTAGATATTTCCGGTGAACAAGCTCTGTATCAACATATTATCGATTATCAACAAGCTTCTCAATGTGGACTCATTGTTGTTTCTCATGATTTGCATTTTGTAATGAAACAAACACATCGTGTCTTATGTGTCAATCAACATATTTGTTGCTCTGGTAATCCCGAAACTATTTCTCATAACAAACATTATCAACAACTCTTTGGTAATCAAGCTTTGTATTGGCACCACCATAACCATACACATGAAAGAATGACAAATGAATGATTTTATGATAAACGCTCTTTTAGCTTCTTTTGGTATTTCTTTGCTCGCTGGACCTATTGGTTCTCTAATGATGTGGAAGCGCGTTGCTTGTTTGGGAGATACTTTATCTCATGGAGCTATTTTAGGCCTTTCTTTAGGCCTTCTAATCGGTATTGAACCGATGATTACTCTAACCATCATAACTGCCTTTTGGGTTCTTCTTCTATGGTTCCTTAATAAAAATCAAACCGTATCAACAGATACAGCTATGGCTTTCTTAACGCATAGTTCTTTAGCTATCTCTATTGTCTTATTTGCTTGTCTTCCTTTAGGTGCTCCTAATTTAATGGAAGCTTTTATCGGTAATATCTTAACCGTCAATCTTTCTGATATCTTATTAATTTATGCTATGGATGCTGTTTTTATCTTTTTGATTGCTCTTTTTTGGAAAAAATGGGTATTAATTGCTATTCATCCTGATTTAGCTCGGGCAGAACATATTCATGTCTCTTCTTTACAAGTCCTCTTCTTGATGATGATTGGATTATTTATTGCTTTTTCAATTAAAATGATGGGGGCTCTTTTAGTGCCTGCTTTTCTGATTATTCCTGCTATGACTGCTCGTGCTTTTTCTAAAACCCCAGAACAAATGGCTATATTTGCTAGCATCATCGCTCTCATCTCTTCCGCTTTAGGACTCTACGCCTCTTATATTTGGGATATACCAACCGCTCCGATGATGGTGTGCTTAACTGTTATTTTTTATCTATTAACTCAATTTCTTAAACAATTATTAAGAATAAAATGGACATAATAAAGTAAATTTATGAAAGGGATAGTATCATGATCTTTGCTCCAAAACCTATTAAGCCTGTAACACCTCAACCAACAAATCAACCTGTACAAAATCAACAACCAACAACACCTAATATACCTCAAAATCAGCCTTCTATCCCTGCTCAACCAGAACAACCCGCTTATGAAGCTTCTCAACCTAAAAAAATAGACGATATCTGGTTTTCTGACTTATACTTTACACCTGAAAAAATCGCTTATGTACGAGATGGACAGTCTCAATTCGGTCTGAAAGTTCTTGAAGCACCTGACTTAATGGATTTCCATAAAGCCCTTGAAGAAGGCTTCCAAGGTAATTCTAGTTATTCTTTAACTTATGGTACTTCTATGTATCGTATCGAACGGATTAAAACTGTTACAGGTATTCATTATACCGCTCGACGGATGCCCCGTAAAATTCCTGATATTTATCAATTGGGTATCCCTGAATTATTAGTAAATCAACTCATCTCTCTTAACACTGCAACTGGTCTTATCCTTTTCTGTGGACCAACGGGTATGGGTAAAACAACTACTGCTACCGCTCTTCTAAAAACTTTCCTTGAAAATGAAGGCGGCTTCGCTTACACAATTGAAGACCCTCCCGAAATGCCTCTCGATGGCGTTTATAAATCCAAAAAAAGAGGACTCGGCTTATGTAAACAAACCGAAGTCATTAATCATTGTTGGGATGCAGGCTTAAAATCTGCCCTTCGTAGTAAACCAAGGTATATTCTCGTCGGAGAAATTCGTACACCTGAAACAGCGAGTGAATGCCTACGCGCTGCTACTTCCGGACACATGGTTATCTCTACTATTCACGCCAATAACTTGGAAGATGGATTAAATGCTCTCATCAAATATGCAACTTCAAGTGGCATGGGCGAAGAATTAGCTGCTGACTTATTGGCTCGAGGCATCTTAGCTGTTGTTCACCAAACCTTAACAGGTACTGTTAAATTGTCTCCTCAACTACACTATTGCTTCGCTAATCCTGATCCTTTACAGGCTGATCAAATGAGAATGATTATTCGCGACGGCAAAATTAATCTTGGCACAATGATGGAACAACAACAAGCTAAATTACTCCAAGGAAGACCGCTCTTTAAAAAAGATTACTAGGACCTTAAATGAAGATACATCCTTTTATTAAAAACCACTTCAAATGGTTGTTTATTCTATCTTTATTCTTTCTTGGAACGCTATGCGTCTTCTTTTCTGTGGCAAGTTTATTCGTGCTACCAATCTTATGGTGTGTCGTAACTTTATCTCATCGAGTCACTCAAAAACCTTTTCTCGATTTCTTTGATAAAGCATTTCAAATTTCTGTCGGCATTTATTTCCTAAATCTTATCTTTATGCTTCTTTATACGCCAGAATGGGTCAAAAAAATAAGCATATATCTTGAAAGATATTCCTTTTTAAATGTCTTTTCTACTGGATCTTTTATGTATGGTCGATTGTTTGTTTCGCTTTTGCTCTTTTCTATTATCTTTATTGGCTATGTTCTCGTATATCGAAAAAAAAACAAGCTATAATTTTATTTTATGTGAACTTGAAGATGTCTCTTGAAAAACAGGCGCATCTTTCTTATTTTGACGAATATACTCGTCCATCGCTCTTATCTTATCAAGAGGTGTACCAATAGGAATTCGATCTTCTAATAAAGCCTGATATAATGCTTCTAATTCTTCTGTTTTATACTTTCCATAACAAACTGCTTTTTCCATTTATTTCTCTTTCTGCTCATTCTTAAGAAGATTGATCGTTTTTTCCTTTCCGGAAGATAAAGTTACCTTACGTGGATGTGGAGGCTGTCTGGTTGTCCCATACTTTTCCTTCTGAATAACTTTACTCAATACACGCATTTTCTTAGGATTATGCGGTAACTCTTTCCCTTCTTGAATATTTTTTAAATCTTCATGAAGCCCTTGCTTAGTTTGTTCTAAACGATTTTTTCTTAAGTTGGGTAAAAAGAAGAAGATTTGAAGAATTTTTTTCATCCGTTGTTTTTCCATTTTTTTCCTCCTGCTCATTTTCTTTTTGAATAATCGAGCATATCATATCTAATTTAAGAGCTGTTTGTAAATTTTGATTAACTCGAATATCATACAAACATAACAGTTGTTTGTTCATTAAAGTCTTTATCTTATCAGATGATTGCTTATATCTTTCGGCTATGTACTGATACGTTAATGAGATAACTTCACTCTTAGATAACTCTTTTCCAAGCTTCTCCATATCAATGGTTATCCCTTCTCTTTGAGCTATCTTTTGAAGTTTCTTTATTTCCGATAAACTAGGAGCTATATTACTATCACCCTTTAAACCAAAAACACATTTAACTGCTATCCCATTCTTCTCTAAAAACCGCCGAAAACAATTAACGGAAGCTCCTGTTGTGAGTATATCTTCTACTAAAACAACTTGTTTATCACCAATGGCTTCCTTCAGTCTTTTAAAAAAATCTTTTCTTAATGGCTCATACATGCGAGGACGCATTAATCTATCTCCATTCTTTACAGATTTCATCATCGTTGAATGTAAAGACGCTATATATTCGTCTGATACTAAAAATGATTGATCTGTTAACTCTGCTAAGAATTCAGCATAAACGGGAGGTATTTGATTTTGACGACTTGTCCCAGGAACTGAAATAAAAAATGTCGGATGATCTTTCGTCATCAAACGAACTTGTTCTGTTTTTTCAGGCGTCCATATCTTATGGATTAAATCAAACGCTGCTTGTCTGTCCCCTTTTTTTGCTTTCAAAAATAAAGGATCTACAAGCAATTCATCCGTATGCTTCTTATCGTATATCGTAAAGCCTTCTTGAAAATATTCTTTTTCTTGAGCCATTTTCTTTCCTTCTAAAGAAAAAATTATAGCACAAAAATAAGAAAAAGTCAAAAATCACTTACCACTTAATTCTTTTAATCGATATAAAATATCAAGAGCTTCTTTTGGAGAAAGCATATCTGGATTTATAAACATTAATTCTTTTTCTAAAGGAGATATTTCTGGTTCTTCTTTATTTAAAACCGCTGAAAATAAAGGCAAATCATCAGCTATCGTTTGAACTTTAATTTTCTCGTTTTCTAATGATTTTAATATCTGTTCTGCCCGTTTGATAACAACAGGAGGAAGTCCAGCTAGTTTTCCAACATGAATCCCATAAGATTTATCAACAGACCCTTCTCCAACCGTATGCAAAAAAATAACTTCTCCTTGCCATTCTTTTATCATCATTGTATGAAGAGATAAATGAGCTAATCTTTCTTTTAATGCCGTCAATTCATGATAATGTGTCGCAAAAATTGTGCGACATTTTATCTTATCATGTAAATACTCGACAACAGCCCATGCAATAGATAATCCATCAAATGTCGCTGTTCCTCGACCAATTTCATCCAAAATAACTAACGACCGTTCACTCGATTGATTTAAAATTGTTGCTGTTTCAACCATTTCAACCATAAAAGTAGATTGTCCTCGAGCTAAATCATCTGATGCTCCAACTCGAGAAAAAACCTTATCAACAACACCTATATGAGCTGATTGTGCCGGAACAAAAGAACCTATCTGTGCCATAATCACTATTAAAGCATTCTGTCTTAAAAAAGTACTCTTACCTGCCATATTAGGTCCTGTTAATAACCAAAGTTGTCCTTTTTCGTCATTTAACTGACAATCATTCGGTTCAAATAACAGATGTTGCGTTTTTAAAGATTCTTCAACAACTGGATGACGACCTTTTTCTATCTCAAAGACAACACTGTTATCAACAACTGGACGACAATAATTATTTTGAACGGCTAATTCTCCTAAACCTGACATCACATCATAAAAAGCTAATGCATAACTTGCTCGTCTAATCTCTTCTATACGATTTTTAACCATATTTAATAGGTCTTCAAAAAGAGATAATTCAAGTTCTAACGCTTTGTCCGCACTACTATGAAGCTTGCTCTCTAAATCCATTAATTCTTGTGTCGTAAAACGAACATTATTAACCATCGTTTGTCGATGAATAAATCCCGTTTCCGGTTGAAGAAGCTTCTCTGAATGACGAGACGGAACTTCTATAAAATAACCTAAAATATTGTTATATGTTATCTTTAATGTTGTAATGCCTGTCATCGATATATACTTAGCTTGCATATCAGCTAATAATTTACGAGAATGATCCTTTAAATTTCTTAATTCATCTAATCCTTGATGATACCCCTTAGCAATAAAATCACCATCTCGACTTAAAAGAGGAAGATCAACAGATAGGGCTTGCTGTAAAGTATCAACTAATTCATCATGACACCCCATCTCTTCAAGGTAATATGTCAGTGTCTCTGGCAATAAACTGTGTGCAAATAATACTCTAAACTCTGGTATAATCTTTAATGTATCTCGGATTGTTGCTAAATCTCTTGGCCCGCCTCGACCAACAATTAAGCGAGATAAAGAACGATCCAAATCTGGAAGAACTTTCAATTTTTCTCTGACTTTTGTACGAATTTCGTGTTCTTTCGTAAAATAATCAACACACTCTAAACGCATATTGATTTCATCTATGTCTGTAATCGGAGAAGATAAAAAGTCCGAAAATAAACGAGCTCCAGCATGTGTAACCGTTTGATTCATAACTGAAAATAAACTCTTCCCATTCCTATCTCCAGATAAAGATTGAAATAATTCTAAACTCCGTCTCGTAGAAGCATCTATTTCCATTAAACGATCTTCATTTAACCGTGTCGGCTTTTTTAAATTAGGTATACCTCCCTTTTGTGTCAGATAGATATAGTCTAATAAAGTTCCTGCTGCGGTAATTTCTGCTCGACTGAAAGAACCAAAAGAATCTATTGTTAAAACTGAAAATGCTTTTTCTAATCTTTCTTTACTATTCAAATAAGAAAAGCGAACGCTCGGTAAAACTGTTAAAATCTCTTTATATTCTTGTAATGGCTTTTCAAATTCTTCTTTTGTCTCCATGCTATCAGAAACAATAATTTCTCCAGGCCTTAACCGAGACAATGTTGTCAAAAAAGCATCCGAAGATATTGATTGTGTATAAAAATCTCCCGTTGACATATCCGCCCAAGCTAATCCTATATGAGTTGCATCTTGAAAAGCAACTAATAGGTAATTATGCTGATCTGATTCCAATAAAACATCTTCTGTCAATGTCCCAGGTGTAACCAATCGAATAACATCACGCTTTACACAGCTGGAAGAACCTCGCTTTTTAGCTTCTTCTGGAGATTCTAATTGCTCGCAAATGGCAACCTTATATCCAGATTTAACTAACTTTGCCAGATAACTTTCATAAGCGTGAAAAGGAACACCACACATAGGGATATCTTCCCCTTGAAATTTACCGCGCTTTGTTAAAGTAATATCTAACGCTTTCGAAGCCTTAAAAGCATCTTCAAAAAATAACTCATAAAAATCGCCCATACGGTAAAATAACAAGTATTCTGGGTATTCTTGTTTCGTCTTTAAATATTGCGCCATCATCGGCGTTATTTTACCTGTTTGAACTTCTTTTTCCATTTGATTTCCTATTCGTGATACTTTAAACTGAAATAAGTCAAAAATCAATAAACTTCATGGATTTTTATTATGACTAAAAAAAATAAAAATATGAAAGAAAGTATCTTCCCGTCATTCGATAGAGTTTTATTATTTACTTTTCCTATGGGGGTTTCTCTTCTCCTTTTAGTTATCTTTGGTGAATTAAATTTTATCCCTGCACTTTTCGGATTTTTATTAACTTTTCTCCTTACTTTTTTCTTAGCTCGCCCATTCTTTAAAGAACTTGAAAAACTGGTGCTATATCTCAAATCTGAAGCCGCAGGTATTGAAAATACAGAAACGCCTCGCTTTATGAAAAGAAGAAAAGAGATTTTTAAAATTGTTGAATCTTTTAATCAAATCAAAATGTCTTGGCTCGTGAAAAATAAATTATTAGAAGCTCAAACTTTATCTGACGGCGCGATTTTAGAAAATTTACCCGACGCTTTAATTATGATTAATCAAGATGGTATTATTGTCAGTGCAAATTTAGCTGCTCGTCAATTATTAGGTGGTGGCGTTATCTTTAAAAAAATAGATGATGTCTTTACAAACACCCTTTTGCCTTCTAAAATCAGCATAATCTTATCACAGCAAAAAGAACAAGAAAGTGTTGAAACTGTTTTTAAAAAAAATAGAAAAACTTTTTATTTAAAAGCATTAATAGAAAAATTACCTAATATGACAAAAAATGGCGCCATCGCTGTTGTTGTTTTACAAGACATTACTGCTTTTAAGGTATTTGAAAAAAGTCAGACTGCTTTCTTTGCTAATGCAAGTCATGAACTGAAAACACCTTTATCTGTTCTTTCTGGTTTTATCGAAACTTTGCAAGGTCCAGCAAAAAATGATGAAACGGCTCGTGAACAATTCTTACCAATTATGGCAGAACATACTCAACATATGACTGAACTCGTTCAAGATTTGCTGGCTCTTTCTCGTATTCAATTAAATGATGACAGACCAAAAGATGAAAATATCCTTATTTCTGAATTGTTAAAATCGGTCATTCAAGGCCTACAAACAAAAGCTAATGATTATCAAAAGAAAATAAAACTTAATATTATTCATGAAACCCCTCCTCTTAAAGGACATTCTTCAGACTTCTTACGCATTTTTCAAAATCTCATTGATAATGCTATTAAGTACGGACGAAAAAGAAGTACTATTACTGTATCTACTTTTTTAGAAAAAGGGGAACCTCTTATACAAGAAATTGATGGAAAGTCTGTTTCTATGCCAATACAGTGGCTAAAAGTTTCTGTTCATAATATGGGTAATCCTATTAAAGAAGATGATATCCCTCGTTTGTGTGAACGTTTCTTTCGTATTGAGCAAAAAGGAAAGTCTATTCCTGGTACTGGACTTGGATTAGCTATTACTTCTGAAATTCTTCACCAATATGATGGTAAATTAGAAGTTGTTAGTTCTGCTAATCAAGGAACAACTTTTACTGTTGTTTTACCTATTACCATTTAATTTATTCACAATTCACTTTTCCTTCTTATTATATAAAAAAAATTAGTAGTTATAGTATATCTTTGTGATTCTTGTGGATGCAATTTTACACACTAAGAAGTCACCTGATTATCCTCAACTTGTTTTTTTAATTTTCTGTTGCTATGATGAGAGTTAAGAAAGTTATCCACGTTATCCACATATATATTTTTGGATAAATGCACATGTGGATAAAATGATGTATTTTTTGTGCTGTTTGTGTATGTTATTTTATGGAGATGATTGAAATGGACACTTATCCACAAAACTCACAGATTATTTTAGCTTCTGCCAGTAAAACAAGGACGCGTCTTTTACAAGAGGCAGGGATATCTTTTTTAGCGATACCTTCTCATATAGATGAAAAGCGGATTAAGATGCACCACCCTGATATGAGTGCATCTGATTTAGCATTATTATTAGCTACGGCAAAGGCACAGGAGTTGAGTGCGATTTACCCAGATGCTCTTGTTATAGGATGTGATCAAACATTAGAATGTAATGGTCAGAAGATGGATAAACCTGAAAATTTAGAGGAGGTTTATAACAGTATTCATACGCTGTCAGGCCAAGTCCATTATTTAATGACTGCCGTTGTTGCGATGAAGAATAAACAGTGTTTATGGGCTTTTACGGATAAAAACAGATTAAAAATACGTCCTCTAAGTTCTGAAGAAATCACACGTTATGTTCAAGAAAAAGGGCAGGGGGTTATTGGTTGTTTAGGTGGCTTTAAGATTGAAGAGAGTTTAGATTTATTTGAGGAAATAAATGGAGATATTTCTTCAATTCGAGGCATTCCAATGAAGCAACTTATTGATTTTTTAGAAAAAAATAATTTTATAAAGACTAAAGAATAGATTGTTTTTTTATACAGATACCTTACCTGTAAGAGAGGAGGGTATTTTATGATGAAAACATTTTTTTTCTTTTTATTTAGCGTTATGTTGTCAAGTATAACTTACGCACAGACTTGTCCATTTCCTACATGTATAGAATGGTACGAAAATGGTCAATGCGCTCAAACGACATGTGATGATTGCATTGATTTTATGTGTACGGACTGGTATCAAAATGGTCAGTGTATGGGAGGAACGTGCCAGCCAACTTGTGATCAACCTCAGTGTAATCAGTGGCATGAAAACGGTCAATGTATGCATGCGAGTTGTTAATGAAAAAAGCGGCTTCTGAAATGAAACCGCTTTTTTTTAGCTTAACCTTCAACAGGTCCACCAGTCGTTAATCTTTGTAAGACTTGATCTAGTTTATCTAAATCATTACATTCGATTGTTATTTTTCCGTTTCTTCCTGTCCATCTGATAGTTACATTTGTTTTTAATAGAGAAGATAATTCAGCTTCTAAGGCCATAATATCACTATCTTTACGACCTCCTACAGAAACAGTTTTAACTGTACGTTGTTTTTTTTCTCCTTCTGTAATAGCTAATTGTTCTGTTTGTCTTACATTAAGTCCTTGATCTATAACCTTTTTTGCTAATTTTTCAGGATTTTTTGCATTTAATAAAGCACGCGCATGACCAGCAGATAAAGTTCCTTCTTCTAAATACGATTTGACGCTTTCAGGCAATTCTAATAATCGCATCATATTCGCAACATGAGAGCGGCTTTTTCCGACAACAGAAGCTAATTCTTCTTGAGTATGATGAAATTCTTGTAAAAGACGATGATAGCCTTGAGCTTCTTCTAGAGGATTTAAATCTTGTCTTTGTAAATTTTCAATTAAAGCAACTTCTAAAGTTTCTTTATCAGAAAAATCTTTGATAATAACAGGAACTTCTTTAATACCAGCTTCTTTAGAAGCACGCCAACGTCGTTCTCCTGCGATAATTTCATAGGTATCTGTAGAACCTGGGCGCAGGCGAACGAGGAGAGGTTGTAGAACACCTTTTTTCTGAATGGAAGCAACCAAATCAGATAATTCTTCAGGCTTAAAATTTCTACGTGGTTGATATTTACCAGGAAAGAGTCTGTCTAAAGAAATCATTTCAATACCGTTTGCTTTTTGAGGAATAGAAGCAATTTTTTCTTCTTCTATTTCACCCATAATTGCAGACAATCCTTTTCCTAATCCAATACGATTATCCATTTTTCAAAATCTCCTTTTCTCTTTTTAAAAATTCAGCAGCTAAACGAATATATGCTTGAGAACCTGTACATTTCCAATCATAAAGTAAAACAGGCTTTCCATGTGAAGGGGCTTCAGGAATACGCACATTACGAGGAATAACAGCATCGTAAACTTTTTCTTTAAAGAAACGTCGTACATCATCGGCAACAGACCCAGATAAACGGCTTCGACTATCAAACATGGTTAAGAGGACGCCATGTAAATCAAGTTCTGGATTAAAGTTTTTACGAACGCGTTCTATGGTTTTAATTAAATCAGCAACACCTTCAAGAGCAAGATATTCACATTGAATAGGGACGATAACAGCATTAGAAGCCGTGAGTGCATTAACAGTTGTTAATCCGACGGCAGGAGGACAATCAATAAAGACATAATCAATATCTAATTCCGGAGCATTTAAAGCATCCTTAAGAAAGTATTGAGGACGTTCTATATTAGCCAATTCAATATCTAAACCAAGTAATTCTTTAGCAGAAGGTAGAACATATAAATAAGGTATTTTTGTCTCTACGATAGCATTTTGAATAGAATCTTGTCCAGTTAAGACTGTATAAGAAGTATGTGTTTTTCCTTGTCTAGATATCCCTAAGCTGATAGTTGCGTTTCCTTGTGCGTCTAAATCGATGAGGAGGACTTTCTTTTTTAATGAAGAAACGGCAGTTGCGAGGTTAACGGCGGTTGTTGTTTTTCCAACGCCACCTTTTTGATTTGCTATGGAAAAAACGCGTGTTTTATGAACTTTTTTTGCAGTTTCCATTTTATTCTCCTTTTTCTTTTATTTTTAATATGGTTCCGTTTTGATCTGAAATGCTCTGAATTTTCTCTATATGAAGTTGATGTTTTACTTTAAGAATTTCATCCTCTACTTTTTCACCTTTTAAGAAGAGGCATGTTGTATTTTCTTTTTGGAAAGGTTGAGCCCATTGTAGAAGTTGGGGTAGAGCGGATAAAGCTCTGGCTGTAATGACATCTGCTTTAATGTCATTGACGCTTTCAATTCTTTGGGTGTGAACAATAACGTTTTTAAGGTTAAGTTGTCTTATAACTTCCTTTAAAAAGAGGGTCTTTTTAGTGTCACTTTCGATAAGATGGATAAGAAGGGGGGAGACATTATTTTGGTTTTGAGGATTTCTTTTTTCTCTATTTTCAGGGTTGCTATCGATGACAGCGATGACTAATCCGGGGAATCCTGCTCCTGATCCCATATCGACGAGTATAGATGCCTCATGAGGGATGAGAGGATAAAGTTGAGCTGAATCGATAAAATGTCTTTGCCAACTATTTTCGAGCGTATTTTTTGAAACAAGATTGATAGATTTTTGCCATTTTTTTAAAATTTCATCATATTTTTTTAAATCTTGTTCTGTTTTTTCTGAAAAAAGTTGATTTTGTTTCATGTGAAACATTCCTAATTTAAATTTTTTGTTGAAATTTGATTTTGTTTTTGTTTCATGTGAAACATTTTTACAGAAAAATGGAATCTTTGTAAAGAAATTCTTTTGAAAAAATAAAAAATATTGAGAACTTATTGATTTTTTTTACTTTTAAAAAAAGATTTTTTATCTGATATGCTTTTTACATTTTATATAGAGTCATTCCGCTACCACCTAAGATGTTCTCTCCCTTTAAAAGAAGGATAGGAGAGGGCTTTTAAAGAACCTGCTTTGATGCCCTCGTTTGTCAGAAAAATAAATAGAACCCCTTTATCTGATAATAAAGAGGTTATTTTTTGTAAAGTGTTTTGTTTATCTTATTGAAAAATAAGAGAAATATTATTTTTGGATTGGCAAATAGACTTGCCTTTTTTCTTAATCAGTTGAGGCTTATATTCTTTTTGATTGATTTTTATAGAAGATAATCCGTCCCAATATTGAGAGACAATCTGATAACACGAAGATGAATCTATGTTATTCATATGTGCTCCAAAAGAATTTCCTGAAGATGTTGGTTTAAAGGTGACAGATATGCCATTTATATTCATAACAGAAGTTGGCATTTGTCGATAATCACCTAAGTAAGTTGTCAAGATTTCGGCAATTTTCATACTAAATTGACTTTTAAATTGATTGATGCGTAATGCCTTGTTCATGCTACCAACTTGGCGAGCATTTTCTTGCGTTATTGCTCCTGAAACACCAATGTTCCCCATCATATCTATCATTTGAGCCTTTCCTGTTTGTAGTGTTGAGGCTATGATGAAGCTGATGATAAGGACTCTATATAAATTATGGGGTATCATTTTTTTCCTCCTTTAACCACATGGCATCTTTAAGAGATTGGATAAATGATAAATGATTTTGATAATCTTCTTCTGGAATAGGGTAGTCTCGAGCTGGATGTAATTTCTTTTGAGATACAACCTCTTCAACAGATTGAGAAGATAATATATCTTCTTCTTGAGATAAAATAAATCCAGGTTCTTTTCCGCCAAGAAGTTCTAAATAAACATCAGCCAATAACTCTGAATCGAGTAATGCCCCATGAACCGTTCGATTAGAGTTGTCGATATTAAAACGATGACATAGTTCATCTAGGTTAACTCGAGAACCGGGAAATTTTTTCTTTGCTATAATAAGTGTATCAATGACACGATCATTGCTGATAGGTTGTCTTCCAACTTGTTCTAACTCGTAATTCAAAAATTTCATATCAAAGACCGCGTTATGGGCCACAAGAGCAGAGTCTGAGCCGATAAACGCTAAAAAATCATCGCAAATTTCTTCAAAAGTTGGTTTGTCAGACAAAAATTCTTCCGTTAATCCGTGTACTCGGATAACTTCCTCGCTCATAGAGCGAAGCGGATTGATGTATTGATGATAACTTTTTCCTGTGCGAACGTGATTAATTAATTCAACAGCACCAATCTCAACAATCTTATCTCCTGAAAAAGGATCAAGTCCAGTTGTTTCTGTATCCCAAACAATTTCTCGTAAACTCATTCATCACCTTTATTCTTTAATATGCCTTATTTTTTCATATTCTGTTTAATTTTTACTTAATTTTAAATTTGTACTTTATTTGTAATAATATTTGTTTTATTAGTAAATAAATAAAAATAAACTATAAAATTTATTGACTAACCCATAAAACACGTGCCATCCAAGCAACATCTTGAATCGCAAATTGACGATTAGGAAATGAAGGATTAAGTGATTTTAATTCAATCAAAGAAGCTGTTTGGCGTAAAAGTTCTTTAACCATAACTTCTCCATATTTTGTTTTTAAAACAACTCGATCGCCTTTTCGAATTTCACTGTCTGGACTGACAATAAGACGGTCCCCTTCACGATAAACAGGTTCCATACTATTACCACATACTTCAAGAGCATAGGCCGTTTTATCAAGATTCATTGGACATTCAATAGCATCCCAACCCATACTGTTAACTGGAAAACCAGCATCATCAAAATAACCATCGCATCCTGCCTGAGCAAAACCCAGCAAAGGGATTGTTTTTTGGGTGGGCCGAATGTTTTGTCCTGTCAAACGAATGAAATCATCTAAACTTGTTTGAGTCGCTGTCAAGACCTTATTAAGACTTTCCATTGAAAGCCAACGTTTACGGCCATCAGGTCCAACGCGTTTACTTTTGTTAAATGCCGTCGGATCGAGACCAGCTTTTTGAGCCATAGCAGATAAAGAAATTCCTTTTTCGACAGCAAGTTGGTCAATTCCTTTCCAAATTTCGACATAAGAAAGATGCATTATAAACTCCTTTATAAGAATGAATTCCTGAGTTTAAGATATCATAGGAATAATTTTTTGTAAATAGGAAAATAAACCTATTTTTTTTATTGACTCCATACATTATCTATCGTATATATATCTTTGTTCTTGTTTTGTTCTATTAAAGGAGGGTTATTATGTTAAGAAAATCAAGTTATAGAGCAGACTATCGCCCTGGAGAACCTTTTCTAACTGCTGAAGAAGCTTGGATGTGGTGTTGCTGGTGTGAAATGCATAAATATGAAGGAAATCATGCGTCTCATTCATCTAATAAAGGACGACCTTGCGAATCGAGTGATATTCTTATTGTTTTAAAACGCCTTGTTTCTGTGGGGAAATTAAAACAATACCATGTTAAAGTTTTATCAAAATATGGTTTAGAGCAAGCTCCACCCCATATTTCTTTTGGAGCAACTTTTGATGAGTGCCGTTTATGGAGGGAAGCTTTATCTGTTATGGAAGAAGTCTTGATAAAGAAGAGAATAGTTGTCGATGAGGCGGAAGATGTACCTTACTTTATGTACTTACAAAGTAATTACAAAATGGGGTGCTCTTAGGATGATAGGACCTAAATGTGCCGGACATCGACAAACGACCGCTTTAATCGGATTTGGCGGGGAACCAACTTTTTGGTGGATGCGCTTTCTAAAAAAAGGATTTTACCATTGTGTCGTTGCTCTCGGTGATGCTTATGGAGGCTGGGTTCTGATAGATCCTCTGGCGCATTATACAGACCTGATACTCATCACAGACGGAGATTTAAAAGGTTATTTATCTGCTCGCGGTTATCGAGTCGTTACAACTCAAATCAATCCGCCGGCTGCCCATAAGTTAAAAATAATGCCTTATACGTGTGTTGAAACTGCTAAAAGATTCGTCGGTATTTCTGATAGAAGGATATGGACGCCTTATCAATTATATCGCTATTTAATTAAAAATAGGAAAATAATCCTTGACATAGGAATAAAAGTATGATATAAGAGTCCTTAGTTACCCGGTCGACGTGTATTCAAATTTTTCCCTCGGTATGTTTACCGAGGGTTTTTTTGTTTTCGGCAGGGATAAATACTTTGATATGGAGACAAAAAGAATGAAAAAAGTAGAAGAAATCGTTGGAATAGATACAAAAACGCCTGAGGTTGTCTTAGAAACGCCAGAAACAGAGCAAGATGACAGTTATTTAGCACGTCGTGCAGGAATGGAAACAGTTCAAACATCTATGCGTGGTTTATTAAACTTAAAAGATGATGTACCAACACGTAAAAAATTATTAGGAGAATAAAATGATTTCAACAAATATGCTTTATAAACGTTTTTTGAAAGCAAAAGCAAGGCGAGATTCCTTAGAATCTGTTTGGCGAGAATGTTATGCATTTTCTTTGCCTCAACGTGAAGGGATTTTTTCAGAAAGTAATAGTCAAACAGATACATTATTTGATGGGACTGCGCCGGACAGTGTTGATCAATTAGCGGCCTCTATGTTATCAGAACTGACGCCAGCTTGGAGTCGGTGGTTTGATTTGTCAGTTGGAGCAGATTTGTACGGAGAATCTGCTCGAGAAGCGAGTCAATCTCTTGAAAACATATCAAATATTTTACAAAGTCATTTTGATCGTTCCTCTTTTGTTGTGGAATTGCATCAATGTTTTTTAGACTTAGTGACTGTTGGAACGGCCTGTTTATTGTTTGAAGAAGAAAAAATAGGGGCTTCGTCTGCTTTTAAGTTTACTGCGGTTCCTTTGAGTGAATTGTATGTTGAAGAAGGAACTTCTGGACGTCTTGATGTTACTTTTCGTAAACATACAATGAGTTTAGAAGAATTACAAAAAAGATTTAATCAACATGAAATTCCTCAGACACTCCAAGAAAAGCTCAAAGATAAAGATGCTAAAGTTGATGTCATAGAAGCTGTTATACCTAGCAAAAACGGAGGATATGATTACCAAGTATTTGTTTGTGAGGGGGCAGATGAATTTACGGTTTTAAAAGAAGGTCGTTTTTCGGAAAATCCATTTATTACATTTAGATGGTTAAAAGCGCCTGGAGAAATTTATGGTCGTTCTCCGGTTATGAAAGCACTTCCTGATATTAAAACGGCCAATAAAGTTGTCGAGTTGATTTTAAAAAATGCAACAATCGCTGTTACAGGTATATGGCAAGCTGAAGATGATGGTGTGTTAAATCCCGCCAATATTCGCTTGACTCCGGGAGCAATTATTCCAAAAGCTGTTGGGTCCAAGGGATTAACGCCTTTAGAAGCTGCCGGTAATTTTGATGTATCTCAATTAGTATTAGAGGATTTACGCTCTAGAATTCGCCATGCTCTTTTAGTGGATAAACTAGGGCAAATTACCGATCCTAAGATGACAGCGACAGAAGTTCTTGAACGTTCAAATGACATGATAGAAGTTTTAGGCGCAACTTATGGACGCTTACAAATAGAATTACTAAATCCTTTAATAGAGCGAGCAGTCAGTATTCTACGTCGACGCGGAGAAATTCCGGAAATCTATATAGACGGTCGAATAGTTGATGTTGGTTATCAATCGCCTCTTGCACGTAAGCAGAATATGGATAAAGCAACCAACGCGCTGACGTGGCTTTCCAGTTTAGGTGCTTTAGGAACAGAGGCTTATTCTTGTTTAGATATTCCAGCTTTTGTTCGTTGGTTAGGAGAAACGCTCAATGTACCGATGGAGTTGATTAAACCTTCGGAGACAGGACAAATTTCGGGAGAAAATTGATGAAATCTGGATGGTCTTTTTTAAATGACCGACCAACGGAAGTCATTTTAGATGAAATGCCTTCTATTGCTCGTGCATTTGCAAGATGTTTTCGCACGAATGAAGGAGATAAGGTTTTAACTTATTTACAAAAAATGACAAAAGGTCGTGTTTTAACAGCTTCAGCAAGTGATGCTGAAATGCGTTATTTAGAAGGTCAACGTGCACTCGTTACGCACATTGAAACACTTATTGAACGAGGCCGAGGGTCGGCTTTGTCTTAAAAAAAAAGGAGAAAATATGGAAAATTTAATTGAAGAACAGACAGAAATGAACACATTTAAAGGACCGGATGGTCAAGTAGATGTTGATGCTTTATCTAAAGCGTATTCAGAGTTAAATGAAAAAGTAAAACATATGGTTTTTGTTCCAGATGAAACAAGCTCTGAAGAGCAAAAACAGGCATTTTATCGTGCTATTGGCGTTCCAGAATCACCAGAGCAATATGAAATTACATGTCAACATAAATTGTTATTGAGTGATCCAGAAGTAAATGCCTTATTATATCAGCAAGGTTTTACGAATAAACAAGTTCAAGCTGTGTATGATTTAGCTGCAACAAAAATTTTGCCTATCATTGAAGAGTTAGCAGCAGATTATGAATCAGACAAACAAAGAGATGCTCTCATTCGTCACTTTGGCGGAGAAGAAAAATGGACAGCAGTTAGTCGTCAGTTATCTGTATGGGCAAAACAACATGTTCCAGAACCTGTATTAAATGCTCTTGCAGGGACTTATGAGGGCGTTATGACGCTTTATACCATGATGCAAAATGGAGAACCTTCTGTAATGCGAGATGAAGTTAATTCTTCTATACCAACAGATGAAGCAGGATTACAAAAAATGATGATGGATCCTAAGTATTGGAAAGAACAAGACCCTGAAACTGTCCGTCGCGTGACTGAAGGATTTAAACGGTTGTATCCATCATCTAAGTAAACTCAAGCTTCAAACTTGAGTTTTTTTATTAACAAAAGGAGAAATAAATGGCAGAAACAAATTCAATTGATCAATCTTTTATTAAGCACTTCCAAGCAGAAGTCGTTAATGCGTACAGTCAAATGGGATCAAAATTAAAATCAACTGTACGTTCAAAAAATAATATTCAAGGCGCGTCTACAACTTTCCAAATTATTGGAAAAGGCGTAGCCGCAACAAAAACACGTAATGGTCAAGTTCCGACAATGAAATTATCTCATACACCTAAAGAATGCACTTTAAGTGATTATTATGCTGGTGAATGGGTTGATTCCTTAGACGAATTGAAAATAGGTCACGATGAGAGAAAAGTTGTTGCTCAAGCGGGAGCATATGCTTTAGGTCGTAAAACCGATGAACTTATCATAGATGCTTTAAATACAACGACTACCAGTGTTGGTTCTGGGGCTGTTGCTTTAACAAAAGCGATTATTTTAGAAGCTTTTACAAAACTCAATAATGAAGATGTTCCTGATGATGGAGAAAGATATGCAATTGTCTCTCCTCAAGCATGGAACCAACTTTTATCTATTGAAGAGTTTTCAAGTGCAGACTATGTTGGCTCAAAAACACCATTTGTTGCAGGGTGTGAAAGCCGTAAATGGTTAGGTATTAACTTTATTATGCATACAGGTTTACCAACTTCTGGCTCAGAAGACACAGCAGCACATACATGTTTTATTTACCATAAAAATGCAGTAGGACATGCTGTTGGAATGGATATTAAAACAGATATTACATGGCATGGTGATTATGCAGCTCATTTCGTCAACAATATGATGAGCCAAGGGGCTTGTTTAATCGATCCAAAAGGCGTTATTAAAATTTCTGTTTTGGATAAAGTGGCTTAATTTATTAACGATAAGGGACCTTTTCTTAAAGGTCCCTTTTTAAAAGGAGAAAAAAATGGCATCCACCGCGATCGCTTTATGTTCACGTGCTCTTATCAAAATCGGAGCACAAGGTATTTCATCTTTCCATGAAGGGACAGCAGAATCTGACGTTGCTCTTTATCTTTACACATCAACAAGAGATGCCATGTTATCTGCTCATCCATGGCGATTTGCAACTGCTCAAACAACTTTGGCTATGCTAGATGAAGAACCTTTAGCTGATTACCAATATGCTTTTTCTTTGCCAACAGATTTCTTAAGAGCAATTTCTTGTGGTTCCGGAAGAAGAAGCCTTGGTGTTGATTATCGTATTCATGAAAATAAATTACATGCTAATCAACGACAAATTACGTTGACTTATATTTTTAGACCGGAAGAAATCAATTTTCCGCCCTTTTTTGACCAAGCTTTAATTGCGCGATTAGCTGCTGAGTTTTGCTTACCGTTAACTGAAAGTACATCTCGCGCAGAGTTCTTAACAAAAGCAGCTGAAGAAGAATTTAAAAATGCAAAATTAATTGATGCACAACAAGCAATTCCAAATGCTATTTGGGATTTCCCTTTAATAGGAGTACGCGGATGAGTCAAATTATTAACCATAAAACAAACTTTACTTCTGGTGAAGTTTCCGAAGATGTTTTAGGGCGAACAGATTTAACTTGCTATGATAATGGAGCAAATACACTTAAAAATGTCTTCATTGATGCCATAGGCGGCGTTGAAAGACGCTCCGGGTTACGTCTTATAGAAAAAATATCAGATGCCCGTCGATTAATTGCTTTTTCTTTTAATACTGAGCAAACGTATTTATTTGTTATTTGTCCTCATCTTATTCGCATTTATCGTGCAGAACAACAAATTGCGACTTTAGAAACACCTTGGGAAGAAGAAGATATTCCTTTTTTAAATTGGACACAAAGTGCAGATACTTTATTAGTCGTTCATCCGGAATATCCTCCTGTTATGATTACACGGCAAGAAGGAGAAAGTTGGGATATAACCGAATGGGTTTATGAAACGTCTGAAGAGGGATCTATATTACAACCTTATGCTCATTTTGGTAAGACAACGATTACATTAAAGCCTTCTCAAACAACGGGAAACATCTCTTTAAGCGCTTCAGAAGGCGTCTTTCAAGAAAATCATGTGGGAATTCGATTCCAATTGAACGATGGCGAAGTAGAAGTAACTAAAGTTATTTCTGATCAAATAGCAGAAGCAACAGTTAAAAAGAATTTAACAAATACAAATGCAACAACAGACTGGAAAGAAGCAGCCTTTTCAAAAGTAAGAGGATATCCGTGTAGTGTTACTTTCTTTCAAGGACGATTAGTAATTGGAGGTTCCAGAGATTTACCTAATCGGCTGTGGCTTTCTAAGACTTCTCGCATAATGAACTTTGACTTAGGAGAGGGAAAAGATGATGAAGCGATAGAATTTTCCATTTTGTCCGATCAAGTAAATGCTATTCGATCTGTTGTTCCTGGAAGACATTTACAAGTCTTTACTTCTGGAGCAGAATGGATGGTTTCTGGAGATCCTTTAACTCCAACAAATATTCAGTTGAAACGACAGACTTTAGTGGGGTCTCCTCTTTATGCGAGTGTCCCTCCCATAGATGTTTCTGGAGCAACTTTATTTGTCGCGGCAAGTGGTCGTGAAGTCAGAGAATTTCTTTTTCAGGATATCGAACAAGCTTATCAAGCTAAAAATGATTCCTTACTTTCATCCCACTTAATTCATTATCCGATTGATATGGCATATGACGCTAATCGTCGAATTGTTTATGTTGTTATGAATGATGGTAGTATGGCAACATTAACAAATTATAGAACAGAAAATGTTCTTGCATGGAGTCATCAAGAAACTCAAGGTCTTTTCTTAGCGGTCGGGGTGGTTGGAGATAATGTTTACGTTCTCACACAACGAGGAGAAGATATTTGTTTAGAAACTTTTGATGATGAAGTTTCGACTGATTGTGCTTTATTAGGAGAAGATACTGAAAGTGCTCATGAGTTATGGACAGGAATGTCTCCTTTACTCGGACGAACAGTTAAAATAGTCGCTGATGGAATAGTTATTCCTGATATGACGATTGAAAATGATTATATAACAGTTCCGTTTGCCTGTAAGAAAATAGAGGTTGGATTAGGTTTTACACATGAAATAGTTCCTTTACCCCCCGTTTCAGCGGATATAGGAGCAGGGCCATTAAAAGCTGTTCGATTAATTCAAGCTCGATTTCGTGTTGTTAAGACAAGTTCAATAGAAGTTGATGTCGGAAACGGTCTACAAGAGGTGATGATACCGAAATTTTCCGGAGACTTCTTATTAGACAAAGATCAAGAACCTCAAACAAAGGATGTTTGCTTACATGCTTTGGGATGGATTCGTAATGGAATTACGCCTTTGTGGCAAATTAAAAGTGATAAACCAAAACCTTGTAAAGTTGTATCTGTTACAACAGAAATGAAAGTGAGTGATTAAATGAGTAGTTTACAATCAGTTTTACAAAAATCGATAGGAATCGATACAGATAAATCACAAATTGAAAATATTCGCAATAATGCATTAGCAGAGCAACGAGAAAATCAAAATTTGTTGTCTCAACAGATTAGTGCTCAGCGAGCAAAAATGGGGGCCTTAGGAATAGATCCTGATTCTGGTTCTAGTGCAGCTGTTATCAAAGGATTAACAAAAGAAACAAATACGAAAAATCAGCAGGTTGCTAATTCAGCATATAAGCAAATGAAAGAGAATTTAAATGCTCAAAGTAAGCAGAATTTAAAGAGTTTAATTTCCGGAAGTGTCGATGTTGGAGCAGCTTTGTTAGCATAAGGAGGTAAAATGACGGAGGATTTAATAAAACTTCAACGGAAAATTCAAAATAAATTACCTCATCATATTAAGACGATATGGAAAGAGTATTTAACTTTTTGCCAAATTCCCCCTCCGGAAGATACAAAGCAATTCTCGGCTTATCAACAAGCTTGTAAATATGCTCTTGGACATTTGCTATTGCTGCTCAAAATAGCGGGTGTTAGCACACAAAAAACAGATTTATTACCTGAAGAAACAGATTGGATAACAGCAGCTCATACGGCTTTGGCTCAATTAGAAGGAACAGAGGATGATAGTTGATTTTATTGAATTTGTTTGGATATGGAATCAAACACAAAATTTATCGACGCCTCAACACCATCGACGTATGTGTCGTTATTTAAAAGATGCGTGGGATGAAAAACGTTCTGCATTACTTATGGCATTTCGTAATTCAGGAAAATCAACAATAGTTGGTCTGTTTTGTGCGTGGATATTAAGAGAAAATCCAAATACAAGGATTTTAATTATGTCGGCAGA
The DNA here is from genome assembly GCA_949286465.1 of uncultured Alphaproteobacteria bacterium. Taxonomy (GTDB): domain Bacteria; phylum Pseudomonadota; class Alphaproteobacteria; order CAAHEQ01; family UBA3637; genus CALXXA01. Next base: position 5,795 of record CASECI010000042.1, on the reverse strand, counting down.
TTATGAATTAGCTAAAAAAATGGTTCGAAATATTAAACGGATTATAGAACGTCATCCCTTAACGAAACATTTGAAGCCTCCTCAAAAGGATCAATGGGCATCGGATCGTTTCACGGTTTGTCGCGGCCAGGAGTTACGAGATCCTTCAGTACTTGCGCGAGGATTAGGAGCAAATATTACAGGGAGTCGAGCGGATTTAATTGTTTGTGATGATGTTGAAGTTCCCAAGACATGTGAGACGAGCACAAAACGAGAAGATTTAAGACAAAAATTATCTGAACTTGATTTTGTTCTTGTTCCAGGCGGTATGATACTTTATGTCGGAACGCCCCATACTTATGAGACGATTTACGATATTAGCCCCAGTGGTTTTTTATCAGGTTTTGATGTATTAAAACTTCCTATTTACAAAAGAGACGGTCAATCTTGGTGGCCGGAACGATTTTCGCTTTCAAAAATAGAAGCAATAAAAAAACGGTCAGGTCCTGCGAAGTTTGCTAGTCAAATGTTATTAGAACCTTGTCGAATAACAGATGGACGATTAGATGTTCATAAGCTTCATTGGTATAAAGAAGATATAGACTATCGAGAAACCAATCAAACGGCGGAATTAAGGATAAATGGGAAAAGAATGACAGGTGTTTCTTGTTTTTGGGATCCTGCGTTTGGGAAGAAAGATAAGGGAGATGCAAGTGTTATTGCCTGTGTATTTCAAGACGATGAAGGCTACTATTATCTTCATGATATTCAATACATGACCATTCAAGATACAGATACAGCTGCGACAGACCAATGTGCGCAAGTAGCGATGTTTGTTTTGAACAATCATTTACCTGCGGTGCATATAGAAACAAACGGAATAGGTAAATTTTTACCAGAAGTTTTAAAGCGAGTTTTTCGAGAAAAAGGCATTCGTTGTGCGGTGATTTCCGAAGTATCGCATGCCCAAAAAGAGCAGAGAATCTTAGATGCGTTTGATGCCATTTTGGCAAATAGAGCATTAAAAGTCAGAGAAAACATCAAACAAACGCCTTTTTATCGAGAGATGCAAGAATGGATTCCTTTTGGAAAAGGGCATGATGATGGAGTAGATGCGGTAGCGGGATGTTTATTAAGCGTTCCTGTTCGCTTACCAAAGATGATCTATACATCAAAGATTAAACCGGATTGGCGATTTTTTAAGGAGTAAAGAAATGTGTACATTGCAAGAACGTCAAGATGAAATAGACATCTTGGCGAGAACACTATATGGAGAAGCTCGAGGAGAGGGATTAACAGGCATCGAGGCTGTTGCTAACGTGATTATGAATCGCGTTCAAATAGCTCAAGAAAAAGGTGGATATTGGTGGGGCAACACTGTAAAAGATGTTTGTCTAAAGCCTTTTCAATTTTCTTGTTGGAATCCAAATGATTTAAATTTTGATGTCATACAAGATATCCCCTCTCAAGATGCGGTGTTTTGTTTATGTCAACATGTTGCGATGCGTGCAATACGAGGAACATTAAAAGATATCACTGGTGGCGCAACACATTATCATACGTTATCTGTTAATCCAGCATGGGCTCGTCATTTAGTTCCTTGCGCTCAAATAGGTAATCATTTGTTTTATCAAGAGGTTATTTAATGATCGACATAGAGTTTGGAAAAGTGATTGCACGATTAGATGCGGTTCAAAAAGACGTATCAGAAATGAAAAAACAAATAGATTTTCTTCATCAACAAGTCGTGTCTTTACCTAATATCTTAGAAAAAGAAAATGAAAAACGTTTTATAACGCGAATAGAAATTATGCCCATAAAAAATGCTTTATCTATGATAACGTTAACGACGATAAGTGCTATTTGTATGGGCTTAGTTCAGTTATTGTTTAATCTATTTTAATAAAAGGAAAGGAAAATCAAATGATGAATTTTATCATAACTCATTTAGACGATATTTTTGTTGCCATTTCAGCAATTATTGCTGCTGCAAGTGCAGTTTGTGCTTTGACCCCGACACCTAAGGATGATGCTTTTTTTCAAAAAGTTCGTTCTTTTTTAGACGTCTTAGCATTGAATGTTGGTCAGGCTCGTAAAGATGGTTAAAGAGTTTTTTGCTAGTCTTGTTCAAAAGCTATTCTTTTGGAGCATCATTAAATCTTATATACAAACACGATATGAAAAGAAATTACTCGAACAACAAGTAAAGGTACAACAAAATGATTTGGATATTGCGAGCCAGCCTTGTTATCAGTGGAAGCATCTTATTGATAAGTTGTAATCAGAAAGGGCAGCTTATAAGCTGCCCCCCTTTTCCGGAACCACATCCCTTGGTTAAACAAGAGTTGCAGTCCGTGGATGAAGAACATTTTCCTTATTTTGTCGATTGGATGAACCGACTTTATAAACTAAAACGCCAATTGGAGGAAAGGAGAGTGGCATTTTAGTTTTTTTGTTCTGGAATGTCCTCATCCGAAAAACGTAACATTGTTAAATAAATTTTCTTAACAACGTCTTCAGATAGCCCAGAAACTTGCATTCCGGCTTGTATCATGAGTGGGCTTGGTACAAGAGGAACAATTTTTAATCCTTCTTCTTGTAGTAAGTCTAATACATTTAAAGAGTCTATTAAATTTTGTGATAAAACATCTTTCATGATACACTCCTCTTCTTATTAGAATAGTTCATTTTTTCTAAAAAAGAAAGATAGAAAAAAGCATATTAACTTTTGGCTGGTTTCTCTATTTTCTCTTCGCCGATTTCTTCCATGGGAGAAGCTAAAGATTTAATAAGCTCAAATATTTTTTTAGCCATATTTCTATCTGGAATTCGATAATAAGCACGAACAAGTTCAAGTGTTTCACGGCGATTCATTGGGTCTCCATCAAGAGAAACTATTGTTTCTTCTAATCCTTCGATATTATCGCTGCGGTTAATATGACGAGGACTTAATTGTTCAATATCATCGTTAATTCCTTCATAGAAAAATTCTATAGGCGTATTTAAAACTTGACTAATATCCCATAAACGACTTGCGCCAATACGATTCATGCCACGTTCATATTTTTGAACTTGTTGAAATGTAAGGCCTAATTCCTCTCCGAGTTTTTCTTGGCTCATTCCAAGGAGAGTTCTTCTCATTCGAACTCGGTTTCCAACATGGACATCTATTGGGTTAGGAGCCCCATCGACGCGTCCTCTTAAAGATTTCTTTTTTTGCATTCTCATTCTCCTTTATCTTCCTTTGAATATAAAGTGATATTAATAAAGCATAAAAATGTAGGAAGGTCAATTAATAATTGTATTTTTTATACTCATTTTTAGAATATATACTTTTGAATAGGCTCTTATAAAAAACAATATCTTACAATAAGTTAAATCGAAAATAAAATATATTTAGAATGTTTTTTTAGGAGAAAATGCAAAAATTCCAATCATAATAGAAATAACCGAAAGTAGAATTACTAATCTATTACGATAAAAAGTATAAAAAGGAGGGGCTATTTTTTGAGGAACAGAACTATCTAAAACGCCTTTATATCCTAAAGGGAGACTTTTAATAATTTCTCCGTATGGGCTAATAATGGCACTAATGCCAGAACCAGCAGCTCGAACAACAGGAAGTCCTTCTTCAACGGCACGAAGCTGAGCGGTTGCTAAATGTTGATATGGGCCGGCACTTAATCCATACCATCCGTCGTTTGTGACATTAATGAGCCAATCAGGACGATACTTGGAATGAACAACTTTTCCGGGGAAGATAATTTCATAACAAACAAGCAACCCTGCTGGGGGTGCTCCAGGAATACGTATAGTTTGAGGCCCTGAACCAGCAAGAAAGTCGGAAGAAATAGGAACGATTTTTTCCATCGGTAAAATATCTCGGAAAGGGACATATTCACCGAAAGGAACAAGATGAGATTTATCATAAAAAGATACGATTTGCCCGACATCATTGATAACAAGAACACTATTGCTGAGGTGAGATTTTGAGGAACGACGTAAAGAACCAGTAATTAACGTTTCTTCTTGATGAAGGGCGCTGATTGTCATGGCTCGCGCTTGTTCATCTTGATCTAAAAGAAACGGGGTTGCTACTTCGGACCAAATCAGATGTGTAATTTTATCTGCTCCGGCAGATTTGGATAAACGAATATGTTGCATTAGATTTTCTTCCGCGGCATTTATATCCCATTTAAGACTTTGAGGAATGGCTGGTTGGACAAGACGAACTTTAACTCCCCAGATTTCCGCTTTTTCAGCAGAATATAAACGGATATAGCCTAGACCTGTTATGATAAGAAAAGAAAAAGCGATGAAAGTAAATAATCGATATTGCCGTGTTATTAAAAAAGCAAAAGAACAAAACCAAAAAATACTGAAAAAAGAAAGACCAAAAACGCCAATAACACTAGCACTTTGAAGAACAGGTAAAAAAGCTGTCCATGCATTTCCAAGTAAATTCCATGGAAAACCTGTAAAAATCCAGCTACGTACCCACTCTAATAGCGTAAATACGCCAGCAAACATAAATAAACGACCTATTCCAGCTGAACTTTTATAACAAAAAAGAGACGAAAAACCATAAAACAAACCAAATAATAAACCAAACCCAATTGGAATCAGAGGTAAGGCCCACCCAAATGATGCTGTGTCTAACAAAAGAGCATTTGTAACCCAAAATAAAGAACAACTGCCTAATCCAAAGCCAAAACAAAATCCTGTCATGAAAAATTGCTTTTTTGTAAGACACTGATTTATTGACCAAAACAAGACACTGAAAGTTAAGCAGAAAATAGGAAGAAAGGAATAGGGTTGAAATCCAAGAGTAGACAAAGCCCCCATTGCTAAAAGGATGAAAAAGAGACGTTTAGACATATAACCTCCTCAATGGTGTTTTACTTACCATAATCAGCTTATATTTAAATGTAAAGTTATTTGATTTTTATAACTTTCACATATCCTAAAAGAGCCGTAATAGCTGCTGGCGTCATTCCAGGTAAACGTGTTGCAGCTCCAATTGTTTCTGGCCTTGCTTTTTCTAGGCGAGTACGTATTTCAATTGATAAACCACCAACTTGGTTATAATCTAAATCTGCCGGAATTTTTAAAGCCTCATCACGTTGAATAGCTCGTATATCTGCGTCTTGACGAGATAAATATCCTTGATATTTCCCTTCAATTGCCATTTGCTCTGCAACATCTGAACGAACTGTTTCTAAAGAAGGATGTAAACGAACTAAACTATCCCAAGTAACGTCTGGATAACTCAACAGTTCAAAAGCAGTTCTGCGACCACTATCACTATTTATATTTAATCCAGATTGAATAAGTTCTTTTGGTGTAAAAGAAAGATTTTTTATTTCTTCTTTTACTTTTTTATAAGCAGCTAGCTTGGTATTAAATGCTTTTTCTCGTATTGTCCCGACACATCCTAATTGAATGCCAAGAGGTGTGAGTCGTAAATCAGCATTATCTGCACGCATTGTTAATCGATATTCCGCACGAGACGTAAATAAGCGATACGGTTCATCAACGCCATAAGTTGTAATATCATCAATCATAACGCCGATATAACTGGTTGTTCTATCTAAAATAAGCTCTTTATCCGCTCCTGTTGCACGCAAAGCAGCATTCACACCAGCAACTAAACCTTGTCCGGCAGCCTCTTCATACCCTGTTGTTCCGTTGATTTGTCCAGCGAGGAATAAATTTTTAACTTTTTTGGTTTCAAGCGTCCTTTTAAGTTCTCTTGGATCAACATAATCATATTCAATTGCGTAGGCGTAACGGATAACCTCGACATCTTTTAATCC
>CASECI010000041.1 GCA_949286465.1 uncultured Alphaproteobacteria bacterium | reverse complement strand
ACCATATCTAAGGTTAAAGAACAAACACGTTTAGGAACATCGTCTACGGATATATAAAATACATTCTCATCTTGAACCATAATAGCCATCGGATAGCCATGCATAGAAACTTCTCCTAACTCATTTAAAACCAGTTCCCCAGAGGTCATAGAATAAAGTTGTTGACTATCTAAAGCAGCTAATTCCCATAAATGAACATCATGAATAGTATTATTGGCTTTATATTTCGCAAATGCCCACATCAACCCCGCAACAGCTATGACAGATAAAACTCCAATGATGGCTAATACAGCTAGCATCTCTATCATACTGCGACCCTGTTGAAAAAAAGAAGAAGCATTTGAAGTTGCAAGATTACTTTTAGAACATGGGATGATATGTTTCTTGGGGATAAAGAACATTTGATTTCCTCCTCGCTATTCCTATTTCTTTAGGTGATTTTAAAAAATTTGTCAATGAAATTAAAGATAGGCTCATTGAAAAATTATTTTTTTGTAGGAGTGAAAGAATCCGCCTGCTTTTGAAGTTGCTCCGTTAATTCAGGAAGTGTATGTGTTTGTAAAAATGCAGTGTACTCATTTCTATAGCTTAAAGCCATACTGACTCCTTCAACAATTATATCTACAATTTTATATTCTCCATTTTTTTCTCTTAAACGCCAAATAACTTGTACTGGGTTAGGTTCATTCAAAATTAGGCTATCAACATAAACTTGATTTTTCCCTTCTGCAGGACGTTCTCCCTGGAATTGTAATTCTTGGCCTGTGTATAGGTTAAATTTATCGGCCCAGCTTTTTAAAGCCATATTTGTAAAGGCTTGAATAAAAGCTTTTTGGTCTTCTTTTGTTGTCGAGCGAACATAACGACCTAAAACAAATTTGCCAATATTTTGAGTATCTAGAGCTTTTAAAAAATATTTTTCAAAACGTTCTGTCTTTTGTTCTTGAGTATCATTTGATTTCAAAACGTTTGTAATGACCTCATCTGTCAAATTCTTAACAAATTCGACAGAGCTTTTCTCCTCTGCTTGTACGGTTGTGATTAAAAATAAAAAAGAACAAATAAATAAAAGTATTTTTTTCATGTTTTTCTCCTTTAAAATTCATCATCACTTTCTTCAAAGTCAGGAAAGTCAAAATTGTAATTTTCTATAGCGCCTTCATCATCTTCAGTTAAAAACTTTTGACGATTTTGACGATACATTGTTCTCATTGTTATATAAGGATCAACTGATGATTGTTCTAAATTATAAACTAAATCAGTCGAAGAATTAATATCTGCAACGGCTTGTATTCCGTAACGCCACCATAACAATCCATCTTCCGCTCTAGGCAGAGCCCAATCAACTGGATCAATGAAAAATCCTGCAACCATTCCCGTTGCATCTCGAACATTAGATGGTCCTAAGAATGGAATAACTAAGTAAGGCCCCTCTTGCTTAAAACCCCACTTATATAATGTTTGTCCAAAGTCTTTTTCTGGAGCCTGAATATCAAATTCAGTGGCGACATCAAATAAGCCGCCAAGTCCTAGGGTTGTATTTGTAAAAAAACGGCCGAATGCTTGAGCCCCACTTTCAAAGTCTCCTTGTAAAATGGAATTAACAAAAATAACAGGTTGCTTCAAATTTATAGAAAAATTGCTCACTCCAGTTCGAACAAACTGAGGGGTGACAGCTCGATAAGCTTGACTAAATGGACGATAAACGTATTTATTTATAAATATATTAAAAGATGAAATTTTCCGATTCATCGGCTCTAGAGGATCGTTGCGGAGCTCATATTCTTGTCTCGCTACAGGATCTGTAGGAACCGTTGCACATGCACTTAAAAAAATCAATCCACTTAATAAAAGAAGCAGAACATATTTTGTGGATAAATAAGATTTATTTAGGACCATTTCGTTTCTCTTTAATATCCCTTTATCTTAAAGAGTTTCTGTCGTTTCGCAAGCAATTTTTTCTAATTCAGCTCGAATCGTTGGTATAACATCTTCAACATTTGAAACAAATGTGATTGTTTCCGCGTGATGAGGCTTTACAAAACCATCTCTGATAAGTTGATGGAGCAGGGCTTTTAAATCACTAAAAAAATCGTTTACATTTAAGACGATAATTGGCTTATTCATAATGCCGAGTTGCTTTAAAACCATAAGTTCAAACATTTCATCCATAGTACCTAAGCCTCCAGGTAAAACACAAAAAGCATCTGATGCCTCGGTCATAGCAACTTTACGAGTAAACATGCGTTGATAAACTTTTAATTCATCCATATTTGTTTTCATTAGATCTGGGCGTTCAATATCAAATAAATGTTGAATTGTAATACCTGTGACGTGGCCTCCACCCATTTTCGTGCCTTCTGCAACAGCTTTCATAACGCCGGTTCCTCCAGCACCATATACAAGCTCTAGGTTGTTCTGAGCAAGTAATAAGCCTAGTTTACGTGCTGTTTCTTCGTATATTGGCGTATTTCCTGTCTTCGTTCCGCAAAAAACACAAACTTTTTTCAATGTTATCATAAATTTTACCTTTTTTTAAAATATTTATTGTTTATTCACTTTTTCTTTCTATGATAGAATATATGTAAAATAATATTAAAAGATGGAAAAGACAATCATGAAATGTAAAAACGCTCTCTTTTTATGTGTTCTTGCTCTTTATTCGGGGGCTGTTCTAGCCTCTGATATTGAGGTGCCTTTATTTGTGTCAGTAGAAGAAAAAATTCAGCAAAGCCAAGAAGAAAAAGCTAAGACATCTACTAATAAACGATCCAGTCGCCGTACGCCAAATATCGGGAAAGGGGCAAAACCTGTGGAAGAAATAAAAATTGCTCCAGATCCTGTACCAGCGATTCGTATTAAATCTGCTGAAATCCAAGAAATTGGCGCTCCTTTTGATAATCGGCTTTCTTCTTTAAATACTGTTAGTGAAGAATCGCCTTCTCCTAATGTGTCTTTTGAGCCTATCTATGAAGCAAAAGATATTAAAGTTCTTCCAAAACAAGAGAAAAAAGAAGAGACCAAAGATGAAAATAAGAACTCTTCTAAAAAAGAAGAGAAAAAAAGAGTAGCAACGACAGTTCAAAAAAATGTCATACAAAATAAAGAAGTGGTTGAAAATATCCAGGTTAAACAAAAGACAATCCCTTCAGCTTCTCAAAATATTGTTAGTATCCCTAAACTTGGGATGCCTACAAATTTGAACCCTGCAATGCCTGATGTCCAGGCGCCGCATATCGCAGAAGGTTTTGATATTATGGGAATGAAACTGCATATGACTCCTGAAGAAGTTATAACTATCGCTCAAGATAATGGTTTCGAAGTTAGTAATATTGCGTATGCGATTCCTTTATTTATGACAACAACCTATGAACAACAATGTCGCCAAAATGGTTTTGCTCAATTAAGACTTATTCATGATTGTGTCCGGATGCAAGCCCAAGCGGATGAGGTCTATTATATATCTGAATTGCGCTTAAATAATGATGTAACTAAGGAACAAATAATCGTTTCTTTTGTTTCCGGACTAACAGGTAATCAAGCATCTCGAATCGATTACACCTCATTTGGAGATAACTCTTTAGGAACAAGTTATAAAGATGCTGCTAAAAAAACAGCAAGGCAAGATTTGTTTTGGAAACTTGTTTTTGAAAAATATGGACAACCTAATTTCCCAAAAAGATTGTTATGGGGTGATCCTAGAAAAATTTACATGCAAGCGTTTATGGAGGGGTCTGCTTTAAATGGTCGCTTGATCTTAGATGATAAGGATTTACCTTATCAAGATATGGAAGCTGCAGGAAAAATTAATGATACAAAAGAAGTTCCTCACTCGTTTTCTTTTGTTAAAGACACGCAAGAGATGTATTAAAACTTCTTTTTAATAAGATATTTTTTTATCTTTTTTTGTTGCACTTTTTTTTGACGTTTTTATAATGTAAAAAAGTGTTCACAAAGGAGTAAAGATATGTCAGAAAAACAAGAAGTAAATGTAGAAGAAACACAAAAATTAGTTGATGCCCTTGTCGATAAAGCTTACAAGGCTCAAAAAATTTATGCAACCTATACCCAGGGGCAAGTTGATCGTATTTTCCAAGCTGCAGCAAAAGCTGCTTCTGCAGCTCGTATTCCACTTTCAAAAATGGCCGTGGAAGAAACTGGCATGGGAATTGTTGAAGATAAAGTTATTAAGAATCACTTTGCAGCAGAATATATTTATAATAGTTATAAAGACACAAAAACATGCGGCGTTATTTGTGACGATGAATCAGAAGGTTTTCGTCAGATTGCAGAGCCAATTGGTATTATTGCAGGAATTATTCCTACAACAAATCCAACATCTACAGCTATTTTTAAGTCATTATTAGCATTAAAAACAAGAAATGCGATTATTTTTGCACCTCATCCAAGAGCTAAAAAATGTACAAACTATGCAGCAAAAATAGTTTTAGATGCTGCCGTTGCTGCTGGAGCTCCTGAAGATATTATTTCTTGGATAGATAATCCTACTCCAGATTTAACAGGCTATTTAATGAAACACAAGAATATTGCTTTGATTCTTGCAACAGGTGGTCCTGGTATGGTTAAGGCTGCATATAGTTCTGGTAATCCAGCTATTGGCGTTGGCGCAGGAAACACACCTGTTGTTATTGATACGACAGCAAATATGAAAATGGCAGTATCCTCTGTTATTATGAGTAAAACGTTTGATAATGGGATGATTTGTGCTTCTGAACAAGCAGTTATTGTCGAAGCTCCTGTTTATGAAGCTGCTAAGGCAGAATTTATTAAAAGAGGGTGTCATTTTGTAACCGATAAAGAAAAACAATTACTGAAAAAAGTTTTATTTAAAGATGGAAAATTAAACAATCAAATTGTTGGTCAATCTGCTTTTAGAATAGCTGAACTTGCTGGTTTTAAGGTTGATGAAAAAACTAAAGTTTTGATTGCAGAAACAACAGCAATAGATATTTCAAATCCTTTTGCTCATGAAAAACTATCTCCAGTATTAGCTTTTTATAAGGCTGATACATATGAACAAGCAGTTGAAATGGCTCAAAAGTTGATTGAATTAGGTGGAGCAGGTCATACATCTGTTCTTTATACGAATGAACTCAATGAAGAACATATTCGTTTGTTCCAAAAAACATTAACAACAGGAAGAACATTAATTAATATGCCTGCCGCTCAAGGAGCTATCGGAGATGTCTATAACTTCAAATTACCTCCTTCTTTAACTTTAGGATGTGGTTCTTGGGGCGGAAACTCTGTGAGTGAAAATATAGGAGTAAAACATTTGATGAATACAAAAACAGTTGCTGAACGTCGTGAAAATATGTTGTGGTTTAAAGTTCCCCCAAAAATTTATTTTAAGCCAGGTTGTGTTACACAAGCTTTAGCAGAACTAAAAGGGCGTAAAAAAGCTTTCCTTGTTACAGATAAAACAATGGAGACAATCGGACATGTTGCTCGACTTGAAAAAATCTTAGAAGATTTAGATATTCAAGTACAAGTTTATAGCAGTGTTCGTCCAGACCCTGATTTGTCTAATGTCCATGAAGCGTTAGAGATGGTTAAGAATTTCCAGCCAGATGTATTTATTTCTTTAGGGGGAGGTTCTCCTATGGACGCAGCAAAAATTATTTGGTTGATGTATGAACAACCTGAGTTAAAGTTTGATGACATTGCCATGCGGTTTATGGATATTCGTAAACGGATTTGTACTTTCCCTAAATTAGGAAATAAAGCAATCATGGTAGCAATCCCAACGACATCAGGAACTGGTTCTGAAGTGACACCATTTACTGTTATTACAGATGATACAACAGGTCAAAAATATCCAATTACTGATTATGCTCTGACACCAGATATGGCTATTATCGATCCGGATTTTGTTATGAGTATGCCTAAAGGGTTGACAGCTTATTCAGGACTAGACGTATTAACACATGGAATTGAGGCTTATACATCTGTATTTGCTACTAACTTGACAGATGGAAGTGCGTGTGAAGCTCTTCGCCTTGTTTATAAATATCTACAACGTTCTTATCATGAAGGAGCTAATGATCCGATTGCACGTGAGAAAATGCATTATGCTGCAACTTTAGCGGGGATGGCTTTCGCTAATGCATTCTTAGGCGTTTGCCATTCAATGGCTCATAAAGTAGGTGCTATGTATCATGTCGCTCATGGATTAGCTAATGCTATATTATTGCCTTATGTTATAGAATTTAATGCAACAGATAATCCTGTAAAACAAGGTTTAATGCCTCAGTATAAATATCCTTTTGTAAAGGGGCGTTATGGTCGTCTAGCCGATTTCTTGCATTTAGCAGATGATTGTCCTAATGACATTGATGAAAAAGTTCGTCGTCTAATCACTTCTATACAAGATATGAAAAAAGACATGAATGTTCCTATGTCCTTTAAAGAAGTTGGTATTGATGAAAAAGAATTCTTTGATCGTTTAGATGAGTTATCCGAAGAAGCATTTGATGATCAATGTACAGGAGGAAATGCACGGTATCCATTGATTTCTGAAATTAAAGAACTTTATCGGAAGGCTTATTATGGTGAACCTGTCGGTATTTTGACTAAAAAGAAGAAATAAAAAAAATCCGCCTTTAAGGCGGATTTTTTTATGAATCATGTGTATGAATGAGTTTTCTTTTTATTCGTTCCCATAATGAAATATTTTTTGTGTGAGAGGATAATTTTTGAGGAGATTTTTTACATTTCATTTCATTTTTCAATTGAGGATCAACAAAAGTACAAGATTTAAAAAAAATGATATCTTTTTCAGAAAAATGATATTGGATATGATTGAGCAATGCAATAGTCGGATTGGCTAATATGTAAATACAAGGTAAATCATTTTGATAACAAGCTTCTTTTAATAAAGTATTTCTTTCAAAGTAAAGGGGAATAGTTAAATCAGGTATGTACTGTAGACATTTAGATAAAAAATGCGACATAGCAAAGCTGAGGTTATACTTATTATAGAAATCATTTTTCTGTTCAAAGAATTGGCATTGCGTTTGATAATGTTGCCAAAGTACATCTAAAGGAGATAAAGAATCGATATGTTGAGAAGAGTCTTTTGAAAAAATATTTTGATATTGTAAGGAGGCAGTTGTATTAAACGTTTTAATGAGATCTTCATTTTTAAAATAAAGGCTTAAATTTAAGTTAAATAATGATACAAGATTTGTTTTTCTAAAAAGGACGTGAAGAGGTGTTTCTTCAAGGCATATACTAATTGGAGGAAGGTATTTAGAAGAAAGGGCGTGTTTTTTTTCACATAAAGGTTCCTGATCATTATCATAAAGAACGACTCCCTTTTCTCCTAAAAGGCAGAAAGCTTCTAAGTTAGCTTGTTCTGCCGCCTCATATAAGAGAGCTCGAGCAGTAAAGGAATTTGCATCAAAAAAAGAATTTTCTAAAACTTCCTTTAGTTTAGATGTTTCTCTTTTTTGGATAGCATTTTTCCCTTTGTAAAGTAGAGGGTCATTTATTTCTATAAAATCTTTAAGTTGGTACATGTTCATTTCCTTTACAAACTATGCTCATGAGAGTGAAAGGAATTTTTGTGTTGTTCTTTCTTTAACAGAGAATAAGGTTCTTTTTTGACGCCGTAAAGGTATAAGAGAGCATTAAAAGTAGAACAATTTTGTTTGTTCCGAATGAATTGCCTCATAATAGCCCTAATATCAGAAGACGCTTTTTTATATATTTGAGAACGGCATATAGAAGAGGGGTAATCAGCTCCAGCAGACAATAAATTTTTAATTAAAGTATTACTGGGTATTGGATGTAAATGTGCAATAATCAAAGGCTGATGCATAGGAAAGTCAATGGGAGTGTTAAAATTATATCCTAGAAGATTTAGAGCCTTAATAGAATTAAGTTTTGCTTGATATATAGCGTGTGTTCTTGGATGTGCGTTTGCAATTAAAGGAGAAGGTAGTCTTTTGATGAATAAAGAAACAGGAGATAAAAAATTAGAATTGGTTTGATAGAAGGCTTCGTACATATTTTGAAGATTATGAGGGTTTGAATCATTTTTTAAAAGAGATAGATTAAATTCGTGATTGATAACAGCGATATCTTTGTCAGGACGACTTAGAGGTGTTATTGTAAATGATAGAAAAGGATCTTGCTCGATAAGTAAATGAAAAACATTTTGTTTTTGTTCATTTTGTGTTTTTAAATCAGCTCCAAAATTGGCTAAGCTAATAACAGCTTTTATGTTTCCTTTGTTTGCCGCAGCTAAAAGAATTTTATTTAAAAGAATTTTATTTTGTAGTTGATCTGAAGAGATTTTTCCGTTTTTATCCGGTCTTTCCTCTAGCTTGTGTTGAGAAAATGATTTAAGAATTATATCGATATTAGGTTGTTTGTTCTGAATAATAGTTCGATAAAGTTTATCTAATAAGATTTTTTGAGCAAAAATTCGCATTTCGTGGGACTTGAAGGCATCGTCAGAAATTAAATTACAGCATTCTTTCTTATTTTTTAAATAGAAATTTTTTAAAGAAGCAACATTTTCTTCTTGAATAAGTTGTTGGTTAATCATTCTCTCCTCTTTTGTATAACATTTTGTATAATATATTAAAAAAATTGGAAAGTCAATATAATTGTTAACTTATCGTTAACTTAATTTTAAAAAAGACAAAATACTTAACAAAATGAAGAGAGTAAACTAAAACAATAAAGTATAGCTATAAATAGAACGTTTCAAGCAGTTATTCACTCGTAAGATGCTTTTCGTTTTTTTGTATGTTCACTATCTTTAGTCTTTAAATAGTATGCATGTAATTGCTCTTGAATACGCCCATATATTGTATCCGAAGGATATTTTCCCTTGCTATTTGGAATACCTACTGAGGTGTTTGTTAAAATTTCTAAGCCTTGTTCAATATTATCAACAGCATAAATATGAAATAATCCTTCTTGGACAGCTTTAATGACATCAGCGCGCAGCATTAAATTTCTTTTATTAGAAGACGGAATAATGACGCCTTGAGAGCCTGTTAGTCCCTTTATAGAGCAAACATCAAAAAAACCTTCAATTTTTTCGTTAACGGCTCCGATAGCTTGAACCTGGCCTAACTGGTTTACAGATCCGGTAACAGCTATTCCTTGATTGATAGGAACGCCTGATATGGAAGATAGAAGAGCGTAAAGTTCTGCACTTGATGCCGAGTCTCCGTCTATAGGCCCATAGGATTGCTCAATAACAAGGTTTGCGTTCAATGACAAAGGTTCATCTTTTGCAAATTTAGAAGCAACAAATGAGGATAAAATTAAAACACCTTTTGAGTGGAAGGGACCTCCTAAATCGACTTCTCTTTCAATATCAATAATTTCGCCAGAACCAACACGTGTTTGGCAGGTTAAACGGCTAGGACGTCCAAAAGATAAATGGCCAAATTCTTGAACTGCTAGTATATTAATTTGACCGACTTGATAACCTGCTGTATTGATTAAAATAGTATTATTTTGTATATGTTCCAGCATCCGTTTGTGGAGATTGTCGGAACGGCTTATTTTGGCTGAAATAGCTTCTTCAATATGATTTTTATTAATAATTTTTTCTTTTTCTTTTCGAGCAAAATAATCAGCCTCTTTCATTAAGTCAGAGATTAAGCTTAAACGTGTTGTTAGTTTTTCTTTATCTTGAGATATCCTGGATGCATATTCAATTAATCTTTCAAGAGCTTGTTTAGAAAAATGCTTTAATTTATACTTTTTGCATAAAGTCGTCAGAAGGGCCATATATTTTGCTATATTTTCTTCAGTCCTGTCAATGCGAGGATAGAAATTAGCTTCTACTTTGAATAGATTGGAAAAATCAGCATCATTTTCACTTAACGTATAATATAAATCATTTTCCCCTATGAGGACAATTTTAATATTAAGAGGAATAGGTTCTGGCTCTAATGTTGTTGTACTTACGACCCCAGATTCCTCTTCGACAGATTCAATTTGAATTGTTTTAGATTTTAAGGATCTTTTTAAACTTTCCCAAGCTGAGGAATGTGAACATAAGTCTCTTGCATCAATAATCAAATATCCACCATTTGCTTGGTGTAAGGCGCCGGCCTTAATTAAGCTGAAGTCAGTAATTAACATGCCAAATTGTTGCATACGTTCCATACGTCCAACAAGATTAGGTAAATTAGGGTGATCAAGATATAAAACGGGTGCTCCTTTTTTTCCTGAATTACTTACGAGGAGATTCACTTTATAACGATTCATAATTTGAGCATTTTTTTGAGACTTTTTAACAAACGCGCTGACTTGGTCTGTATCCTCTTCATTTTTTTCAGTGTCTAAAAACAAAGAAACATGTTCAACGATATCTTTACGCATATTATTTAAATACTCTTTGACGTCGTTGATATTTTCATATTTTTTCATGATATCATGCATCGTTTGATGAACAGTTTGGTGTGTTAGAAGTTCGTTGAGCGTATTAATTTGCTCTTTTTGTTCTTTTTCCCATTTAGGCACTTCTTTAATAGCTTGCTCAAGTTTTACTTGAGCTTCATTCATTTGTTCTAATATTTTTTTTCTGGTTTGTTTCGGGAGTTTATCAAATGTTTCAGGAGTTAATACTTCTCCATCTTTTGTCGGTGCAACGACAAGTCCTGTTGGCATGCGTAAGATAGCAACATTTTTTTTGCCTTTTGCAATGCTTTGTAGTTGATTATAGTATTCTTCTTTTTGTGTTTGAAAATTTTGCTCTACTTCAGCAAGTTGATCTTGATATTCGCGACTCTCAAATATACTTGGAAGAGCAATTTGAATCTCAGAAATAAGCTTTTCTATTTCTTTTTGAAAAAGCTTACCCTTTCCTGCGGGGAGATGAATTGCTTTAGGTTTGTGAGGAAATTCAAAATTGTTGACATAGCACCAATCATCGGGTGTTTTTTTTCGAGTAGCCTCTTTGGTTAAAAGTTGGAGGGCTAAACTTTTTTTTCCAATGCCTTCAGCTCCTAGACAAAAAACATTGTATCCGTCTCCAGGCATATTCATTGCAAATTTAATGGCTTCAATGGCTTTTTCTTGCCCTATAACATCTGGATTTCCAGACAAATCCTTGGTTGTTTCAAATTTTTTGGATAAAGAACAAGATAAATAAAGATCCTCTGCAGTTAATTCGTATTTTGACATATTCCCTCACAACATAAGTAGTCTTTTACTTCTATCATTACCCTGTTTTATTAAAAAGGCGTTAAGAAAGTATATTTTTTAACTGGAAAAATCGCTTTAAATGATGTATAATAAAACCTATTGAATTTTTTATGGGGGTATAATGGATTTTGACGTCACTTGGTGGCAACGGCTTCAAATGTATTCGGAACAAAATCCGTATGTCTATAAAGCCCTCTCTGTTTTTAAAAAGTTCGTTAATGATTATAGTTTTTTCCTGAGATACATTGTTGTTCTTTTTACATTAACAATAATGTTTTTATTATTGAAATTAATTTTCAAATGGGCATTTTTCTATCATCGTGCATCTTTGACTTTTTTACCTAAAGAATCCTTTGATATAGATTTTTGGGAAAGATATCAAATGGAGGATGAGAAAATTTCTTTAAAGGAAATAAAAGAAATCTTTGAAGAGGAAAAGAAATTAGGCAAACAATCTGTATCTACAGAAAATGTTATGCCCATGGGTGGACCACTTATACAACAAATTATGTCTGCGGTTAATCAGGGATTAAGTGATGCTCAAATAGTGAAAATGATACCGCAAACGATTTCTTTAATTGATATATTGCCGATCATTGATTCTATTCGTGCCTTTAGAGATTTGTGTGCTCGTAAAATATTAGATCCTTACGCAAAAGATAAAAAAGAATATGCACGGGCTTTAAAGGAAATTAGCCAAGGAAAGCCACAAAAAGCTGTGCAGACAATGAATAAAGAATTGATGAGACAACAGCATATTTTATTTGGGCTTAAGGATAAGTTATTGCAACAATATGCAAGAAGAGAAGCGTCAAAGATGGCAACGCATATGGCTCTTTTAATGGGATTTTATGATGTTCGTTTAGCAGATAAAGCATTCCATCGTGCAATGGAGTTAAATCCAAAAGATTCTAAAGGACTAATTTTGTTCGGTCGCTTTAGACAAAAAGTGGGAGGGCCTAATGATAAGGTTGCTCAAAAGAGTTTTTTAAAATTGGCTAAAGGGATAGATAGAACACTTCAGAACTATATGTTAAATTATGCCGTTGAAATGGTTAGAAAGTCTGAGATTCGTGAGCGTCAAGAAGATATTAAAGCGCGAATTCGTAATGAACGAGAACGTTATAATGAAGCTGTTAATATAGAAAGATTAAAGGTTAAGGAAGCTTTACGTCTTGCTAAAATGCGAGATATTGCAGAGGAAGCTCATTTAAGATAACTTGACGCATAAAATAAGAAAATTTTTTTATTATTAAGATAAGGCTAAAAATTTATTTGAAAATAACTTAGTCAACAAAAAAATGTTGTATTTTTTTTCTTTTTTTGCTGTCCTTTTTTGAGGATTTTGTTATACTAACGATAAGTTAAGTTAGAAAGGCTCAACTTTCAGTATCTTAAGTGAAATTGAATAGAAAAGGAAGAATAAATGGTAAAATTTTTAATTGAACGTGATGGGTTATTAAAGTCTTTGGCTCATGTGCAAAGTGTTGTTGAACGTCGTCAAACTATTCCTATTCTATCAAACGTTTTAATAGAGGCAGATTCTCAGGGAGGCGTTCTTTCATTGAAGGCAACAGATAATGAAATCGAAATTTCAGATAAAGTGCAAGCACAAGTTGAAGTAGATGGCAGTTTAACGGTCTCAGCACATAAGCTCTATGATATTGTCAAAAAGTTACCGGATGGTGCTCAGGTTGAATGTCTTTTGAAAGAGGAAAATGGACAGTTGTTAGTGACTTCTGGGCGCTCTCGTTTTGCTCTTCCGACTATTTCAGCATCTGGTTTCCCTACTATGGCGACAGAAGAAACGCCTTTTGTATTTACGGTGACAACAGCTGAATTGCAGGGATTAATTGATAGGACACAATTTGCTGTTTCAACAGAAGAGACAAGATATAACTTAAATGGGATTTATTTACATGAAAAAGCTGGTGAAAAGGCTGTTTTAAAAGCTGCAGCTACAGATGGACATCGGTTAGCAACGGCAGAAATTGACTTACCTAAAGGAGCAGGTGGAATGCCGGGAATTATTATTCCCCGAAAAACAATCGGAGAATTAACAAAATTGATAGCAGAGACGAATCAAGATGTAAATGTCTCTGTTTCCGAAAATCAGATTCGCTTTTCTTTCGGGGATGTGATTCTTTCTTCTCGCTTAATTGATGGTACTTTCCCAGATTATGAGCGTGTCATTCCACAAGATAATGATAAATTTATGGAAGTAGATTCTAATGCTTTAACAACTGTTGTCGATCGTGTTGCGGTTATTTCTGAAAAGTCTCGTGGAATTAAGTTGATTATGAAAAAAGGAGCTTTGACAGTAACAGCCTCTAATATGGATGAAGGTAGTGCTGAAGACGAAATTGAAGCAGGATATGATGCAGAAACGATAGAAATTGGGTTTAATTATCGGTATCTATTGGATATATTGAATCAAATCAAAGGGAGTACAGTTAGATTTTCTTTGTTAAACGGAACGTCTCCTGTGATTATTCAAGATGCCAATGATACTTCAGCATTATATGTTTTAATGCCAATGCGGGTGTAGGTGTGTAGATTGTTCATGAATAAACAGGAGCAACATCAACAACGCTTAGGTGTTGAACAATTGCGTTTAACAAGTTTTAGATGTTACGATACGCTGGCATTATCTTTA
The DNA here is from genome assembly GCA_949286465.1 of uncultured Alphaproteobacteria bacterium. Lineage (GTDB taxonomy): Bacteria > Pseudomonadota > Alphaproteobacteria > CAAHEQ01 > UBA3637 > CALXXA01. The sequence goes on along the minus strand of CASECI010000041.1, from coordinate 27,149 downwards.
GATGCTGGCTTGCCTCCTGTTGTATTGACCGGGCATAACGGAGCCGGTAAGACAAATATTTTGGAAGCCATTTCCTATTTAGTTCCAGGTCGAGGACTACGTTCTGCTCGTTTATCGGATGTTGCTAAAAGAGGGATAGAAGATAATTTACCTCAAAATGTTGGGATTTTGCCAGTTCGATGGGCCGTTTCGGCTCGTGTTCGAACAGAGGTGGGAACGGTTAATATTGGAACGGGCAGGTGTGATACATCAGAACGGCGCCAAATACGTATTGACGGCCAGCCAGCAAAGAGCCAAAGTGAGTTAGGAAATTATTTGAGTGCTATATGGTTGACACCAGCTATGGATCGTTTGTTTTGTGGGGACCCAGCGGCGCGGCGTCGTTTTTTAGATAGACTTGTTCAAGCTTTCGATCCAAATCATGCAGCGATTACGACAGATTATAATTACGCATTAAAACAGTGGAGTAATTTATTGAGAGAAGGACGAGCTGATCCAACTTGGTTATCAAGCTTGGAAGAAACAATTGCGGCTTCAGGTGTCGCAATAGCAGCCGCTCGTAAAGATATTGTTTCACGATTAGGAATCTTTTTAAGTCAAGAGAAAGATGTCCCATTTCCAACAGCGTCAATAACGTTGCACGGATTATTAGAAGATTTATTAGATACGATGCCTGCATTAGATGTAGAGGAATTGTTTAAAGAAAAGTTGCAACAAATGCGACATGTCTATGCCGATGGTGGATCTGTTGTGGGTCCTCATACATCTGATTTCTCTGTGAAGCATGAAGAAAAAGGAATGGATGCCAGTTTGTGTTCAACAGGAGAACAAAAAGCGTTGCTTATCTCTATAATTCTAGCACAAACAAGAGCTCAAATGCAGGAAAAGGGTCAAAGTCCGGTTTTGTTGTTAGATGAAGTATCGGCTCATTTAGATGAACATCGTCGAGAGGTTTTATTTGAATTATTATGTGAGCTTCCCTCACAAGTATGGATGACAGGAACAGATGTATCTGTATTTACATCTTTGACACATCGCGCACAATTTTTTAATATAGAAAATGCAACGATATCATTATCAAATGTTGCTTAAGGAAAAGGAAAAAGACTATGGAAAATGTAAATGATTTAGAACCAGGAAAAGAAGGAAATCCATCTGATCAAGCTTATACAGCCGAGTCAATTAAAGTGTTGAAGGGCTTAGATGCCGTTCGTAAGCGTCCAGGAATGTATATTGGGGATACAGATGATGGAACCGGTTTACATCACATGGTCTATGAAGTATTAGATAATGCAATTGACGAAGCATTAGCAGGATACTGCGATAAAACAGAGGTTATTTTGAATCCAGATGGTTCTGTAACGGTTATTGATAATGGGCGTGGAATTCCAACCGAAATTCATAAGACAGAAGGTGTCTCCGCGGCTGAAGTTATTATGACAGAGTTACATGCTGGCGGAAAGTTTGATCAGAATTCTTATAAGGTTTCAGGAGGACTGCATGGGGTTGGAGTTTCCGTTGTTAATGCTCTTTCCGAGACATTAGATTTAAGAATTTGGAGAAATGGTAAAGAGTATTATATGCAGTTTAAAAATGGAGTTCCTGTGGCCCCTTTGAAAGAGGTCGGTGATGCGAATGGGAAGAGAGGAACTTCCGTAACTTTCACGCCCTCAAAAGAAACGTTTAAATTAACAGAGTTTGATTTTAATACTTTAGAACATCGGATGAGAGAGTTAGCTTTTTTAAATTCAGGTGTTCGGTTGATTTTAATAGACCGCCGTTCTTCAGAAGAAAAGAAAGTTGATTTATGCTATGAAGGAGGTATTCGAGAATTCGTTAAGTTTATTAATCAATCAAAGAATGCCTTGCAGGCAGATGTTTTCTCGGCATGTGGAGAAAAGGATGGAATTACAGTAGATATCGCGATGGAGTGGACGGATGGTTATCATGAAACATGTTTATGTTTTACAAACAACATTCCTCAGCGGGATGGAGGAACCCACTTAGCAGGTCTACGAGCAGCGTTAACTCGTACAATTAATAACTATGCCGCAGCATCAGGGTTAACAAAGAAGGAAAAGGTAGAGCTGAATGGTGAAGATATGCGGGAAGGTTTGACTTGCGTTTTATCAGTAAAAGTTCCCGATCCAAAGTTCTCTTCACAAACAAAAGATAAATTAGTTTCATCTGAAGTTCGTCCAGTTGTAGAAAGCGTTGTTGCAGATAAATTAGAACAATGGTTAGAAGAACATCCAAGTGATGCAAAACAAATTATAGGTAAGGTTGTAGAAGCTGCAGCAGCTCGCGAAGCTGCTCGTAAGGCCCGAGAGCTGACACGTCGAAAGGGTGCCTTAGATATGGCTTCGTTGCCTGGTAAATTGGCGGATTGCCAAGAAAAAGATCCAGCTCTTTCTGAAATCTTTATTGTTGAGGGAGACTCCGCGGGTGGTTCTGCAAAACAAGGTAGAAATCGTGTCAACCAAGCTATTTTGCCCTTAAGAGGAAAAATTTTAAATGTTGAACGTGCACGTTTTGATAGAATGTTAAGTTCAGCAGAAGTTGGAACGATGGTGACAGCTTTTGGAACGGGTATCGGACGAGAGGATTTTAATGCAGATAAATGTCGGTATCATAAAATTATTATTATGACTGATGCTGATGTTGATGGAGCTCATATTCGTACTTTATTGTTAACTTTCTTCTTCCGTCAAATGCCAGAGTTGATAGAAAGAGGTTATATATATATTGCACAACCTCCTTTATATCGTGCAAAGAGAGGTAATTCTGAAATTTATTTAAAAGATGATAAAGAAATGGAAGAATACCTTATTAATATTGGAACAGCAGATACAGTCCTCGTGATGAAAGATGGAACACAAATTGCAGGTGCAGATTTGGTTCAAAGAGCAGAACAAGCACGTGTTGCACGCCAGTTAATTGTTAATATGTCTAAGCATATTCCAGAAAGATTATTAGAACAGATGGCAATTGAGGGTTTGTTTAAACCTGATGCAACATTAGATGAGTCTTTTGTTCAAAAATTGGATGCTATAGAGCCAGAATATGAACGTGGCTGGAAATGTAGGAAAGAAGGAAACAGTTATGAATTATCTCGTTCTTTGCGAGGGGTAACGGAAAAGTACGTTATTGATGAGGCTATACTTCAATGTGGAGAGGCTCAATGTTTGAATGATATGCTGTCTGATTTGAAAGAGTTTTATTCTGAGCCTGGTCTTTTGAAAAATAAGGATGCTGAGTTTAAAATTAATGGACCTATTTCATTAATCGAATCGATTTATAAAATCGGAAAGAAAGGGATCGCTATTAATAGGTATAAAGGATTAGGCGAAATGAATCCAGAGCAGTTGTGGGAAACAACATTAGATCCAAATTCTCGTCATTTACTGCAGGTGAAAATTACGCATTTTGATGAAGCAGAGCAGGTTTTCTCGACCCTTATGGGAGACGTTGTAGAGCCACGTCGTGATTTTATTCAAGAAAATGCGTTGAATGTTGTTAACTTAGATATTTAGAATTTAAAAAAGGAGACTTTTAAAAGTCTTCTTTTTTAATTCTATATGCAATATACATGAGACGAATTGACAAAAAGAAAAATATTGACAAAATATTTGGAGCGTGTATACTAGTTAAAAGATAAGAACAAAAGAGGTATATTATGACATATGATAAGAGTGTTAAATCTTATGATAAATCTGCATATCACCGTGAAGGAGAGGCTTCTTGGTGGAAAAAAGTAAAAAAACCGTTTTTATATGTAGGAACTGCAACAGCATTATTTATTGGTTCTATTTTAGGATATAATGCTCTTCAGAAATCCTCAGAAAAACAAGAAGCAAACGAACAGTCTGTTGTTCAAAAGACGGCAGCTTTACCGAAAGAAAAATTAAAAAAGACAGTTTCAGAATTAGCTCAAAAGGAAAGTAAAACTTCTCGTCCTTCTGCCCAAAAGCAAGCCCATTTACCTAAAACACGCACGGTTGTTGATTATCAATTTGCAATCGTTTCTGGCAAAGCGAGTGATGAGATTCATTTGGATGAAGGAGAACGAAAAGGGCTTGCTCGTATTTATCAAAAAGCAGATGCCGCAATGGATAGTTGGGTTGCCTCTAAGATAGAAATGATGAGAGGGAATAAGGTTAAAGCTAAACAATATGAAAATGTTGCTATACGTCAATTTCCAGAACTCGAAAATTGCAAAACATTTCAGGATGTTGCTTTTGAACTTTATAAGAAAAAGCAGGCAGCGGGTATTGATACAAATCCAACACGAGCAAAATTGGCTTATGGAAGGCTCATTAAAGCGAGTCGAACAAAGAATCCTGAAGCACGCTTGAGACACTTATATAAAGCTATAACCTTGACTCCTGAAGTTGGAATTATGGGACCTAATTTGGTTCTAGCTAAAGAAATCGCCACAGCATATAAAAACGGAGATCATGTTATTTATAGAGCTCAAAAAGTAGAAGTTCCTGTAGAAAAAGAAAATCCTTCTGCTATTGTAATAGCTCAGAAGAAAGGAATGGAAAAATGAAAAGTCAAAAAATAGAGTTATTTTATAATTTTATGGCAAAATCGCCCATTTTACTAGGAAAGGAATCGGCAGAGCTTTTAAAATTTATTTTTCTTAAAACAAATAAAAATAAATCCTATAAGTAAAATGTTCTCTATGATAATCAGTTACTTAAAATAAAGAAACAAACTGTAAAAAAATGTTGACAAAATGAAAAAAGTTTAATAAACTATAAGTATAGAAACAATAATAAGGAGAGAGAAAATGGAAGCATCAGAAATTGTAAAAAAAGTAAGAAAACAAAAATGGAATTTATTAAAAGGTAATGGTGCCTTAGCAGCGTTGGTTATCGGAAGTGCAGCAATGTTTGCTCCAACGAAAACAAATGCTGGAGAAACAAGAGTCGATTATCGTTCTATTATGAAAGCCGGTGAAATTATTACTACACCTATAGAAATTTATGAAGGTGTAACAGCTGGAGATCGGAGAGATCAAAAAATAGAAGATTCTCAAATGAAAGCAGAAGAAGCAAAGGCTGACGCAGCAGCAAAAACAGCTGCAGCAGAGGCGAAGGCAGAAGCTAAAAAAGAAGAAATTAGAGCAACTTACGCTGAACGTCGTGAAGCTACTGAAAATGCAAGACAGATTGCCACTTTGCAACGTCAAGAAGATAGAGCTCTTGCAAATGCTGATAGAGAAGCTCAACGAGCCGCTCGTAGAGCAGAGTTAGATGCAAAACGTGCTGAAAGAAAAGCGGCTATGGAGGCAAGAAGAGCTGAAAGACAAGCTCAGCAAGAACAACGTCGTGCATTGAGAAAAACAGAAAGAACTGGAAATAACTTGTTACGTATTTTAGTTCGTGGCAATAACCGTTAATTTTAGATAACGCATCCTACCCCTTGTTCAAGGGGTAGGAAAATAAATAAAAAAAGAGAGGAAAAATGAAAAATAAGACTTATGCAATGTTATGTGCAATGGCTGCTATGGCTACAATGGTAGGATGCAGCTCAATAGATGAAGCTAGATTCTATGAGGAAAAAGCTAGAGTTGAGCAAAAAATGGCTGCCTTGAAAAATAATCCAAATGCCCAAGTTTCAGTTTCAGGACGCGATAGTAATGATGGCCGTGGTACATCAACTTACCGCTTCAGCTATGTTGATGAAACAGGAGCTATGGTTCAGGAAAGTTATCGTTTTAATGAAGCTAGAAAAACAGTCAGTGTTTCTACGCGTGTTTCCGATGTTCGTGGCCGTCCAATTGCAAAACCTGTTTCTAAGGTCGTCCCAGGAGAGGCTCAATTTATTGATGCGAATACTGGAGATGTTAATGTTGCTGTTGGCGTTCAAGAAAAAGTTATGTGGAACCAAAAACAAAATCAACGTTAACACAATGAAGTTAATCTTAAAAAATCCTCCTTTTGGGAGGATTTTTTTTGCTTCATGTTTTGTAGGTCAACGTAGGTGTTGAGATAAATGAGAAGTTATAAGGGGTAAAAACTCTTCTTGGTGGCGAGAGATTCTTTGAGATTTATTTTTCTCTTTAAATTGATGCCTGTCACCGCCGTAAATTAAAAGAGGTGAAGTCGGAATAATAAAGTCTTCTTCTGGTTTTCTGTATAAAGATAATTGTTTTTTTTGAGGCGTTAAAATATTTTTTTCTAATTCTTCATGAAGAAATTGAGGAATAAGAATAAGATAACGTTGAAACATTTTGTAAAAGGTGGACGTTAAAAGTCCTTTTTTTTCTTTTTCAGCAAGATAGCGTGCTAGCTGTCGACCGAGTATGTAAGTATCTTTTGTCGAACCTTCTGGGATAGAAGTTAAATCTTCTAATGTGAGGGGCACTTTTCTAATTTTCTTATCAAACTCTTTCGAGTAGTTTAAACCACCACAGCTGATAGGTCTTTGATGGTGAACTGTCCATCCTATAGGTAAATAGCCGGTCATAATTTTTTCTTGTTCAAAAAAAGTGAAATGTTTCTTTATAAAGGAATTTTCTACTTTCCAAAGATATTTTAAGAATATAGGCCGAATGCTACTATTAAACTCTTCACGAATCCTTTTAAATGTCGGAACATCTGTCCTTTCAAAAGGGATATGACGTAGCTCAAGATGAGAATTTTTTATGAGATTAATCAATGAAGTCCTTTTTTGAAAACTATTACTGATTTCAATTCTTGTAGAGGCTATAATTGGTAAAAGGTGTGTTGTTGTATCCATTTTATTTTCTTCTTTTGAGAAAAGATAGACAAAATAATTTATCTAAACTATTTAAAAAAGTCAATTGTTATTTTTCTTTTTTTATTTGACTCTCTTATGGATAAAAAATATCCTTATAAATAAAAGGAGATATGTATGCTTCAAACAAAAATTGTACGCCCCTATACAGGTATAGAAGAGTTTTTCCATGCTTTTGAGCATGGGATTGGTATTGCATTGAGTATAGCTGGATTAGTGGTTCTTGTTTGCCTTTCTTGTCTTTATGGAAATGTTTGGAGTATTGTATCGAGTGCTATTTTTGGATCAACGCTTATCCTCCTTTATTCTGCTTCGACAATTTATCATTCAGTTACAGCTCATGTATGGAAAAAGCATTTAAAGAAACTAGATCATATTGCGATTTATTACTTAATAGCAGGAACTTATACTCCATTTTTATTAGTTCTTATGCGCGGCGTTATTGGATGGTCGCTTTTTGGAATTGTATGGGGGCTAGCTGTATTAGGAACTTTTTTAAAACTATATTCTTCTGGTAGCGGGACAAAGATTTGGTCAATAGGCTTATATCTTGGTATGGGGTGGCTTATTTTAGTGGCGTCTAATAGATTGATAGAAACTGTTCCTAAAATCGGCCTTATTTTTTTGGCTTTAGGTGGATTATTCTATACTCTTGGTATTATTTTCTATGTTTGGAAAAGTAAGCCTTATACTCATGCTATATGGCATTTATTTGTCTTAGCTGGTTCTATCATGCATTTTTTTGCAGTTCTATATTCTTGTGTCCTACTTAATTAAGAGAGAAATAAATGGTATCTTCTGTAACGTCTGAATTTTGTTTTATTCTAAATGGAAAAGGAGGCGGGCTTCGTGTTTCTTCCCGCCACATGGAGAAGGTTAAGAATAAAATAGCGTGGGTCCATTTAGATGAGGAAGATGAAAAAAGCGTAGAGTGGCTATCTCATCAAAGTGGCTTGGAAGAAACGATTGTTGAAAACTTATTAGATGAAGATACTCAACCGAGATATTTTACAACACCTCAAGGATTATTCGTTGTTCTACGCGGGGTTAATACGAATCGTAATGCTGATGTAGATGATATGATCGCTTTAAGAATATGGATAGAAAAAGATAAAATTATTTCCTTATCGCATAGACGATTAATCGCTATTGAAAAAATGGCTTCAGCTCTCAAATCTGGAAGTGGACCTAGCAATCCAATTAATGCTTTTGTGATGATTGCAGAGATGATGAATGAAAATATTTCGGATGTCGTTAAAAAAATAGATGATGATTTAGATGATATAGAAGATGATATGATTGATGTTAAACGAGATAGAACAACTCATCTTCAATCGCGAATTAGTGAAATAAGACATAAAATCTTGGGTATTCGACGTTACTTAGGACCGCAAAGAGATTTATTTAATGCTTTGAAAATCATGGATATTCAGAATATTACAAAAGATGATAGGACTATACTCAAAGATATAAGTCGCGATTTACAAAAGTTTGTAGAAGACCTAGATTTTGCTAGAGAACATGCTACGGTCAACCAAGAAGAGTTAAATAGTCGAATTAATGTACAACTTAATCAAACAATGTATATGTTTACGATTATAATGGTTGTGCTTGCTCCTTTAACGCTCATCACAGGTATTTTAGGCTCAAATTCTATTGAGGTTATGCAAGAACCTTTACGCTTTTTAAGTATTACAATAACACTTGTTTTATTAGGCCTATTGCAGGTCTGGTACCTTAAAAAGAAAAAGTGGTTTTAAAATTATTATATAAGAGACTTAAATAATCCTGTTTGCCTCATGGCTTCTCCTGTGACCATGGCACAAGATAAAGCTATGTTTAAGGAGCGTTCTTCAGGTCGCATAGGAATACGGACACGTCCATCAACAGCTTGATGAACTTCTTCTGGTGCACCACAACTCTCTCTTCCCATTAAGATAATATCATTTGGCAAGTAGTGAAAATCTGTATAAGATACACTTCCTTTTGTTGTACATAAAATTAATCTTCCATCTACATGCTCTTTAAAATAATTATCCCAAGAAAGATAGCGGTTGATTTTTGCTTTTTCAAGATAATCCATACCTGCGCGTTTGAGGCCTTTGTCATCAAAAATAAAACCACACGGTTCAATGATATCCACAGGAAGTCCTAGACAAACGGCCATACGAATGATTGTCCCTGTGTTTTGAGGAATATCTGGCTGAAATAGAGCTATACGCATTATAAAGTCTCCGTAGAAGCAAACGTACTACATTTAGGACAAATAGGAGACCATGTGTCTGATTTATAACCGCATTTTGAACAGGTGAATGCGTATAAAGGTTCTGCTGTTTTCATTTGCTCGATCCATTTTTGAGCTTCTTTAGTATCATGACGAGCTTCTTGTTCATAGAATGCCATCATAGTTGCAGCAGGGACGGTTAACGTATAAGCAGCTAAATAATCATCTAATTCTTTTTTGGCCTGTCCCCATAATTTAGCTTGTAAAGCACTATCAGCAAGGGCCAAGTAGCTTATTTTGTTTCCAGGATGTTTTGAAACAAGTTTTTCAATTTTTTTGTATCGAACAAGAGGAGTTTCTTTTTGAAATAAATTTGTATAAGCTTTATACAATTCCCAAGAAGGAGTTTCTTCCCAAGCTCTTGTTAGAATACTTTCAGCTTTTTTAGGATTAGCTTTTGCAGCTTCTAAAGCAGCCTGAGGTAGCCAAGGTGCAGTTTTATAAGCTTCGAAGGGTTTATTTAATTTTAATAATAGAGTTGCTTTTTGGTTTTTATAATGTTGTTCAGATTCTATTTTAAGCTTTTTTATTTGTTCTAATGTATTAAGAGCACTCTCCCATTTTTCATTTAAAACTTGTAGATATAAGGTTTCTTGAACAAGCCAAGGAATATTTTTATATTTTAGAATAGCTTTTTCGCACAAAGTTAATGCAGCCTCTAAATTTCCATTTTTTTGTTCGATTTGGATAAGTCCTTTAAATCCAGCCAATTCTGTTTCAGGTAATTCAGAAAGTTTTTGATAGATATCTGGAGAAGGTTTCAGTAGTGCTTTTAAAAGAAGATTTAAAGAGCTATTTGTTGAATAAATTTTATCAATACGTGTTGATAATTTTATTCCGGCTTGCTCGTCTTGAGACGCAATAGCATTTAAAATCTGTTGAAGTAATATTTCTTTATTCTTTTGTTTTTGGTGGACTAAAGAACGTTTAATAAAGTGAATAAATAAAACGGGGAGCCGTAAAATGTAAATAATAACTGAGATAAAAACAATAAAAGCAATTAAAGCAGCCATAGATGTTGTTATTTCATAGTCTATCCAAGATATAACAACTGTTCCCGGGTTTTCCATCAGCCAGAGAGAGAATAAACTAAGGATTAAGATGCATATTAAGAATATTAAAAATTTTTTCATGTTTTAATTCCTTTCCTCGCGAATAAGAGATGTTATGATTTGTTGAGCTGTCAAGCGAGCAGATGCATTTCGAATAAAATCGGCCATAAGGACATACTGTTCTGGGGGAAGTTTTTGAAGAATATCTAATACGTTCTGAATGCGGCCTTCACTTAATTCATCATGTGCTTTATAGAGGATTTTAGGGCCTATTAGCTCTTGAGAGGTAATGTGTATAGGACGTATCTGAACTAATGATTTTAAAAAAGCTTTTATATTTTCTTGCCATGTCATTGGTTCTTTTTTGACATAAAAAGAAAAAGCCGTCATTTTTGCCTCTTGAGCATAGAGTTTTTGTAATTGTAATAATGTTGGAATACCTGTTAGCTCAAAGTCAGATAATTTTTCTTGAACGCGTAAAGCAAAAATATTTTGGGGATTTTCTGATAAGATTTTATTTAGAACAGTTCTGAAAGGATACCCATTTATTATAAGATGATACAAATTTAAGGTATCAATGAGTTGTGTTTTTTGAATCTGATTAAGATGAGAAATTTCTTTTTGTAAAGCTAATATTTCATCTAGATTTTCGGGCTGTGGTTGGACTTCATCTACAGGAGCATCTTCAGTAACATTCATTTTAAGAATAGGTTCAGGTTCTATATTTTGAATGGGGTTAGAGTTTGTAGGTATAGTTTTTAGTATCTTATTTCCATTTTCTAGTAAAGAAGGAATAGGAGCAACAACATTTGGTGTCGGTGTAATATAAATAGGTTTCACAGAGGAAACACGAGGAATCATAATAATATAAATGTAAAGAACGACAATGGCTAAAAAGAAAGCAATTATCCAGAATACTTTTCTGATAAAGCAAGGAATCAATAAGGAGGAAGAATTATTTTGCGATAAAGGTTCTTGGCTTTGTAATTCGGGTTCTTGTTTTGAACTAGAAGTCACAAGAGTAGTTTTTTTCTTTGTTGTTTTTTTCGTCATTTATTTTCTCCTCTTCTAAGAATAAGCTTAGTGTAGCATTGTCTTTTTTAAAAAGAAAGTTTTTGATGAAAAAAAATGAAAAAAAAATTGTGTTTATCAATGAATTGGTGTATGAATAAAAAACAATGATTTAATCTGGAGATGTGTGATGAAAGCAAAGAATTCTTTTTCTAAATTTCTGAATTTATTTTCCTCTGATATGGCAATTGATTTAGGAACAGCGAATACTGTTGTTTATGTTCGTGGACGAGGAATTGTTCTAAATGAGCCATCTGTTGTATCTATTGCAGAAATCAAAGGGAAAAAACATGTTATTGCTGTTGGAGATGAAGCTAAACAAATGTTAGGTCGAACTCCAGGACAGATTCAAGCAATTCGTCCGTTAAGGGATGGTGTTATTGCTGACTTTAATGTTGCAGAGGAAATGATTAAAAGATTCGTTTATAAAGCAATTGGTCGCAATACATTAAAACGTCCGAGAATCGTTATTTGTGTTCCTTCTGGATCGACTGCAGTGGAAAGAAGAGCTATTCAAGATGCAGCCGAGAATGCGCGAGCTCGTAAGGTTTCTTTAATTGATGAACCGATGGCAGCAGCGATTGGAGCTGGGTTGCCTGTTTCAGAACCATCAGGAAGTATGATTGTTGATATTGGTGGAGGAACGACTGAAGTTGCAGTTATTTCTTTGGGCAACATTGTTTACTCTCGCTCCGTTCGTGTTGGTGGTGATAAGATTGATGAAGCTATTATTTCTTATATTCGTCGTAATCATAATTTATTGGTTGGAGAATCCTCGGCCGAGCGCATCAAAAAGGCAATAGGTTCAGCATGCATTCCAGAAGACGGAGAGGGTGCTAAAATGGAGATTAAGGGACGTGATTTAATGAATGGCGTTCCGAAAGAGGTTGTTGTGACAGAACGTCAGATAGCAGAAAGTCTTGCAGATCCAGTTAGCCAAATCGTAGAAGCGGTTAAAGTGGCATTAGAGCATACAGCTCCAGAATTGGCGGCCGATATCGTGGATCGTGGAATTGTCATGACAGGTGGCGGAGCTTTGTTGAAAAATTTAGATATTGTTTTGCGTCAAGCTACAGGGTTGCCTGTCACAGTTGCAGAAGATCCATTGACATGTGTCGCTATGGGAACAGGCCGTGCATTGGAAGAAGAAACAAAATACGAAAACATCTTGACGAGTATGTATTAATATAGGAGGGCGGTCCATGAAAGATAGGATGGGTCGCATCCGTGCGGTTAAGATTTTTTACAGAAGATTTGGTGTTTACTTATATATATTATTAGCATGTGCACTTATATTACTGGGTGTATCTAAGCATCCTTTTATTGAAAAAACAAGAGCAGTTATTGGTGATTTTTCAAGTGAGATTGCCTCTATTTTGTATAAGCCTTTTCAAGGTTTAGGGTATATCAGTGAATATATCGGTGAATTTTGGGATATGCATGATAAAAACTTGCAGCTAAAAGAAGAGAATGGAAGACTTCTTTATTGGGCTAATAGAGCTCAGCAATTAAAGCAAGAAAATGATTTATTAAAAAAGGAATTAGGTTTTGTTATGCCTCCTTCTGGAAAAGTCATAACTGCTTATATTGTTGCAGACAATGGGGGGCTTTTCACACGCTCAGTTCTTGTTCAGGCAGGTAAAGAAGCTGGTGTAAGGAAAGGATTTGTAGCTTTATATAATGCTGGATTATTAGGTAGAATAGTTTCGGTTGGACAGAAATCTTCTCGATTATTGTTGCTAACGGACTATGCTTCGAGAGTTCCTGTGACAGTCGGGGAAAAAAGATATTTAGGTATAGTAGAAGGTAATAATTCTTCAACTCTTCGATTAACTTCCCTTCCGGAAGGAGCTGTTATTCGAGAAGGTGATTATATAACGACATCAGGACATGCAGGTGTTTTCCCTATGGGACTTGCGGTAGGAACAGTATCTAAGGTGAGTAAAGATGAAATAGAAGTTACTCCTTTTGTTTCTCGAGAAAATGTCGACTTTGTTCGATTAATAGATTATGGAGTTGGGGGATTATTACCAAGTAAGACAATTCTTGAGGAACAAGAATGAGTAGAGAAAGAATCATATCATACTTTTCAGAGGGCTTTATCAGAAGTCTTCCTTTTTTAAGTTGTTTAGGCTTTCTCTTTTTAGGGCTCTTCCCTTTTAGGATTCCTTTTTTTATAGAGTTATTTGTTCCTTTTTTTTATATTTCTTTATTTTGTTGGTTGTTCCTACGTCCTGATTTATTACCTCCACTATCTGTTTTTTGTTTAGGGGTTTTATCGGATTTAATGTATGCCAATCCATTAGGTGTTGAAACTCTTATTTGTATGTTGCTTTATCTAAGTGTTTATTCGCAAAGACGTTTTTTAATAGGTCATTCATTTATATTTTTATGGGGAACATTTGCATTGCTTATGCTACCGTTATTTATTATTCAATGGAGTTTGAACTCATTATTAAGGTGGCATGTGATGCCATTTGATATTATGATAGGTCAGTGGTTATTGCTTATTGGATTCTATCCGATTATAGCAGGGTTATGTTCAAAGTTATACAACATGTATTTGGATGAGACGATATGACTTGGCAAGCAGACGGAGTAAAGAAAGTAAGTCGGCGAACATTTTTAATGGCAGGAGCACAAATTGCTTTGGCATCTGTTTTATTTGGGAGAATGTTTTATTTGCAAGTTATTGAGGCTGATAAATATAAAATGTTGGCGGATAAGAATCGAATAGGGTTAAAATTGATAGCTCCACCGCGAGGTCTTATTTTAGATAGGAATGATATTCCGTTAGCATATAATCGTAAAACATTTAGAAGTGTGATTGTTGCGGAAGATACGAATGGTAATTTACGGTCTACATTATTAAACTTAGGAAAGCTTGTTCCTCTTGATGAAGAAGAATATGAAAGAATTTTAAAAGAAATAAAGCAAAAAAGAAATTTTATGTCCGTTCGAGTCAAGGACGACTTATCTTTTGATGAAATGGCGTCTATTCAGCTTAACATTCCAGATTTACCAGGCATTTCAATTGAGGATAGTTTAATGCGTGTTTATCCGACAGGCGAGAAAAGCGCACATGCTATTGGGTATGTTTCATTTATGACAGAAGATGATTTAAAAGATGTGGAGCAAATACAAAAGATGCCTGATGTGCGTATAGGGAGAACGGGGATAGAAGAATTCTATGAGCATAGGCTTTATGGTAAGGCAGGTACACGAAAAATAGAAATTAATGCGATTGGTCGTGAAGTTAGAGAATTAGAAAAGACAGATGCAATTCCAGGAGAAAATTTAAAGCTTTATCTTGATTCCAGATTACAGGAAGCTGGATATAATGCCTTAAAGGAAGAAGCCGGTTCTGCTGTTTTAATAGATATAGAGACAGGAGGTGTAAAAATGCTTGTTTCTACTCCTTCATATGACCCAAATATTTTTAATGCTCCATTAGATTCAAAGACATGGAAAAAGTTATCAGAAAATGAAAGACGACCTTTAATGAATAAAGCAATCGCGGGGCAGTACTCTCCAGGTTCTGTATTTAAGATAGTTGTTGCTCTTGCAGCATTAGAGAATGGGATTATTAACGAAAGAACGAAGATAGATTGTGATGGTCGAATGTTTGTTGGGGATCATCCTTTTCATTGCTGGAAAAGATCAGGACATGGTGCTTTAAATCTTGTAGAAGCGTTACAACATTCGTGTGATATTTTCTTTTATCAAGTTGCTTATGATACAGGTGTTGATAAAATTATTGATATGGCATCTCGCTTAGGGTTTGGAGAGTTAACAGGAATAGATTTAGTTGGGGAAAAAGCAGGTTTATTGCCTTCAAGAGCTTGGAAAGAAGCAAAGTATGGAGATGCGTGGAGAAGGGGAGATACGATGAATCTTGGGATTGGACAAGGTTTTTTACTTGCCACGCCTCTTCAAATGGCCGTTATGATGGCTCGAGTTGGGAGTAAAGGGAAAAAGATTGTACCTAAATTACTTCAATCTGATATAGATCAGACTGCAGAAGAATTAGATATATCCCCCAAACATTTAGCATTAGTTTTAAAAGGTCTAAGAGCGGTTGTTAATGAGCGAGGCGGAACAGCTTACCATACGCGCATTGATGTAGATGGTCAGAAAATGGGAGGAAAGACGGCCAGTACACAGATTAGGAGAATTACTTTAAAAGAGCGTGAAGAGGGTCTTAAACAACAGCACGAATTAAAATGGAAAGATAGAGATCATGCTTTTTTTGTGGGGTATGCACCCACGAATAAGCCTAGATATGCTATAGCAGTTGCTGTTGAACATGGTGGAGGTGGTGGTTCTAAAGCCGCTCCTATCGCTAGTGAGATTATGAAGAGAGCCTTAGAATTGGATATCATAGATAAAGAAACAGCCTCAGAAATGGAGACTAAAAAATGAGTCTTTTTTTAGATCGAAATTGTTATTTTAAAGATTTTGAATTGTCTATAAAAGATAAGTTACTGACAATGAGTTGGTCTTTCTTCTTTTTAATTTGTTGTGTGGTTGGGATAGGTATTTTACTTTTATATTCTGTCGCCGGTGGTTCTATGGAGCCTTGGGCAGCAAAACAGTTTTTTCGTTTTATTATGGGCTGTTGCGTTTTCTTCACGATTTTGTTAATAGATTTAAGATTTTGGATGAAGTACGCCTATGTTTTTTATGCAATAAGTCTTATTTTGTTGGTTGCAGTAGATATTCGAGGTGTTGTTGGTATGGGAGCCCAACGTTGGCTTGATTTAGGTTTTATGCAATTACAACCTTCTGAGCTGATGAAAATAAATCTTGTTCTGGCCTTAGCTCGTTATTTCCATGGGAGCGGAGAAGAAGATGTCGAAAGAACAACACACTTAATTATTCCAATTATTATGATGGCTTTACCCGTAGGACTTATTTTAGTTCAACCAGATTTAGGTACTGCTTCGATGTTAGTTTTTGTAACAGTTGCTATTTTCTTTTTAGTCGGAGTTCAGATATGGAAGTTTGTTCTTGTCGGTGTTCTTGGTTTAGCCTCTATACCAATCGGGTGGCATTTTCTACACGACTATCAGAAGCAAAGAGTTTTAACTTTTTTAGATCCTGAAAGAGATCCTTTAGGTGCAGGCTATCATATTATGCAGTCTAAAATAACATTGGGTTCCGGAGGACTTTTTGGAAAAGGCTTTTTAGAAGGAACGCAGAGCCATTTAAATTTTATACCAGAAAAACATACGGACTTTATTTTTACAGTCCTATCTGAGGAGTTTGGGTTGATAGGTTCTTCTTTGTTGCTCATTCTATACATGGCAATTATTATTCTCGGTTTTCGTATGGCTCTAAAAAGTAGTAATTTCTTTGGAAAAATTTTAGCTCTAGGGTTAATTGTTAATTTTTCTCTTTATGTCTTCATTAATACAGCTATGGTTATGGGGCTTTTGCCTGTTGTGGGTGTTCCTTTGCCCCTCGTTTCTTACGGCGGATCTGCTATGATGGTTTTAATGGCTGGCTTTGGATTTATAGAGTGTGTTTATGTTAACCAGGAAATGGTTATAGGTCGTCTTGGTTCAAGTGATGAATAATCTTATAAATTTTTAAATAAAACTTGGCGTATTTTAGGGAGTTGGTGAACATGCTTTGCCAAAAAATAACCAGTTAGCAAAAGACCAGCTTTTATGTCTTGTGGAGTTGCTGGTGCATCTTTATATAAGAAAGAAGGAAGGGATAGTAATTTTTCTCGATAGGGATCCCCTTTTTCTCGACTAACAGCCCGAGCTGTTTTAGGGGATACATAGGCTAGGTCGTTTGCATCTCCTCCTCCAGCACATTTACTCAAATCCATTCCAAAACCTAGGCAGGATAAAAGATTCTTTTCGAAAAAAATATAATCCTTTAACCAATCATCTGTATTTAATTGAGTTAAAAATATTTGAAGTTGATTAAAAAAATCAGGGAGTGCTTCACGTTCAGGTAAAGTTTCATCAAGAAGTTGGCAGATTGTTGATATCGCAGCAAGTCTTTTCGTATCTTCTAAGAATGAAATACTAAAAGGGTTGATAATTTCATAAGAGTAATTTCCTAAATGCTCAGATAAGCGAGCATGCCACCTGATAGAAACAATTGTTCCTGGTTGAGGTAAGTTTTTTGTATGAATCAAACCTAAATGACGCCCATGATTTTGTGTGAAAACGCTCATAATGATTGCGCTTTCTCCATGACGACGGCATCCTAGAATGAAGCCTGTATCATGAAATTCAGGCATTGAAATCTAAACCCCATTCTTGATATCTAGCTGGATCATTAACCCAGTTTTCTCGTACTTTTACAAATAAAAAAAGATGAACTTTCTTTTTGAAAATATGAGTTAGTTCGTAACGAGAAGCTTCGCCAATTTTCTTTAGCATAGAGCCTTTTTTCCCAATAATAATTGCTTTTTGACCTTCTCGTTCGACATAAATTGTTTGATTGATTTTTATTTCATCTTTCTCTGTTTCAGTCCAGTTGGTAGTTTCTACTGTTAAGGAATAGGGTAATTCTTGTTGAAGATGCATATAAAGTTTTTCTCGAGTAACTTCTGCAGCAAATAAACGATTGGGCAAGTCAGATAAATCATCTTCAGGAAACATATAAGGCCCAATAGGCATTTGATTCGCTAAGTAAGATAAAAGGTCTTTAATATTTTCTCCTGTCTTAGCGCTGATTAAAAATGTTTGTGTAAATATTTTTATATTTTTAAGTTGCTCTATGAGAGGAAGAAGTTTCTTTTTTTTAACCAAATCAATTTTATTAAAAACTAGGACAGTTTCTTGATTTGTCTTTTCTAAATTATCGATAATTAATCGTGTATTCTCGTCAATTCCCTTAGAGGCATCAATAAGTAATAGTCGGACATCTGCATCATTAGACTCTGTCCAAGCTGCAGCAACCATAGCTCGATCTAAGCGACGTTTAGGTTTGAATATTCCAGGGACATCGACAAGTATAATTTGTGTATTTTGCTCCATAACAATACCGCGGACACGGGAACGAGTTGTTTGAACTTTCGGAGAAACAATAGATATTTTTGAACCAACTAATAAGTTAACTAAAGTAGACTTACCAGCATTCGGAGCTCCAAGAACTGCTACAAAACCACACTTAGTTTCATTGGGTGTCATGATTATTCTCCGCTAAAAATTGTTCAGCGGCAGCTTGTTCCGCAATTCTCTTTGATGAACCTACCCCAATGATACTTTTATAGCCATTCATTTTTAACTCTACTTTAAAAAGAGGAGCATGATCAGGTCCTGTTCTTTCAACAACGGTATAAGATGGAAGTCCAAGTTTATGTTTGTGTCCCCATTCTTGTAGAGCTGTCTTAGCGTCAATAGGAGGTTGTATTTTTTGATAAATTAAATCTTCAAAAAGAGGTTCAACAAAATTTTGAGCAACTTTTAATCCTCCATCTAAAAATAAAGCCCCAATAATAGCCTCTAAAACATCTGCAAGGATGGATTGATTGTGGCGTAGGTCATCTTCTTTTGTTATCAGGAAGCTATGTAGAGAAAGGACACTTGCGAGCATAGCTAATGTTTCTTCACGAACCAATGCCGTAAAACGTTTGGCTAAATCACCTTCCCATTCTTGAGGATGAACTTTATATAATAAATCGGCAATGATAAGTCCAAGAACACGGTCTCCAAGGAACTCTAAGCGTTCATAGGCGGCGGCCTTGCTGCCATGAGCTAAAGTAATAGCTTGTTTTAAAAGTTGTTTGTTTTTAAAGGAATAACCGATTTTTTCTTCTAATGTCATGGTTTAATCCTCATAAAAATTCTATCCCACCGAATAGATTGTCCCCAATTCCAAAAGGCGAAAAATGGAGAGAGACCATTGTTTGAATAGAAAATAAATTGTGCTTTGCCAATTAGATTTTCTTGAGGTACATAACCTATGACATCAAAGCGGCTATCTTGGGAGTTGTCTCTATTATCTCCCATAAAGAAGAAATGCCCTTCTGGAACATGGTATAATGGGGTGTTATCTACAGGGCCACTATCTGAAGCTTCCATTATCTCGTGGACAACACCATTTGGTAAGGTTTCATCATAGACTGTAAAAGTTAAAGTTTGTCCATAAGCATTTTGTCCGGTCTCATAGCGTTTGAAGGTGCGTGGAATTAATTGGTCGTTTATGTATAGGCGTCCTTCCTTCATTTGAATGGTATCACCTGGAAGGCCAATTAAACGTTTAATATAATCTTCACTTGTTAAAGCCTTTCTCCAATAAGGCATATTAGGATCTTGGGGACGCCTAAAAATAATAACCTCTCCTTGCTTAGGCTCCGTATAAAATAAGCGACCAGAAAAAGGGATAAAACTAAAAGGAAAAGAGTGCTTAGAATAGCCGTATGTATACTTACTTGCGAATAAATAATCTCCAATTAACAGAGAAGGAATCATAGAACCTGACGGAATATTAAAGGGTGCTCCGATTAAGCTTCGAATTAATATTGCAATTACACCGGCCCATAAAATAGCTTTTAAGTTTTCTTTTATCCAACCTTTTTTATTTTTCTTTTCAGTCATCTTTTGTCTTTTACTTTTGCGTATTTTTTGTTATAAGAGAACATATATCATAAAGAGGTTTATTTTAAAATTCAATAGGAAGTATACTATGTTAGAGTTCACGCTTAAAAAAACATCCGGAAAGGCTAGGAGAGGAGAATTAAAAACAGCGCATGGTATTGTTCAGACACCTGCTTTTATGCCAGTCGGAACAGCAGCAACAGTTAAAGCAATGTTGCCTGAATCCGTTGCTTCAACGGGAGCTCAGATTATTCTAGGAAATACTTATCATTTGATGCTTCGTCCAGGAGCAGAGCGAATCGCTCAGTTAGGAGGACTTCATAGGTTTATGGGATGGTATGGTCCTATTTTAACTGATTCTGGCGGGTTTCAGGTTATGTCACTTTCTCAACTTAGAAAAATTTCAGAAGAAGGAGTTTCTTTTGCTTCTCATATTGATGGTAAGCGGTTTATGCTTTCTCCTGAGCGTTCTATAGAAATTCAATATTTGCTCGATTCAGATATTACAATGGCTTTTGATGAATGTATGCCATATCCTTCACCAAGAAAAGCTGTTGAAAAATCGATGGAGCGTTCTATGCGATGGGCAAGTCGTTCTAAAAATGCTTTTAAAAATCGAGATGGTTATGGTATTTTTGGGATTAATCAAGGAGGAATGCATCCTGATCTAAGAGCTATTTCTGCGGATGCTTTGACAAAAATTGGCTTTGATGGATACGCTATCGGAGGATTGGCTGTTGGGGAAGGTCAAGAAATGATGTTTCAAATGCTTGATGTTATCCCAGATATGTTGCCAGAAAATAAACCAAGATATTTAATGGGTGTAGGGCGACCTTCAGATATTGTGGGCGCCGTTTTACGTGGGGTTGATATGTTCGATTGTGTTATGCCAACTCGTTCAGGTAGAACGGCTCTTGCATTTACACGAGAGGGAACACTAAATTTAAGAAATGCTGTTCATCAAGAAGATGCAAGCCCTTTAGATGCTCATTGTTCTTGTCCTGCTTGTACAAATTATTCTCGTGCTTATTTACATCACCTGTTTAGAACCGGAGAAATTTTAGGGTGTATGTTGCTTACGTGGCATAATATTCAGTACTATCAAGACTTAATGAAAGCAATTAGAACCGCAATAGAAAAAGATAAGTATGAAGATTTTGCAGCAGACTTTTTTGAAAAACAAAAAAAGGCAAAGAGACCATTATGATGAATGTAGCACGACGAGGTTTCGGATGTCAGCCCTTTAGCTATGACTTAAGAGAATTGACAAAAGCTGTTTTAGGAAAAAGAGGCTTCACGTGTGTTGATATTATAGAAAAATGGCCTGAGGTTGTAGGAGAGGATTTATCTAAAGGCGTTAAACCTGAAAAAATTTCTTATTCTAAATCTCAAAGAACTAATGGAACATTACATGTCATTTGTCAAGGTGGTTCTTATGCCGTTTTATTAGAGCATCGGAAAAAAATTATTTTAGAAAGAATCAATACATTTTTAGGTTATTCTGCAGTATCTGATATCAAAATTAGGCAAGGTATTTTTAATGCTCTTAAAGAAAACTCTTCTTCGAACATAGAACAGACTTTAACAAAAGAGCAAAAAGATTTATTAAAAGAAAAAGTAAGCATAATTTCAGATGATGAATTAAAAATGGCGGCACTACAATTAGGCGAAGCTATTTTTCAGAAAAGAACAGGATAGATATTGCATTCTAATAAAGAACAAATTAAACTAAATATATTTTAAAGAAAGGGGTAAAAATGAAAGGTTTGTGGGCGATTATTTTATTGGCATTATTAGTGTGGGGATATATATATTACCACAACAATCAAAATACTGTCATAGAGCAGGGAACCGTTATAGAAAATGACCCTAGTGAAATCTATGAACCTTTAATCCTTGACTCTAAAAACGAGGTGAATATTTTATCTATTTCTGCAAAAGCTCAAGAAGTTAAGGCAGATGAACAGGCGACATCAGACGCCTTACAAGAAAAACAAAAACCTGCTATTCGTCCAGAGCAGCCTCGTATGATGGGTAAAGAAAATGCTCCCATAACAATGTATTTATTCTCTTCGCTTACTTGTAGTCATTGTGTTATTTATCATCTTGAAACATTACCAGAAATAGAAAAGAAATACATTAATACAGGGCTTGTAAAGCTAGTTTATATTGACTTCCCCTTTGATAAAAGGGCTCTTGCTGGCGCAATGTTAACACGGTGTGCACGTCCTGAGACATATTGGAAATTTTTAAATGTTCTTTTTGAAAATCAAGATAAATGGGCATTTAAAGACAACGCACAAGATATTGTGACTAGTTATGCTTCTTTAGTTGGATTAAGTAAAGCAGATGTCCAATCTTGTTTGCAAAATAAAATTTTGATGCAATCTATGATACAAAACAGAGATGTATTTATGAAAAAATATGATATTCAAGGAACTCCGACGACAGTTTTAGTGAAGGGAGATCAATCAAAAGTCGTCGTAGGAACGAACCTTAAAAGTTTAGAGGACGCAATTGATGCGTTAAAATAAAATGGACAGCCAAGAAGTTAAGCCCGATAAACATGAAGAGTTGAAGGAAAAAATAATTGCTCTTAATCAAAAAATAGAAAATTCAGTACCACATCAGAGGAAACAAGAAGGTATCGGTGTGCTCATAGGTATTTTATCTGACTTATTAGGCGGGCTTATTGCAGGAGGAGTTATTGGTTTTGTGATTTATCATTTTTTTGAGACAAAGTTATATATTTTAGCTATCTTTATTTTTTTAGGCGGAATAGCAGGTGTGTTCAATGTATATAAGTATATGCATCATCTAGAAAAGGGACGAAAAGAGTGAAACTAAACCCATTAGAACAGTTTGAAGTAAAAACACTTTTCCCTATTCGAATAGGAAATTTTGATATTTCTTTGACAAATTCAAGCTTTTCTATGTTGTTGGCAAGTATGATAGCATTGTTATTAATGTATCTGATGACGCGTCGGTTAAGGATAATACCTCATGTTGGTCAATCAATGATAGAGGCTTATTATCATTTTATATCAAATATGGTTTATGAAACAATAGGAATTAAAGGTGAAAAAATTATTCCATTTATTTTCAGTCTATTTTTGTTTATTTTTTTAGGAAATCTTTTAGGCCTTTTCCCCTATATGTTTACATTTACGAGTCACTTATCTGTCGTTGGAACCATGGCGATATTGGGGTTGTTGTTATCAATTTTTATAGGAATTTACCATCAAGGTTGGAGTTGGTTGCGTGTTTTTTATCCCAAAGGGATTCCCTTAGCGTTGTCACCCATTATTGTTCCAATAGAGATTATTTCTTTTTTATCTAAACCGTTTAGTTTAACTGTTCGTCTAGTAATGAACATGATAGTTGGCCATATCATATTAGATGTTGTTATAGCATTTATTATTATGTTAGGTTTATTAGGTTTTATCCCATTATTATTTGCGGGAGTTCTTATGATTTTTGAGGCTGGAATAGCGTTACTTCAAGCCTACATATATACGATATTAACGTGTATTTATTTATCGGAGTCTTTTGAAGAACATCATTAGAAAAGGAGAAAAATATGGAAGGAAATTCTTTAGAGTTTATAGCCCAAGCAGCAAAATATTTGTCTATAGGTATTTGTAGTTTGGTTATGATTTCAGTTTCGCGTTGGGTTGCGGAAATTTGGATTACAATTATTTCATCTATATCACGTAATCCGAGCGTAAAGAATGATGTCACTTTATTCGCGTACATAGGAGCCGGAATGACTGAGGCCATAGCTCTTTACGCTTTGGTTTTGGCTTTTATGATGTTGTTTTCTTAAAAGAGGAAACTATTTATGCCACAATTTGATATTGTATGGTTTCCCAGTCAGATATTTTGGTTAGTCATCAGTTTTATTATACTCTATGTAGGTATAGCGAGATTTTTATTACCTCCAGTCGTACAAGTTATTTCAGAAAGGAAACAAAAAATACAGTCAATTTTAAGAGAAGCAGATGAAACGAATTCTGCGGCAGATAGGCTGAGACAAGAGCATGAAAAATACATAAATAAAGCAGAGGAACAATCTGCACGTATTATGCAAAAGGCACATGAAGATATTGTTGTAGATCACATGCAACAAGAGCAACATTTTTTAAAGGTTTTAAAGAAAAGTAGTTTAAATGCAGAAACAGATATTTTAAAGAGACATCAAGCTGTTTATGCTCATATAAAGGAGATTACAGTACAATTTTTAAATATAGTTTTTGATACCCTCTATAAAATACAGCCGAAACGTTCTTCTGTTAGTAGGGCCGTTAAAGAGCATTTAGAGGAGTTTCCTAAATGAATGCTTTTTTTTCTTTTGTCTTGGAAATAATAAGAACTGAGTCTTTTTGGAAGAGCATAACATTTGTTTTAGTTATATTGCTAACATCTACTCCGTTAAGTATATTTTTACTTCGCGCAATGAAAGAGAGGTCAGAACAAATTCGTTCTCATATAAAGGAAGCTTTAAAATTAAGAGATGAAGCAAGAAATTTACTAGAGGAATATAAAGAAAAAGACAAGGGAAAAGACATAGAGCGACAAGACATATTGGAAAAGGCAAGGAAGAATGCAGAGAATTTGAAACAAGAAGCAGAATCTCAACTGAAAAAACGGCAAGAAATGAAAGAGCAAGAAATTTTAGACCGAGTCAAAATGATTAAAAAGAATGGGTTAAAGGAACTAAAAGATGCCGTTCTTTTATTTTCTATGAAAACAACGACCTCTTTTATGATAAAAGATGAAAAATTTAGATCAAATACTGTTTTTTTTAATACTTCATTAAAGGAATTAGAAGAAGTATTAAACGATAAAAAAGAGGTTGAAAAAATCTACTAAAGTGATAAAGTTTCTTTAAAATTTAAGGAAGGTATATAAATGGATAATAAAGTTAATTCTGGGGATGTATATATTAAAAATGACAAAGTTCCTTCAGTTTGGGTTGTTGACAGGATATTAAGTGCCTATACGCCTCTTCATGTTCGTTTAATAGAGAAGGGAGGCAATGAAAGAACAGCAACGGTTGCGTTAGGAACATTATTAGATGAAAAATATTGGAAGAAAAGTTCTATAGAATAGGTGAAATGTAAGAATTTATTTGTCTTCAGTATCAGTCACAGGAGTTTGAGGGAGTTCATTTGTTTCAATTCTGTAAACTCCAGATAGCCAACGATTTAAGTCGATATCGGCACATCTTTTAGAGCAAAAAGGTTTAAAGTCTAAAGTTGCATTTTTGCCACAAATGGGGCATTTTGTACGAATAATAGATATTTTTTCATTTTGATTATTCATGTAAATTCTCCTTGATAGTAAAAGATGTTTCAGTTGGGTCAGCCTTAATAACTAAACGAGTTCCTTTTTTGTGTTCTAATAGGTTCCAAGTTTGAGCAAGAGGTCCTATGATTTGTTTATAGAGATAAGGAGAAACGTGAATGGTTAAGAAGGGAGATGAGATGTTGAGAATACTTTTAAATAAAGTATAAGCTTTAGCATTTGGTGAGGTTAATGTATCGATTAAAGCACTTCTTCTTCTGTCTCGCTTCATTTCGACATTTCCTAAGCGTGAGAGACCTCCAATTTGAAAGGGTGTCGCCTCTATTAGAAGAAGATTGTTTAATTGAATAAGGAGCGGAGAAATATTTTTGATGTTTTTTCTGCCAATAAAATCGATAATGATATTACCATTTAGGTTTCTTTTGATAATTTCTTTTGCGATGATAGGAACAGCCTCTTGATTGATTTTAGAAAAGGGTAGAGAGCTTGAAGCACTGTCAATATCGATACTCCAAAAAGCAGAAGTTCTTTCAATGATTAAACGTGCTCCATCTGCAAAAGAAACAATAGGATTGCAAGTGTCAGATAGAATGTCATCAAAATATTCGTTCCAAGGAATTTCTGGTAAAGTTAGTTGATTAGGGGTTAAAAGTTTTCCTTTTTCTATGAGGCCAATAGGATGAGATTTAATAATGTTTATTAACTTAACTTCAGCTTCTTTTCCTAGTCGCGCTTCTTTTGTTACTTGGACGATAACATAGTCGCCTTCATTTAACTGTTCTGATGAAGGTAAAAAGACGTTCTTATCTTTATTAATATTAACGAAAAAAGATTTTAAAAGGGGGATTTTTTTTTCAATTTTTCCTTGATATAAATCACCATAATTCACATCTTCTAAACGTTGAATAATAAAAGCAAAAGGTTGCTTTTGAGAATCTAAAAAAGCAACCTTTGTTTCATTTAAAAAAGTTGTTTGCGCTCGAAACATTACACAGTATCATCAGTATGTGTTTTTTCTAACCGTTCATGACGTTCCTGTGCTTCAATAGTTAAGGTTGTCACAGGGCGTGCTTCTAATCGATCGATGCCAATTGGATCACCAGTTTCTTCACAATAGCCATAAGTTCCTTCATCAATACGAGCTAAGGCTTGATTTATTTTTTTGATTAATTTTCTCATTCTGTCACGAGTTCTTAACTCTAAAGCCTTTTCAGTTTCGTTGGAGGCGCGATCATTTAAATCAGGTTCGTTAAGGCCACCTTCTTTTAAGTCTTCAATCGTAATTCCAGATTCTTTTAATAAACTTTCTTTCCAATCGACAAGCTTTTGTCTGAAATATTCTAATTGCATAGGGTTCATATATTCTTCGTCTTTAGACGGTTTGTAATCAGGTGGCAGGACGATATTCGGCATAGCAATCTCCTTTTTTATAAGTTAAATATACTTTTTAAGTAAAGGAAAAAATCTGAAATGTCAAGAAAAACAAAGCATATATTTTTGTGATTTTTGATAAAAAATAAAAAACGGATTCTTTTTTTTTTATTTTTTGTAAAGGCATTTTTTCCCCTTTTGACAGATATAAAACTATAAAGTAAAATAAAAAATACATAATAAAAGGAGAAAAAGATGATACAAAAAGATTTTGTCAAGATATTCGGAACAAAAGTAAAATGCGGAACGGAACGTTATGTTTTGGAATTGCACGGTTTGACAGAGCCAATTCACTTTATTAATCCGAAAGATGCCGGTACTAAGTATGGGGATCAAAACTTAAAAGGAAATGGACAGGACATTTTATTGTTAAATAGCGTATCAGCGGAACAGATTGCCAAATTGGATGCTTATTTGCAAATGGTTGAAAACAGAACAAAACAAAAAGCTGAAGACATGGATGTTTCTGAAGTAAAAGCATTGTTGTTATTTTTGGAAGAAAACGGCTATAATGATCGATATTGTTCGGATTTGGCCTATAAAGAAAAAGCGTTAATCCCAACTGTTGGGCGTATGTGTCGACGGAGTAATGATGAATGTCGAGCTGTGGTCATTCCCAAAGGAACTGTTTATGAAGATGGTGAGAAAAGCCAACAGGCGACAGTTGAAGGT
>CASECI010000040.1 GCA_949286465.1 uncultured Alphaproteobacteria bacterium | reverse complement strand
GCGGGGCTATCGCGTCGTCTTCCGGCAGACCGTCGAGCGCGGCGGCATTTTTCTCACCAACTGCCTTATGCAAAAAAACTGAATACCCGCCCGCGACGCTCTCCCGGGGCGGCTGACGGCTCATTGGGGCGAGACAACGGGCCTACGGAAACCGTTCTGACAAAAAATAAAAAGAGAGGGCGTTCCCGGCGATACTCACCGGGAACGCCCTCTTCTTATTTCAACTTAGAGCGTTTCAACTTTGAAAAAGATGACACGCGAGGCGGCGGCACAACGCCACCTGGCCTGAAGTGAGTGGAAAAACCGCGCTTTTTCCGCGAAACGACAGGTCGTATAGTTTGAAATGCGAAGCATTTCAAACTAAAATTACTCTAAACAGGGCTATCAAAAAATGAGGCTTGATTTTTACCCTGCTCTTTAGCTTTATAAAGAGCAATATCCGCAGATTTAAAAAGTTGTTCAAATGTCTTTCCATCTCTGGGAAAGAGGCTGATACCAATTGAATTTGTTAACGAATAGTTAACTTTTAATGATAAATTTTTTTCTACTAGATTTTCTTGATATCTTCTAATCAGTTGTTTGATTTGAGGAATATTTACATCCTTGATGAGCGCAACAAACTCATCTCCACCAAATCTTCCTTTTAAATCCTCTGAGCGGAAAGTTTCTTTTATACACATTGCAACATGTTGTATGACAGTATCACCAAAACCGTGTCCTAGTTTATCATTTGCTTGTTTAAAGTTGTCAATATCAAAAATAACCATTGCATGATATCCCTGCTTGCCTGAAGAATGTTTTAAAAACTCGGTTGCATCTTGAATGAAGGCAACTTTATTAAGCAGACCTGTCATAGAATCTTCCCTGATTTCTTTTTTCAACTTTATGGCAGTAGTCATTTCTTTATCTATATTTATAAATATTCCTATAATTGTATTATTGATTATTCCACAATTAACAGCAAACCATTGGCATCCATTTTTTGTTATAATCTGAAATGGTTCTGATTTTTTGTATTGCCGTGCTACAACAACTTCTTGTAAAAAGAATTTACGTAAAACTTTGATACTATCATCGGGCAGCATCTTATGATCTGCGGGTCTTGAAAGAAAATTATCAATACGTAGCGTATTAAAGTCATAAGAATTTTTTGAATAACTTATTAAAGTGTCATTTTCTATATCATATTCAAATAATAAATCATTTGCTAGACTGCATATAATTCGATAGCGCTCTGCTTCGTATTCTATTTTGCTTCTAATCTTCTTTAATTCAGTAATATCTTTCATTATATTAATAAAACATGGTTTGTTATTTTTGTAGCCGATAAAATTTGATACGACACTAAGCCAAACATAGCTTCCATTTTTGTGCATGACTCTATATTCAATAGATAGAGTCTCCTTTGTCTGCACATGCTTATGAAAAGCTGAAAAAACTCTTTCAAAATCATCAGGGTGTAATACATTTTTAGGGTTACCATGTTTTAGCTCATTATCATACTCTTCACGAGAGGCTCCTGTTAATGCAAAGAAACCATTATTTGCCCATGTTATACTACGAGCATCTCCATCAAACATAATTTCAACTATCCCACAATCAAGCATATCAAGAATATTTTCTAATTTTTTCATATTGGAAAGTCCTTATATCATATTTTTGCTGGAGGCGCTTCAACTGGTCGAATGTAAAACACTCCTGGCCGCAAGGGGGGCCTTACCCCGGAAGAATGGTTACGTGTTTAGCCAGCCCTACCGGCGGCCTGCCAGCGCCAGCAGCGCGGAAATATCGCCGGGAGCGCAGGCAACGGCGTCGGGGCGGGCGCGGAACCAGGTCAGCTGGCGCTTGGCATAGGC
>CASECI010000039.1 GCA_949286465.1 uncultured Alphaproteobacteria bacterium | reverse complement strand
ACTTCTCCTAACTCATTTAAAACCAGCTCCCCAGAGGTCATAGAATAAAGTTGTTGACTATCTAAAGCAGCTAATTCCCATAAATGAACATCATGAATAGTATTATTGGCTTTATATTTCGCAAATGCCCACATCAACCCCGCTACAGCAGATACAGATAAAACTCCAATGATGGCTAATACAGCTAGCATCTCTATCATACTGCGGCCCTGTTGAAAAAAAGAAGAAGCATTTGAAGTTGCAAGATGACTTTTAGAACATGGAATGATATGTTTCTTGGGGATAAAGAACATTTGATTTCCTCCTCGCTATTCCTATTTCTTTAGGAGATTTTTTTAATGTTGTCAATGAGAAAATAATTGACAACTTTGTCCAACAGCTTCTTGAATAGATTTTAATTTATGGGCGTGTAAAATTTGACTGAGCTCACGATTAATTTTATTGGCGACATCAATACCTTCATATAAAATAGCGCTATGAATTTGAATAAGACTTGCACCAGCTCTGATTTTTTCAAAAGCATCGTATCCTGTAAATACGCCTCCTCCAGCGATTAGAGTTATTTTTCCTTGAGTTGCCATATAAAATCGCCTTAAAAGTTCTGTTGAAGGATCTTTTAATGGTTGTCCAGAAATCCAACCTTTAATTTTGGGATCAGGTAAGGTTTGTTTTATAACCTTGGAAGCTGAAAATCCACTGACAATAAGACCATCTGTCTGTTCACTTAGTAATACATCAGATAATAGCTGAACGTTGATTTGACCATCATAAGGGATTTTTAAAATAAGCTTAGGTGTAATGATAGGGGCAAACTTTTTAATTTGTAGTTTTAACTCTCTTAATAAAAGGCCTAATTGTGTCGGATTATGGAGTAAAGATGAAATAGGCATTCCAGGATGAGATAAGTTTAATGTAATAAAGTCGCAGTATGGAGCCACATGCTGGATAGAATTAATCAAATCTTGTTGTAGATATTCTAAAAATTCGCCAACATTTTTTTCATCAATATCAAGAGCGGACGAAATATTTACGCCAACTATATGAGGTAATCTTCTTCGTGCAATAAGTTTATTTCCTAAATTAATGATGCCACAGTTTGGAAAGGATTCAGAGTCTATGAGGATCGCTTTTTGTGATGGAATAAAATGTGTTTTTTGTTGTGAATGATTGGGCTTATAAGTAAAAGTACCTAATTCGCTGAAACTAAAACCATTTCGAATTAGTTCATCATTGTACTTTATTTCTTTATCAAAACCAGCTGCAACCCCGATAGGATTGGAAAAGGTTTTGCCTAAGACAGATACATTTAAAATAGGATCTGTAAAAGGAGTTGTTGCTAATGCTTTGTCAGATATACCCCAATATAAAAGATGGCGAGCAGCATCGGGACTCAACTTTTTAGCAAAAAACCAAATAATAAGAAAAATTTGTTTGGTTATTTTTTGCCAAAAAGTAAGCGATGCTACTTTATTCTCTGACATTAGTTATGCCTCTTTTTCTTTATATTTTATAGCTAGTTCTTCAACTTTTTCTGGAGGAATTTTAGAAAATAGCAATTCAGGCATATTTAATGGATGATGAGGCTTTAAGTATGTTAGCGCTTCAGTCATAGGTTCTGCAATCCAAGCAAGTTTATCTCCAGAAACATTAATAAGCGTTAGCATTTTCCGAGCTGTTTGAGGCATAATAGGAGCTGATAATAAAGCATATATACGAATTAAATTAAGAGCTGTTCTTAGAATACAAGCGGCTCGTTCTTTATCCACTTTTACAACTTTCCATGGCTCGTTGCGAGCGATATAGTTATTTCCTTCAACCCACATTTCACGTAAACTTGATAATGCTTTTCGGAATTCTAGTTCTGTCATGAATGATGTATAGCTACTCATTAACTCTTCCATACGTGTATATAAATTTTTCTCTTCTTGAGTTTCTTCTCCTCCTTCTGGAATTTCTGCCCCAAAGTTATTGATTGTCATTTTCATAACTCGGTTAATGAAATTACCCAGAACATCATTTAAGTCTTTGTTTATCGTATTTGCGAATGATTCAAAATTAAATGAAGAATCGGAGCTTTCTGGTGCATTAGACATCAGCCAATAACGCCAATAATCAACAGGAAATTCTGCAACAGCATCAGAAGCAAAAACACCTCGATGTTCTGACTTAGAAAACTTTCCGCCATTAAATGTTAAATAACTCATTCCTTTCAGAAAGTCGACTTGTGTCCAGGCTTCTTGTGTCCCTAATAGTTGAGCAGGAAATGTGATTGTATGAAATGGAACATTGTCCTTTCCCATAAACTCAACATGCTTAACATGGGGTGCATTTAACCACCAATCTTTCCAATTACGGTGTTCTGGATCTTGATCACTCCATTGTTTAGTAATCCCTATGTATCCTATAGGAGCGTCAAACCAAACATAAAATACTTTATCTTCAAAACCAGGCTTAGGAACAGAAAATCCCCACTTTAAGTCACGCGTAATGCATCTTTCTTGAAGACCTTCTTTAAGCCATTTTTGAGCGATAGAATAAGCAACATCAGGCCAAGTATATTCTTTTGTTTCAAGCCACTTTTTTAACTGTCCTTCTAGAGCGGGCAACTTTATAAAAAGATGTTTTGTTTCTCGGACCTCTAGATTGCTTGAACCAGAAATTGTACTTTTTGCGTTTATTAAGTCTGTTGGATCAAGAACTTTCGTACAATTTTCACATTGATCACCTCGAGCTTTATCATATCCACAATAAGGACATGTCCCTGTAATATACCTATCTGCTAAAAACATTTTATCATCGATAGAATAAATTTGTTTAATTGTTCTTTCTTCAATGTAACCATTTTTATCTAACTGCTCGAAAATGTGATAGGTTATTTCTTTGTTTTGTTCCGAACTTGTGCGACCGAAATAATCAAAAGAAAGCTGGAATGCTTTATAAACCTCTGCATGAACGTCATGATATTTTTTACAGTATTCTTCAACCGTTAATCCTTCGTTTAAGGCACCAACTTCAGAAGCGGTCCCGTGTTCATCTGTTCCGCAAATATACAAAACATCTTTTCCCATTTGGCGCATGAAACGGGCATATACATCGCTCGGTAATAAGCAACCCACCATATGACCTAAATGAGGCTGCCCGTTAATGTAAGGTAACGCACTGGTAATTAGATATTTTGTATCATCCATATTTATTTCCTTTGTAATTGTTAAAAAATAAAATTTATCATAAAACGATTAAAAAATAAAAGCAAGAGACTTGATTTTTTTTTCAAAATGGTGTAAAGATGTATCTCAAATTATCGTTATTCTTTATAAAGAGGTATTTAAAATGGCACGTGTAACCGTAGAAGATTGTGTAGAAAAAGTTCCTAATCGTTTTGAACTTGTCTTGTTGGCAAGCCAACGCGCAAAAAATATTAGTGCAGGTGAACCTATTACGGTCTCAAGAGATAATGATAAAAATTCTGTCGTCGCTCTTCGGGAAATTGCTGAGGAGACGGTCAGTCCTAAGGATTTAGATAATATGCTAATTGCAGGTTTCCAAAAATATGTTCCTTCGCAAGAGCATTTCGAAGGTGATGCAGAACTAAAAGAAGTAGATGCAGAGTTAGCAGGGGAAGATATGTATGCTGACGTTGTGAAAGAAGAAACGTCAGAAGTATATGCAAATGAAGCTGAATTTGAAGAAAATGGCGCTTTCCAAGTCACTGATAATCTAGAAGAAAATCAATAATTTTTTAGGGGGAGATTGTGTTACGGCAATTCGAACTCGTCGAACGCGTTAAGTCTTATGATCCAAATGCGGATGAGGAGGGTTTGAACCGTGCTTATGTCTTTGCCGTGAAAATGCATGGCTCTCAAAAAAGAGAGTCAGGAGACCCTTATTTTTCTCATCCAGTAGAAGTTGCTGGTATATTAACCGAGTATAAATTAGACTATGCAACAATTGTAACAGCTCTCTTGCATGATACTGTTGAAGATACGCCTGCTTCTTATCAGGATATCGAGAAGCTCTTTGGAAAAGAAGTAGCTGATTTGGTAGAGGGAGTTACTAAGCTTTCTAAAATTCAAACACAATCAGAGCATAATCGGCAAGCAGAAAATTTTCGTAAACTCGTTCTTGCTATGAGCGAAGATATTCGCGTTTTACTGATTAAATTAGCTGATAGATTACATAATATGAGGACGCTTCAGTTTTGTAAAAAAGAAGAAAAACGGATGCGTATTGCAAGAGAAACGCTAGATATCTATGCTCCTCTAGCGGAACGATTGGGCATGAACAAAATGAAAGACGAATTAGAAGATTTGGCCTTTCGTCAATTACATCCTGATGCTTATGAGTCTATTAAAACACGCTTAGATTTCTTACGCCAAAAAGGTGGAAACCTGATTAATGATATTGTGGAACAACTTCAAAAAGACTTGGTTGAAGGTGGTGTAACCGCTAAGGTTTATGGCCGTGAGAAAAGACCTTATTCCATTTGGAAAAAGATGCAGCATAAGAATATTTCCTTCGAACAGATTTGCGACATTATGGCTTTCCGGATTGTCGTTGATACAATTACAGAATGTTATCATGCGTTAGGAATTGTTCATACAAAATATCCAATGATACCGGGTCGATATAAAGATTATATTTCGACACCTAAATCAAATGGGTATCAATCTTTACATACTGGCGTAATAGGTCCTTTTAAAGAGAGAATTGAAGTTCAAATACGAACAAAAGATATGCACGATGTTGCCGAACTTGGTGTGGCAGCTCACTGGGTCTACAAACAAGGGGAAGGACACTCCATGGAAGGAAAGCAATTCAGATGGATGCGAGAATTGCTTGATTTATTAAGTCAATCTTCGTCCTCTGACGAGTTTTTAGAGAATACAAAAATTGCAATGTACAAAGATCAAATTTTTTGTTTTTCTCCAAAAGGCGATTTAATCGGGCTACCCAAGGGGGCAACACCTGTTGATTTTGCTTATGCTATTCATTCCAATGTTGGTGATCATTGTATGGCGGCTAAAATTAATGGGGAAATTAAACCTCTAAGAACATTGTTACAAAATGGCGATCAGGTTGATATTATTTTGTCCAAAACTCAGACACCTTCTCCAGAATGGGAACGGTTTGTTGTTACACCTAAAGCAAAATCGTCTATTCGTCGTTTTATTAGAGGGCAAAAGAGATTACAATTTATTGATTTAGGAAAAAATTTAATTCAAGCTCTTTATAAAGAAGCTAAGCAAACTTGGAATGAAAAAGAGATAGAAGCTTTATTGCCTTCTTTTAAGCAGGCGACTTTGGATGATTTGTATGTTATGGTGGGCGAGGGGATTATTTTAGCAAATGATGTTTTCTATAAAGCTCATCCGGAAAGAAAAACGACCCTTCAAAAAGTCGTAGATATTTTTAAACGGCACCCATCTGCGAATAAAGTCGATGAAAATGATAAGACAAATCCAATTAAAGGTCTTATTTCTGGGATTGCCTTACACTACGCTAAGTGTTGCCATCCTGTCCCTGGAGATAAAATCGTTGGAATTGTAACGACAGGGAAAGGCGTTTCTATTCATACAATGGACTGTCCGATGTTGAAAAAATATGAGGATGAACCAGAACGTTGGTTAGATATTGAATGGAATGATGATATTAAGTCAGATAAACTTTATCCCGTTCGGCTACATGTTGTTATCGCTGATAAGCCAAGTGCTTTGGCAACTGTCTCAACAACTGTTTCTAAATATAACAGTAATATTTCTC
Source organism: uncultured Alphaproteobacteria bacterium (assembly GCA_949286465.1). Classification (GTDB taxonomy): domain Bacteria; phylum Pseudomonadota; class Alphaproteobacteria; order CAAHEQ01; family UBA3637; genus CALXXA01. Next base: position 12,588 of record CASECI010000039.1, on the reverse strand, counting down.
ATTTATTTACAACATCTAAGAGCCCTGGATTTATGGAACTAACAATGGATGTTGATGTCAAAAATGCCGAACATCTTGAAGAGGTGATGACTGCTCTAAAAGCTCTACCCATTATCATTTCTGTAGAAAAGGCATGGAAAGCATGATTGTTGGGGTTGGCACGGATATTGTTTCTTTAGAGCGATTTAAAACAAAATTAGATCAATATAATGAGGCTCTTTTAAATAGATTGTTTACTCCCATAGAACAAGAAAAGGCAAATCACTGTCATTGTGAATTAACAAAATTAGGTGCGTATGCTAAGAGATTCGCTGCAAAAGAGGCTTTTTCAAAAGCTCTAGGTACGGGCATTGGTCAAAATATTTCATGGACTGATATTGAAATTGTTAATAATGACCAAGGCGCCCCTCAACTTCGTGTTAGTGATAATATTAAAAGTTATATTTATCAGCTTATTCCGAAAGGATATAAGCCTATTTTTCATGTTTCATTGAGTGATGAAAAAATGGTTGCTTTAGCTTTTGTTGTTATTGAAGCAGTTCCTGCTGCTCAAGGTAATTAAGCAATATAGGATTTAAAAATGAAAGTTCCTCTTTTCTAAGAGGTGATACTTTTATTAGGTTTTTATTTTTCTCTTCTTTTTGTATAAGATAATAAATACTTTTTTGGTAGGAGCTTCCTTCTTGAAGGTTATAAAGGACATTTTTTGCGTCATCTATTTTCCTATTTAAAAGAGCAATAAGAGCTGCTTTGAAATAGAAATCTTGTTGTTTCTGTCCTTTGAAACGATATCTCGCTAGAGAAAGAGAAATGTCAAAGGCTTGATTAAGTAAGTCTAAATCTATTAAATTGTCAATGAGGCTTTCCATAATTTGATTACCAGATACATCGGAAGGAATAAGCTCTTTAAATTCGTAGAATAGAGAGACTTTTTCTAAAGGAGGCATATTCTCGTCATTTAACATAGCTTCTTTAAATAGATTAATCATTTCTCTTGTTTTTTGGGAATCAGGATGAATGATAAATAAAGAACGATACGTTTTGAGAGCGTTAATATAATTTTTGTTTTGATGATAAAGGTGGTATAGCGTATTTAAAATATCTTCTTCGAAAGTTTGATCCTGATAGGAAAATCTTAAATTTTCTAATTTTTTGATTGCTTGTTCGAAGGAAATATTATTTTCTTTTAGGTCTATTAAAGTCAGATGATAGTCACTTTTAAAGGCTGCGGGAGAGGTTATTTTTTCTTCAAGAGCCTTATTGAAAAGGAGGCGTGCTTCTCGGTCATTTTCTCGTAGTAGAGCAAGTTGTCCTGCATAATAATAAAAAGCTTGTTTTTGATACGAGTTTAAATCTTGTAAATGTATTTTACTTAAAATGAAAGAAATCATATTTGTTTTTTTATATTCTATAAGATGAGGGATGGCCTGAAAAGAAAGAGATATAAATAAAGGTGTCGGAAGAGTATTATAGATATTATAAATATCATCATCTGAGAGAAGAGCTGGTGATTGGATAAAGTTATTTAATGTATAGGCAAAAGAATTTTTGGATAATGGATTTTTTACAATCTGTTTATTAACTTCTTCTATCTTTCCTTGAGCAAGTAGACTAACAGCTGTTAGTTGGTTAACTTCTTCATCTCGATAGGAATTTTTGATACTTTTTAAAATATTTTCAGCTTCTAACGCAAGGTTTTGAGATAAATATAGGCGAGCTAAAGCCTTTTTAAATGGGGCTTCTCCTGCTTCTGGCATAGAAACAATTAAGTCTTGCAAACGATTCTTTTCTTTATAAAAACTTTGTTTTGTGAGTGCTTTTATTTCAGAAAAATCTAAAACATCGCCTTTATGAGGTGATATAAAAGCAATTTTATCATTTAAAAGTAAATCCTGATTGCTGGTCAATATTAATTTTTTATCCTTGTAAGAAGTGTTTATGGAAGCTATATGTGGAATTAATATTAACCCTTGATCTGTCTCTGGAAGTTCAAAGGTCTCAGTTCCTAATCCAAAAGGCATTTTTTGTTCATGAAGTAGTAAGGGAAAAGCATAAATTTTTTCACCAGATACGGGGTCTTTAAATGTTATACAAGTCGTCTCTTCAATTTCAAAAGAGAGGGTATTTTCTTTCTTAATCGGATAAATGGGAATGACTTTATCATCAAATTTCTCTAAGGAAAGAGCTAAAATTAAATAGCGGCCTCTTCTATCTATGTACCATGTATATGATGAATTTAAGAGAAAACGAAGTATTGTTCCTTTATTGGAAGGAATTATTCGAGCCTCTTGAATAACAGGATGATCTAAAAGGGAAAGAGGCTCAATCATACTTCGATCTAAAATAATGTAAACATAACCATTTCTTTGAAAGACAGCCGTCTTCGTATCTTCTGTTATGGGGATTAATATATTTGTAATGTGTTTTTTTTCATCTGTTATATAAGTTTCTACATTGACAGAAGTAGAAAAAATAGTTTGTACATATAATAACATGCCTACAAAGTAAATACAGAATAAATAGATGAATGATTTCATAATAAGCCTCCTTTTGTAAAAGGGTAGATAAGAATATCTATCTGAGGCTTATTTTCGTCTCCAAAGTATGTTAGAATCGGAATTGGATCTGAGTACCCTCCCTTTTGGAGGGTATTAGCTATTTGAGCAGAAATACCTAGTGATTTTTCAACATTATTAAATTGTGTGGCGGTTCGGATAGCTATTTTATTTGACAGGTTATTTAGTAAATAACCTAAATTTTCCATCTGTTCTGCTTGCTCTCTATCTAGAATCATTTCATCAAGGTCTGTAAATATCTGTAAGGGTACAGTTAAAATTAATTTATTATTGCTCAACTGTAATATGGCAGAATCTAGATGTAATTTTTTTTCTAAAAGAACATGATATAGATAATCTAAGTTAACACTTCTTTTAGAAACGCCTTGTGATAATGTTATCGGCGAAGAAGAGATATAGCTTTGCACCAAAGACACTTCAGCTAGGGGTGTTAACGCAGGAGGAGTTGACATCGCAAAGAGCATTACAAAAAAAGTTAGGAGAAGAGAAACTAAGTCTGTAAAAGTAAGAATCCATGCTTTATTGAGGGAGGTTGGGTTCATTATATTCCTCCTTTGACAAAAAAGTCAGACTAATTGAAACATTCTGAGCTTCACCTTTTTGAACTCCGGTTTGAATGGTCTCTTTGGGGATGCCGTTTTCTATCCAGATACGAGCTATTTCTTTTGCTCGTCGAGATGGTAAATTTTCATAAATAGGATAAGTTCCATCAGCTGGAAGATCTATAAAATGGATAAAACTTAATTCAAATTGGAAAGAGTTGTCATGTTTTTTTAAAAAAGAAGATAGTTTTTGAGTAAGTTTTTTAGCACGAGAGGTTGCCTTTTCTTGAAAAGGGATAAATAAATCAGATTCTTTCAAGGTAACAAGAAGAGTTTGACCGTCCCAACTTTGTTGTATTTGTGCATCATCGAATAATTCTTCAAAAATTTTTTGCGATAAGATGACAAGACTGATTGGTTTGTAAGAAGGGTGAAAAAAAGTTAATTTAGATTTTGAAGAGCTAAAGACGGAATGAACACTTGTTTTAACGGCGTCAACTTTAATTTTTTCGAAATTTGATATTGAAATGATTTTTATAAAAAAACATAAAATTAAAAGAATCAAAGATAAAAAAATAAAAGAAAACGCACTTCTTTTGGTTTTGGGTGTTGTAAAAAGGAAATTGTTATTATTTCTCATGCTACAACTCATTATTCGGGGATGCCATTAGAATAGTCAAATTTTTAGCTTCTTCCGGAGGAAATTTTTCTAATATAGCAGCAGCTTGTGTTGGGGGCATGTTTTTAAGTATTTGAAGTATCAAAGTTTTGTCAAGAGATGATAGGACAATGGCTGCTTGTGTTGGTTTCATATGTGTATAAATATGAACAAGTTCAGTATTTTTCTGTAAAGTGGATTGCTCTATTTGTTCTTTTAGCTTTTTAGCGATTTCATCCAGTTTTTTTTGTTGTGTGGTTAATTTTTTTTCTAGCTCAGTAAGCTCTTGTTCTTTTTTATCTAGCTCTTTTTGTCTTTTATCCAGTTCTGTTCTTCTGACCGAGAGTTGTTGTAAAATAAGAAGTTCATTTTCTGTTAAAGCTTTTGTTTGAGACGTTTGAATAGGAATTGATATCATATTATCATTTATTGCTGATGCTTTTTGAAGTTCAATAGAAATATTATGTTCTTCCTTTATATCATAAAACAAATTGCCCATACGAATGCTTAAAGATAGCAGTACAAAAAATACAGCTATCGGTAAGAATTTAAAGCATACTATAAGATATGAACGCATATTATGATCCTTTCAATCGTTGAAGAGCTTCAAATAATTCTCGTTCAGCTTCAGATTGGTATGTATCTAAATTTTTGGGATGAGATATGTTATCAGTATCTTTTAATGGAAAACGCTTATGCGAAGGGACTTCAGAAAAATACCCTTCTTTCTGATGAGAAGACGTTTTAGATGAGGCGTTCTTTTCCATTAATAAAACAAGATCATCTCGGAGCTGATTAGCTTTGTACATTTCAGTTTTTAACTGATCGCTTATTGTTTGGGTACTTTGCTTGACTTGAGAAAGAGTTATTTCTGCATTTTGTGTAATTTCATGAAAAGACTGAACAGCTTTCAGTATTTCTTTTTTACTTTCTTTAAATAAGGTTAATCGATGATTTAATATCATCGCATAAATAATTGCTATGACAAGAAGCAAAACAATGACAAGATTTAAAAACATATTTATTTCCATGTTATGCTTCCTTTAAAGTCTTTTTATCTAAAATAATTTTTATATTCTGATTATGCGTATCTAAATGTCCTTGAAAAATTGGTGTGTCTTGACAAACGAGCTGTATTGGTTTTCCTTTGAAAAAAGTTAAGGGTAAAATATGTCCCGGCCGCCATTCAAGGATAGATTTAAACGGAAGTGTTTTTGTATCTAATACTGCATTAATTTCCATAGGAACATAAGAGACTGTTTGAGCGAGACTGTTTTGCCATTCATTTTTTATAATATCTTCGCTGTGGGGTATATGATTTTCAATCTCTAATATCTGTGTTGCAGAATAAGGAAAAACAATATCGAATAGTCCATTACGATTGTCAATCTGAACACTTAGTCGTGTAATAAGCATTTCTGTTCCCGAGGCGTCTATTAAGGCCGTTTGAGGGTTTGTATCTATTCCTTCATATGAAAAAGAAACTTGAAAAGCATTTCCTAAATTAGATATGAGCGTTTTAATGAATTTTTCTAGAATCGAACGTTCAATTTGCGTGTAGTGTCGTTCTTCAATCTGCATCGCAGCAGTACCTCTACGTCCTCCTAAGGCCATGTCTATTAAAGTGTATGCCAGCATAGAATCTATAGAAACTAATCCAGGGATGTTTTTCCCTTTGTCTATAAAAAAGCCTAAAAAGGCGGGTGTTTTTATTGTGTCTAAATAAGACCCTAATTGGCCAGAGATATAAGAGCTGAGGTTAACAGATATATTTTTACCTTCCGTAACATGTCGAAGTGTTGTTATGAGCGTTCTAGAGAAAATGTCTAAATGACGCTCGAATGAGGGGTATATTTCTGGTTTTGCTTTTTCTTTTGGGGTTAGGAGAGTATTTAATGAAAGAGTATTATCCCGTGGTGATAATAAAGCATCTATTTCCTCTTGGCTTAAGATATTTTGCAAAGAATCTGAAGTCTCAATCATTGGCCTTGTCCTACGAAGAGTTCTTTAAATAAAATATCGTTGATATGTGCCGGCGCAATTAAGAAGTTAATTCTTTCTAAAAGAGCTTCTTTTATTTGATATAAGCTACCACTTTCGTGAAGGTCTGCGATTGACATTTCTCGTAAATATGTATTAATCGCATCCAGTATTCTTGGTAAGAGAGCAGAGATAGTACTTTTGTATGAAGGCTTTGCAAGTTCTAGAGCAATGCTCGTTTCAATGAAAGAGAAATTTTCTTTATTTGATTTTAAATTAATCTTTAATTTTGGAAGCTCTATAAAGTATAATCCATCTTGCCCAGTTAAGATCAAAGAATTATTTTCTTTCTCTTGAAAAGAGGGGATTTTATCTTTTGGGAAAAAGACAGCATAAATTAATACAAGAGAACATATTATAGCTATTATAAGGACAATTTTAACAAATCGATAGGCTATATTTTTTTTTAATATTTGCTCTGTCTCGACTTTATCTTCAAACATAGTATATCCCTAAGTTAATAAACCTTATTTTTAAGTTTAGCCGAATAGAGGTTAACAAGTAGTTATGAAAATACTTTTTTTATATTTAGACGGGCAATTGTTGTTCTATCTCATCATCTTGCTTAGAGATTATTTTTTTTGTCTTTCGTATTTTTTTCGTTTTTTTAGGTTCTTCTTGGGAGATTTCTGGGAGAGGAGCATTCATGAAAGGCAAGTTTGATGGCAGAGCATCATTATTAGATTGTTCAGAATCATTGGTGTTATTATTTTGATTTTTTAAATTGTCTAAGCTAGTCTCTTTGTTTTGAGAAGATAACTCACTGTCATTTTGCTCACAACTAAGATTTGTTTCGGGTGAGCAGAAAGCAGGTTTTTCATTTTGGCAAGCGAGAGTATAGATTCGTTGATAATGATCGGCATATTGAAGGCAAATTTCACTTAAGATTGTATCGTTATGTCGTGCATCTTTGGCAGCAGTTTGGTATTTTTCGCAAAGTTGAAGAGCTGTTCCTCTCATTCTTCCGCAAGGGCCAGAGCTATCAAAGACGGTGTTTTTTGTAGGAATGCTTAAATTATTACGACGATTATTATTGAAATGCGGATAACGTCCGCCGATACGATTTTTATTAGAAGGTTGTTTCATCCTATTATAACCAATTATTGATTGTGATTTTAAAAATCCGTTAACAAAAACTCTTTTGTACGGTAATTATTGGCAACCATACAAAAAAATGAAAGTAAATGCAATATTTTTTTTATGACATAAAATTGTAACAATCTGTAATAATCATTGATTTGTAGTTTTTTAGGTTCTTGATTAGATTAAAGCTAACAGATTAGTGAAGGATGCAAAAAATGATAGCAGATATATCGCGTATTTCATCAGAATATAAGATGTGCCAAAAGACTTTTCGGAGCTCTATTTTTGCTGTAGGTGTTGGCGTTCATTCCGGAGCACGTGCAAAAATTTCCTTTCATCCAGCTCCAATAGATACAGGTTTAGTCTTTCGTCGTGTTGATGTGACAGATAAAGAAAATACAATACCAGCGACTTATGAGCATGTTGTAGATACAAAGATGTGTAGTTGTTTTGGAAATAAGGATGGCGTTACAGTCTCTACAGCAGAGCATGTTATGGCTGCCTTGTCAGCATGTGGTGTTACAAACGCATATATAGATGTAGATGGTCCAGAAATCCCTATTATGGATGGAAGTGCTCGTGATTTTGTATTTTTATTTGATTGTGTTGGCTTAATTGAGCAAGATGCTCCTTTGAGAGTTTTAAAAATCAAGAAGACAGTTTCTTTTACCGACGATAAAGGAATTAGTGTTTCTTTATCTCCTTCGGATGAAGGGTTAACATTTGACTTTTCTATCGATTTTCCAGCTCGGATTATCGGGCATCAGGAAACAAAATTCACCTTGTCCAAAGACAGTTTTAAAAAGGAAATTGCCTATGCACGGACATTTTGCCAGTTGCAAGAAATCGAATATCTGCGCTCACTTGGGTTAGCTCGCGGTGGGTCGTTAGAAAATGCAATCGTTGTGAATGGTGATTCAATTATGAATCCGGAAGGATTGCGAGATGAATTGGAATTCGTGCGTCATAAAACTTTGGATGCTGTTGGGGATTTGTATCAAGCTGGTATGCCGATAATAGGCTCTTTCAAAGGGGATAAGTCAGGGCATTATCACAATAACATGTTATTACGCGAAGTCTTTAAAGATGCCTCCAACTATGAAATCATTGATTTGAATGATTTTGTGGAAGAAAACGAGAAACAAGTTGCAGTAGCTTAGTTAAAAGCCACGTAAAGTGGCTTTTTTAATAGGGTCTTTATAAAGTATTTTTTCTTTATTTCTTGACAAAAAAATAAAAAGGGATAAACTTACTGCCCATCTTTAAGTATAGACAAAAGGAATATAAAATGAAAGCGAAAATCGTTGTATTAGGGAACGAAAAAGGGGGTACAGGGAAATCTACGCTGGCTATGCACTTAATAGTAACATGGCTGAGAGAAGGGAAAAAAGTTGCAGCATTGGATTTGGATGGTCGTCAAGGTACCTTATCAAGATATCTTCAGAATCGTAAAGAATTTGCGACAAAGAATGGTATTACACTTCCTATGCCTGATTATGTTCGCATGAATAATATATCGAATGAAATTTTGTTTTTACGCTCACAGTTAGAGCGTTTGTCAAATGATTATGATATTATTGTTTTAGATACGCCGGGAGCGGATACAGCACTGACACAGGAGGCTTTATTTCAAGCAGATACATTGATAACTCCTATTAATGATAGTTTATTAGATTTAGATGTCTTAGGTGTTGTTGATGGGGATACTTTGCGCATTAAAGGTCCTAGTCATTATTCAGAAAGGATATGGTCAGTTCGTCAAAAACGTAATTTGATGAAAAAATCGCCATTAAATTGGATTGTTGCTCGTAACCGGTTGTCTCCTTTTAAAAATAAGAACAAACAAATGATGGAAGAGTTGTTAAATTCTTTATCAGAACGCATTCATTTTAAAGTAGCCGGCTCGATTACAGATAGAGTCGTTTTCAGAGAATTGTTTTTAAAAGGACTAACAATGATGGATTTGCGAGAAAATGGCTTGCATATGCCGTTATCTATGTCTAGTATAGCAGCTAGACAAGAAGTTCGTTCACTTGCGAACAGTGTCTTTTAACGACAAAGAGGGAGATATACATGAAAGTAGTAATGGTAGGTACAGGCTATGTAGGCTTGGTTACTGGTACATGTTTTGCAGATTTTGGTCATACAGTTGTATGTGTTGATAAGGATGCAACAAAAATAGAAGGTTTGCACAAGGGGATTTTACCTATTTATGAGCCTGGGTTAGATGAAGTGATCGCTCGCAATGTAGATGCAGGGCGATTATTTTTCTCGTCAGATTTAAAGGCATCCATGAAAGATTCAGACGCTGTTTTTATTGCTGTTGGAACGCCGTCAAGAAAAGATAATGGACATGCGGATTTAACTTATGTATACGAAGCAGCAAAAGAAATAGGTCAATCTATGGAACGCTATACTGTTGTCGTTGATAAATCGACAGTTCCTGTTGGAACGGCTCAGTCTGTTCAAAAAATCATAGAAGAAGCAAATCCTAAGGCAGATTTTGATGTTGTTTCTAATCCGGAGTTTTTGAGAGAAGGGTCAGCAATAGGAGATTTTAGCTGTCCAGATAGAATAGTTGTTGGTGCAGAGACGGACAGAGCTCGTGAAGTTATGAGAGCCTTATATAAACCTTTAACAGATAAAGGTCATATATTGATTATGACAACAAGAGAAACATCGGAATTGATAAAATATGCAGCGAATGCTTTCCTAGCAATGAAGATTTCTTATATCAATGAGATAGCAGATTTATGCGAAAGATGTCATGCAGATGTTAAAGATGTCTCAAAAGGGATAGGATTAGATAGTCGTATAGGCGAGAAATTTTTAAATCCAGGCCCGGGTTATGGTGGGTCATGTTTTCCTAAAGATACATTAGCATTGTTAAAGACAGCAAGAGATTATGGATGTCCTGTCACGTCGATAGAAACAACAGTCTTAGCCAATGCAAATCGTAAGAAAAATATGGCGGAACGGATTATTCGGTTGTGTGATGGAGATATAAAAGGAAAAAGAATCGCTATATTAGGTGTTACTTTTAAGGCGAATACAGATGATATGAGAGATGCTCCCAGTTTGACAATTTTGCCTGTATTAAAGGAAGCAGGAGCAGATTTAGTTATCTATGATCCTCAAGGGATAAAAGAAGCTCAAAAGATATTCGGAGAAGATTTTGCCATTTGGACAAAGGATATGTATGAAGCTTTAAAAGGAGCTGATGTTGCGGTCGTTCTGACAGAATGGAGCGAGATTAAAGCTTTGGGGTTAGATAAAGCAAAGCAATTAATGAAGGGAGATCAACTAATCGATTTGCGTAATTTGTTTGAACCTAAAGATGTTCAGCAAAAAGGTTTACGCTATTACGGTATTGGTCGTATTATGTAAAATGGAAGAAAAAAGCCGCTCAAGTAGAGCGGTTTTTTTAGATGATTTTTACTTTCTATTAAATTCATATAAAGCGATAGCAGCCGCATTAGATACGTTTAAACTTTCCATTTTATCAGAAATTGGTAATTTAATCGTGTAATCGCAGTTTTCAGCAGTTAAACGCCTCATACCGTTTCCTTCAGAACCAAGTACAAGAACGGTTTTTTGAGGAAACTTAATTTCAGAAATGAGTTGTTTTGCATAGCCATCTAATCCAATAATCCAATAATTTTCATTCTTGAGCTTTTGCATGGCTCTAGCTAAATTAGAGACACGTATCAAAGGGACGCATTCTAATGCACCGCAAGCTGATTTTGCAAGAGTACCTGTTTCTTCTGGGGCATTTGCATCTTGTAAAATAATACCATCAGCATTAAAAGCAGCCGCAGAACGAAGGATAGCTCCTATATTATGAGGGTCAGTTACTTGGTCCAAGATAAGAAAAACGCTTTTATCTTTTGTCGTAACAGAGTGCATAATTTCTTCTAAGTCTAACAGTTCCAAAGGCCTTACGAGTAATGCTACCCCTTGATGGACAGCTCCCGGAGGAAGTAAACTTTCTAGCTCCTGTTTAGAGACAATTTTAGTTGGGATGTTTTTTAAAGAGGTTTTATCAAAAATAGAATCGTTTATCATACGAATCTCAATTTTAACTCTTTCAGGGTTATTTAAAGCCGCAGAAACAGGATGAAGACCGAAAATCCAGAAAGTAGAGTTTTGTTTTATTTTCTTCATTTATAATATCTTTCTTTAATATAGTTTTAATTTAGAATCAATAACTTAAAAAAAAATGTATTAAAAAGGACTATAAACTTTTTTTTTTCTGTTGACAAGAGGCTAAAATCTTTGCATATTAAAGCCCTATCTTGTCTTAAAAAGACTAGATTCTTTTTCCGGGTGTCGGAAAGGTGGCCGAGTGGTTAATGGCAGCAGACTGTAAATCTGCCCTCATCTGAGTACGGTGGTTCGAATCCACCCCTTTCCACCAGGGAAAAGCCGATGCGGGTGTAGCTCAATGGTAGAGCCCCAGCCTTCCAAGCTGGTCGTGAGGGTTCGATTCCCTTCACCCGCTCCAGGTTTAGTGAGTCCTCGATGAGAGGGCATTTCCCCGTGGTGGGGATAGGATTAACTTTTACAGTCAGGAAGAAATAATTATGGCGAAAGAGAAGTTTGAGAGAAGCAAGCCCCATTGTAACATAGGAACGATAGGCCATGTTGACCATGGGAAGACGACATTAACAGCAGCGATAACGAAGGTATTATCGGAGCAAGGCGGAGCCTCATTTGTAGACTATGCGAACATAGATAAAGCTCCGGAAGAAAGAGCACGTGGGATAACGATTAGCACATCACACGTAGAATATGAGACGAAGAATCGTCACTATGCGCACGTAGACTGTCCGGGACATGCGGACTATGTAAAGAACATGATTACGGGTGCGGCCCAGATGGATGGAGCTATTTTGGTAGTGAGTGCAGCGGATGGTCCGATGCCACAGACACGTGAACATATTTTGTTAGCACGTCAAGTTGGTGTTCCAGCATTAGTTGTTTACATGAACAAAGTAGACCAAGTAGACGATCCAGAATTATTAGAATTGGTAGAGATGGAAGTTAGAGACTTATTAAGTTCTTATCAATTTCCAGGGGATGAGATACCAATTGTAAAAGGCTCAGCATTATGTGCCTTAGAAGGGACCCGTCCAGATATAGGACATGATTCTATTATTAAGTTGATGGAAGAAGTAGATCGTTATATTCCACAACCGGATCGTCCAAAGGACAAGCCATATTTGATGCCAATTGAAGACGTATTCAGCATTTCGGGTCGTGGTACAGTTGTTACGGGCCGTATTGAACGTGGTGTTATTAAAGTTGGGGACGAAGTAGAGATTGTTGGTTTACGTCCGACACAAAAGACGACATGTACAGGAATAGAGATGTTCCGTAAGTTGTTAGACCAAGGAGAAGCAGGAGACAACGTAGGTATTTTGTTACGTGGAACGAAGAGAGAGGAAGTAGAACGTGGACAAGTATTAGCAGCTCCAGGAACGATTACTCCCCATACAGACTTTACGGCAGAATGCTATATTTTGACGAAAGAAGAGGGTGGCCGTCATACGCCATTCTTCAGTAACTATCGTCCACAATTCTATTTCCGTACGACAGATGTTACAGGGACAATAGAATTGCCAGAAGGCGTAGAGATGGTTATGCCAGGAGATAACATAAAGATGACAGTTAAGTTAATCGTACCAGT
>CASECI010000038.1 GCA_949286465.1 uncultured Alphaproteobacteria bacterium | reverse complement strand
TACGCCATTCTTCAGTAACTATCGTCCACAATTCTATTTCCGTACGACAGATGTTACAGGGACAATAGAATTGCCAGAAGGCGTAGAGATGGTTATGCCAGGAGATAACATAAAGATGACAGTTAAGTTAATCGTACCAGTAGCAATGGATGAAGGTTTACGCTTTGCTATTCGTGAAGGTGGACATACGGTTGGCGCTGGAGTTGTTTCCAAGATTTTGAAATAATCTCAAATTATTCCAAAAGTAAAACATCAAAGAGAGAGTTTCTTTTAAAGAAACTCTCTCTTTTGTTTGTCGATAAAGAAATGGATATAATATAATAGGAAGATTTATAATGAAATAATCTAATTTTAGTTACAGAATAGATATTTTCTTAAAATATATATGATAGTATTCTCTTAAAAGGAGATTTAGTCATGTATATTAAGAATGAAACTGGTAGGTCAATGCTCGAAATGCTGGCCGTTTTAGCTATTGTTGGTATTTTAAGTGTTTTGTCTTTTTTGAGTTTTAGATATCTCATAAATAAAAATAAGGCTAATACAATTTTATATGATGTATCACTTGCTTTTAATGAACTTCTTTCAAAAGAGAAGGTGGGTACATTAGATACGACCCAACTATCTTTTCTTCCTGAATCTTCTCTTGAATTTCAGGTGTCACAGGATGAATTTTCTAATCACTTTGTTCATGTTAAAGGAGTGAGTCAAAAAGTATGTGAAATCTTATTGAAGAATGAGCAAATTCGAAATACTTATAATATATATCAGTATCAAACGACGACGCGAATGGTTGATTGTAACAATATGCAAGGAATGACATTCGGATTAGAATCTCTAAAAGAAAAAGTTGAGGGAGTTTCTTGTCAATCAGATAATGATTGTGCATTTTTCTGTCAAACATGTCAGAATGGCGTTTGTCAAGGCGGATGTGATTCTCAGAAAAAAGAGCAATGCTATAAAGGAAATTGCGTTATAACGGAATGTACAGAAGATGGCGGATGTGAAGAAGGAAGTTGTCGAGCTTTGTCAGATCCTGCAAACAATCATTGTCGGGATAATGAATGTATAAAAGACGAAGATTGTAAAGATGAAACAAAGCCATATTGTAATTTATCCTCAGCACAGGCGAAGTGCGTTGAGTGTCGCTTTGATGAAGATTGTGTTTCTGGTTTCTGTCATGATGATGGTTCCTGTAAAGAGCCGTCGCCCGGTTGTTCTACTGGTGCGTGGTATCATAGTTCTTTAAATTGTACATGCGAAGGTTATACATGGAATGGAATAGCTTGCTGTCCTGTTGAAGATGAGACGTTAATTCACCAACTGTCCGCTAATCAATGTGCATTGTGTGGCTATAAAGTTATAGACGGTGTTTGTACAAAGTTAGATTGTGCCTTTCCTCAAAATTCAACAGAGTGTGAGGCATGTGGAGGGCAATGGCTTGAAAATGAGTGTATTTTTGAAACATGCCAAGATAATTCAATGTGTTCTCTCAATGAGTACTGTGGTGGAGCAACGGGTAATTATGAAGCAGTATATACGGGATGTTTTCCAGTTCAATATACAGAGGGAAAAATTTATTATAATGGTTCTTGGGAGACCTGGGCGAGATTCGAAAATAACATGAGCTATTGGGATGCCTTAATGGCGTGTGATGCTATTCAAGGTAATGTTCCTGCTATGTCAGATATAACACATGAAAGATGGAAATTATTGGGTCGGTTAGGTTGGCAAGATTGGGTTTGGACAAGCCATTCATGGGGTGGAGCAATGCAAGATCTTGCTGGCTTAATGAATGGGGGAGTGTATAATGCAGGGAGAGGAGAAAAGCACGTTACAATTTGCCGAACCAAGTAAGCATATGAGAATAAAAAGTAAGCATATGAGAATAAATGTATAAAAAATATCAAAGAGCTTTTATAGAGAAAGTCAAATTCTACTTGAGGATGGAGTTTTCTTAAATAGATAAAAAAAGTAAAAAAAAGGCTTGATTTTTTTCGAAGAAATAGGTATCATTTCGCAACCTAAATCTTTTTGGATGAAAGATTCGGGTGAAGTGTGCCTTTAGGGGTGTAGCTCAATTGGTAGAGCACCGGTCTCCAAAACCGGGGGCTACGGGTTCGATTCCTGTCACCCCTGCCACTTAAAGAACAAAAGTGTAAAAGGAAAAGTTTAAAAATGAAAACATCGCCAGCAGCATTTTTAAGACAAGTTAAACAAGAAATATCAAAAATTACTTGGCCTAGCCGTTCGGAAGCAACGCAAGCAACAATTGTTGTGATGGTAATGTGTTTGATTTTAGCTGTTTACTTCTTCGTGGCAGATCGTGTGTCTGCCGGTATTATTAAAACAATTTTAGGTATTGGAGCTTAAGGACAATGGCACTTAAATGGTATGTTTTACATGTTTATTCTGGATTCGAAAAGAAAGTTGCCGAGTCAATTAAAGAACAAGCAGAAAAAAAAGGTTGGACAGATAAAATTGCGGATGTTTTAGTTCCAACAGAAGCTGTTGTAGATATTCAAAAAGGTAAAAAAGTACAAGTTGAACGTAAATTCTTCCCAAGTTATGTGCTCGTACAAATGGAAATGAATGATGATACTTGGCATTTAGTAAAAAATACCCCTAAAGTAACAGGCTTTTTAGGTGGTAAAAAACCTATTGCTATGTCAAATGCAGAAGCTCAACGTGTTATGACGCAAGTTCAACAAGGAATAGAAAAGCCTCGTTCTTCAGTGTCTTACGAAGTCGGTGAGCAAGTTCGTGTGAATGATGGTCCGTTTGCTTCTTTTGTGGGAATTGTTGAAGAAGTGGATACAGAGCATTCTCGTTTAAAAGTTTTAGTTTCGATTTTTGGTCGGTCAACTCCAGTGGAATTGGAGTTTACTCAGGTCGAAAAAGTATAACAAAAAGGCTAAGAAGTCCGGTCTTTTTGTATCGTGGAAAAGGGGCCAACCTTGTGTACCACGAAACTTCAAATAGGACTTAGTAAAAAGAGGTTATAAATGGCAAAAAAAATAATTGGATATATTAAACTGCAGATACCTGCAGGTAAAGCAAATCCTTCTCCTCCTGTCGGGCCTGCATTAGGTCAACGTGGGTTGAATATTATGGAATTCTGTAAAGCTTTTAATGCAAAAACACAAAGCATGGAACCAGGGATGCCTATTCCTGTTGTGATTACAGCTTATGCAGATCGGACTTTTGATTTTATTACAAAAACACCACCAGTCACTTATTTCATTAAGAAAGCAGCTGGCTTAACAAGCGCTTCTAAGGAACCAGGAAAGACTAAGGTTGGTAAAATTACAATGGCTCAAGTACGTCAAATTGCTGAGCAAAAAATGGCTGATTTAAATGCTCATGATGTTGAAGCAGCATCTCAAATGATTATTGGTTCTGCTCGCTCTATGGGTATCGATGTAGTAGAAGGATAAGAAAATGGCTAAATTAGGTAAAAGATTAAAAGCAACTTATGCTGGTTTCGATTCTTCTAAATCTTATGAATTAGACGAAGCAATTAAGCTTATCAAAGATAATGCAAAAGCAAAATTTGATGAAACAATTGATATTGCGATGAACTTAAATGTTGATGTTCGTCAATCAGATCAAATCGTTCGTGGAGCTGTTTCTTTACCAAATGGTACCGGAAAGACATTCCGTGTAGCTGTTTTTGCAAAAGGCCCAAAAGCTGAAGAAGCAAAGAAAGCCGGTGCAGATTTAGTTGGCGATGAAGATTTGATGAATGAAGTCTTAGGTGGAAAAATAGACTTTGATCGCGTTATTGCTACTCCAGATATGATGGGTGTTGTTGGTCGTTTGGGAAAAGTTTTAGGCCCCAAAGGAATGATGCCAAATCCAAAACTCGGAACAGTTACGATGGATGTTGCTGGAGCAGTGAAAGCTGTTAAAGGCGGTCAAGTTCAATTCCGTGCAGATGCTCAAGGTATTGTTCATGCAGGTGTTGGTAAAGCTAGTTTTGATGCCGACAAAATTAAAGAAAATGTTCTTGCTTTTGTTGATGCAATTAATAAAGCTAAACCAGCTGGAGTTAAAGGGGTCTATTTGAAGAAAGTATCTATTTCTTCGACGCAAGGACCTGGCGTTAAGTTAGTTTTATCAAGCTTAGCTTAATGCGTTAAAGAAATTCCTGTCCAAGACTGTCGGTTTTAGTCACGGGGCTAAATTAAAGGAAAGCATTCCGCCTACATAGACAGAGCTCAAATCAGTTATTCCTTTTGGAATAAAAGATTCAGGTTTCTGGACAGGTAAAGTTGGGTTTTAAAGGAAACTTTAAAACCTGTGTAGAAACCAAGAATATTAAGTTTAACTTAAGTTCTTAAATAGCGGAGTAAAAAAGTGAAACGTGAAGAAAAACAAGAACTCATCACCGAAATGAAAGGCGTTTTTGATTCTTCAAACTTAGTTGTTGTCGTTCTTAACAAAGGCTTGACAGTAGCTGAAGTCACAGAATTAAGAAATAACGTCCGTAAAGATGGTGCTGGTTATCGTGTTGCTAAAAACCGTTTAGCAAAACTTGCTCTAGCAGGAACTCCATGTGAAGAGTTAGCCGATTTATTAGTCGGTCCAACAGCTATTGCTTACTCAGAAGATGCAATTGCTGCCTCACGTGCAGTTGTCAAAATGGCAAAAACAAACGACAAACTCGAAATTGTCGGCGGAATCATGAATGGCAAAAAAATTGATGTCAACATGGTTAAAGAATTAGCTAGTCTACCGACTTTGGACGAGTTACGTGGAAAATTGGTCGGTTTGTTGCAAGCTCCTGCAGGTCAGTTGGCTCGGTTGGCAAAAGCTTATTCAGAAAAAGAACAAGCTGCTTAAGTTTTATCAATTAACGTGCTGATTAGCACATAAAAAAAGAAAAGGAAAATAAAATGGCTGATTTAAATAAAATTATAGATGAATTGTCTGCTTTAACAGTTTTAGAAGCAGCAGAACTTGCTAAAATGTTAGAAGAAAAATGGGGCGTTTCTGCAGCTGCTCCTGTTGCTGTTGCTGCTGCGGGTGCTGCTGGCGCTGCTGCTGCTGAAGAAAAGACAGAATTTAACGTTGTCTTAGCTGATGCAGGGTCTAACAAAATTGCTGTTATTAAGGAAGTACGTACAATTACAGGCTTAGGCTTAAAAGAAGCTAAAGATTTAGTAGAAGGTGCTCCTCAAACAGTAAAAGAAGGTGTTGCTAAAGCTGACGCCGAAGAAATGAAGAAGAAGTTAGAAGCAGCTGGTGCAAAGGTTGAATTAAAGTAATCTTTGTGAAAAAGTAATCTTTCAGGTCGAGTGTTAAGGGTCAAGATTCACGCCTTTAACATCTCGACCTTAAGCGGTTTAAAGTTGAATTAGGTTTCCGTCCCTCTGACGGTGATACAATTAGTTAAGGAAAACGCACATGTCTCAATCCTTCATGGATCGCAAACGTATCAGAAAAAGTTTTGGTAGAATTCCAGCGATTGCTCCGATGCCTAATCTTATCGAAGTACAAAAGAGTTCTTATGCTCAATTTTTACAAACTAATGTCCCTTCAAAAGATAGAACAGATACAGGTTTACAAGAAGTCTTTAAATCTGTTTTTCCTATTCATGATTTTGCAGGACGTGGTGACTTGGACTTCGTTAAATATGAATTAGATCAACCAAAGTATGATGTAGATGAATGTATCAAACGAGGTTTAACTTATGCTGCACCTGTTCGTGCGACGCTCCGCCTTGTTGTGTGGGATGTTGATGATGAAACAGGGGCTCGCTCAATTCGTGACATAAAAGAGCAAGATGTCTACATGGGTGATTTACCTATGATGACAGAAACAGGTACATTTATTGTCAATGGAACTGAACGTGTTGTCGTTTCTCAAATGCACCGCTCTCCTGGTGTGTTCTTCGATCATGATGAAGGTAAAAATACTTCTGGACGGTATTTGTTCTCTGCGCGTATTATTCCTTACCGCGGTTCTTGGTTGGATTTTGAGTTTGATGCCAAAGATATGGTTTATGTGCGGATTGATAGACGGCGTAAACTCCCAATTACAACCTTACTTTATGCTTTAGATAGCCAAGAAACGGCTGCTAAACGTGAAAAAGCGGAAAAAGAAGGAAAAGTAATAGATTTCTCTGAAGTCTCTGGAATGAGTAAAGAAGAGATTTTATCTGCTTTTTATCAGAAAAATACTTTTACAAAAGAGAAAAAAGGATGGAAATTAGCCTTTGATCCTGAAAAAGTAAAAGGTATCAAGCTAACACACGATTTAATTGATGCTGATACGAACGAAGTCTTGATGAAGACTGGTGAAAAAATGGTGTTAGCTAAAGCTAAAAAATTACAAAAAGATGGTTTGAAAAATATTTTAGTTTATGATGAAGATTTAATTGGTCGCTTCATTGCAAATGATATGATTGATGAAACGACTGGTGAGATTATTATTGAAGCCGGTGATGAAATTACTGCTGAAGTTCTAGAAACATTTAATCGTCTGAAAATTAAATCTTTTGACACTTTATATATTGATTATGTAAATGTTGGACCTTACTTAAGAAATACACTTGTTTCTGATCATAATACGACACGTGAAGAAGCTTTAATTGACATTTACAAGATTATGCGTCCTGGAGAACCTCCAACAGTTGAGACTGCGGATAACTTATTCCGTTCTATGTTCTTCAGCTTAGAAAGATATGATTTATCTGCTGTTGGCCGTGTCAAAATGAATGGTCGTTTAGGTTTTAAAGATGTACCAGATACGGCACGGACATTACGGAAAGAAGATATTTTAGCAATTGTTAAGATATTATTAGACTTGAAAGATGGTCGTGGAACAGTTGATGATATTGATAACTTAGGTAACAGACGTGTTCGTTCTGTTGGTGAGTTGATGGAAAATCAATATCGTATAGGTTTATTACGTATGGAACGCTCAATTCGCGAAAGAATGAGTTCTATTGAAATCGATACGGTTATGCCACATGACTTAATCAATGCAAAACCACTTTCTAGCGCTGTTCGTGAATTCTTTGCTTCAAGTCAATTAAGTCAATTTATGGATCAAAATAACCCATTGTCTGAAGTGACACATAAACGTCGTTTATCTGCATTAGGACCAGGTGGTTTAACTCGTGAACGTGCAGGATTTGAAGTTCGAGACGTTCATCCAACACATTATGGACGTATTTGTCCAATTGAAACACCAGAAGGTCAAAATATTGGTTTGATTAACTCATTAGCAACATATGCTCGTATCAATAAGTATGGCTTCATTGAAACGCCATATCGTCGTGTTGTTGATTGTCATTTGACAGATGAAGTTGTTTATATGTCTGCAATGGATGAAGTTGGTCATACAATAGCTCAAGCAAATGTTGCTATTAAAGATGGTCGACTTGTCGATGAGTTAGTAACAAGTCGTCGTGATGGCGAAGTTGTTTTAGCTCGTCCAGAAGATGTTGACTTTATGGATGTTTCTCCGAAACAACTTGTTTCTGTTGCGGCTGCTTTAATTCCTTTCTTGGAAAATGATGACGCGAACCGCGCTTTGATGGGGTCTAACATGCAGAAGCAGGGCGTTCCTTTGTTAAAAAATACAGCTCCACTCGTTGGAACGGGAATGGAAGCTCCTGTCGCAAGAGATTCTGGTGCTTCAATTTTAGCAAAACGCGCCGGTGTTGTTTCTCAAGTTGATGCAATGCGTATTGTTATTAAAGCAACTGAAGATGTTGATGTTTCTACATCTGCTGTTGATATTTACACACTGCAGAAATTCCAACGTTCTAATACAGGGACATGTATGTCTCAAAGACCTCTTGTTCATGTAGGAGATGTTGTTGCTAAAGGAGATATTATTGCTGACGGTCCTTCAACAGATTTAGGTGAATTAGCTTTGGGTCGCAATGTCTTGGTTGCTTTTATGCCATGGAATGGATACAACTTCGAAGACTCCATTTTGATTTCAGAGCGTATTGCGAGAGATGATGTCTTTACTTCTATTCATATTGATGAATTTGAAGTGATGGCTCGTGATACAAAATTAGGACCTGAAGAAATTTCTAGAGATATTCCAAACGTTGGTGAGGAAGCATTAAAACAATTAGATGAAACAGGAATTGTTTACATCGGTGCAGAAGTAAAGGCGGGAGATATTTTAGTTGGTAAAGTAACTCCAAAAGGTGAAACAGTCATGACACCTGAAGAAAAGCTTTTGCGGACGATTTTTGGTGAAAAAGCTGCCGATGTACGTGATACTTCATTACGCGTTCCTCCTGGAATTCAAGGAACTGTTGTTGATGTTCGTGTCTTTACGCGTCGTGGTTTAGATAAGGATGAACGAGCTTTGTCTATTGAACAAGCTGAAATTGATCGCTTAACGAAAGACCGTGATGATGAACGTCGTATTTTACAAAGTAGCTTTATGGATCGTGTAAAGGCTCTTGTTTTAGGTCAAAAGTCTGGAAAAGGCAGCTCTTTACCTGAAGGAAGTGAAATCACGGAAGAAGCTCTAAAGGCACTTTCTGTCGGTCAGTACAAAAAGCTTGTTGTTAAAGATGATGCTATTATGAAGCAAATCGAGCAAATGACAGCAACTTTGGAAGCTTCAGAAAAAGCTTTACAAGAAAAATTTGAAAACCGTGTTGAAAAAGCTCAAAGAGGCGATGAAATGTTGCCTGGTGTATTAAAGACAGTAAAAGTCTTTATCGCTGTAAAACGGAAATTGCAGCCAGGTGATAAAATGGCTGGACGTCACGGTAACAAAGGTGTCGTTTCTCGGATTTTACCAATAGAGGACATGCCTTATACAGAAGATGGTACACCGATGGATATTGTTTTAAATCCACTTGGGGTTCCTTCTCGAATGAATGTTGGTCAGGTTTTAGAAACGCACTTAGGGTATGCTTGTCATGAACTTGGTGTTCAAATTGGAAAAATTGTAGACGCTATTCAAAAAGACGAAGCAACAATGACAGATCTTCGTAAGAAATTAGATGATATTTATGAAAAAGATGAGTATCAAAAAGAAATTGCGGATATGTCAGATAAAGAAGTTTTAGAGTTAGCTCAAAACTTGAAGTCAGGCGTTCCAATTGCAACTCCAGTTTTTGATGGTGCACATGAGGACGATATTAATCGTATGTTCGAAAAGGCGGGTCTGGATAAGTCAGGTCAAGTTACTTTATACGATGGCTTAACCGGAGAACCTTTTGATCGAAAAGTGACAATTGGCTACATGTATATGTTAAAATTACACCACTTAGTAGACGAAAAAATCCACGCACGTTCTATCGGAGCTTACAGCTTAGTAACACAACAACCACTTGGTGGTAAGGCTCAATTCGGTGGTCAGCGTTTCGGAGAAATGGAAGTATGGGCATTAGAAGCTTATGGTGCAGCTTATACTTTACAAGAAATGCTTACAGTAAAATCTGATGACGTGTCAGGACGAACAAAGGTTTACGAGACATTAGTAAGAGGTGATGATAATTTTGAATCAGGTATTCCAGAATCTTTCAATGTCTTAGTAAAAGAAATGCGGTCCTTGTGTTTGGACGTTGAATTGGATAAAAAAGAAGTTTAAGTAAATGAAGGGACTGAAAATCCCAGTCCCTTAACCTTTTGATGTAGAGGAAAAGCATGAACGAGCTCGTAAAAATTTTTGGACAAGTCAGTAATCCACAGTCCTTTGATGAAATTAAAATTTCCATAGCCTCTCCGGAAAAAATTCGGTCATGGTCTTATGGTGAAGTTAAAAAGCCAGAAACAATCAACTACAGAACATTTAAGCCAGAACGAGATGGTTTATTCTGTGCAAAAATTTTCGGACCAGTAAAAGACTACGAATGCTTATGTGGTAAGTATAAGAGAATGAAGTATCGTGGTGTTACTTGTGAAAAATGTGGCGTTGAAGTAACCTTATCTAAGGTTCGTCGTGAACGGATGGGACATATTGAGTTAGCTTGTCCTGTTGCTCATATTTGGTTTTTAAAATCATTACCAAGTCGTATCGGCTTATTAGTAGATATGACGTTAAAAGATTTAGAATCTGTTTTGTATTTTGAAAAGTACATGGTTACAGAACCAGGATTAACACCACTTAAATTACATGAATTATTAACAGAAGAGCAGTATGAACGTGCTGTTGAAGAATATGGTGAAGATTCTTTCCATGTAGGGATTGGTGCAGAAGCTTTAAAAGAATTCTTAAGCCAGATGGATTTAGAAGCCGAAGCAGCTGAAATGCGTGCAGAATTAAAAAGCACAACATCAGAAATGCGTCGGAAGAAGCTTGTTAAACGTTTAAAAATAGTAGAAGCATTTATAGAATCTGGTTCTCGTCCAGAATGGATGATTTTGGATGTTATTCCAGTTATTCCTCCAGAACTTCGTCCATTAGTTCCACTGGATGGCGGAAGATTTGCAACATCAGATTTAAATGATCTTTATCGTCGCGTTATCAACAGAAATAATCGTTTGAAACGTTTAATTGAATTGCGTGCTCCAGAGATTATTATTCGTAATGAAAAGCGTATGTTACAGGAATCTGTTGATGCTTTATTCGATAATGGTCGTCGTGGTCGTGCTATCTTAGGAACAAATAAACGTCCATTGAAATCTTTAGCTGACATGTTAAAAGGGAAACAAGGTCGTTTCCGTCAAAACTTGTTAGGTAAACGTGTTGACTATTCCGGTCGTTCTGTTATTACGGTTGGTCCAGAATTGTTATTGCATCAATGCGGCTTACCAAAACGGATGGCATTGGAATTATTTAAACCATTTATTTATGCGAAATTGGAGCAATATGGATTAGCTTCTACAATTAAAGCAGCTAAAAGAATGGTTGAAGCAGAGCGTCCAGAAGTATGGGATATTTTATCAGAAGTTATTCGTGAACATCCTGTATTATTGAACCGTGCGCCAACTTTACACAGACTAGGTATTCAAGCATTTGAACCAGTTCTTATTGAAGGAAAGGCTATTCAATTACATCCATTGGTTTGTACAGCGTTCAACGCGGACTTCGATGGCGACCAGATGGCAGTTCATGTTCCATTATTCTTGGAAGCTCAATTAGAAGCTCGTGTATTAATGATGTCTACAAATAATATCTTGTCACCAGCAAATGGTAAGCCAATTATTGTGCCAACACAGGACGTTATTTTGGGTCTTTATTACTTAACGCTTATGCGTGATGGAGAAAAGGGTGAAGGTATGGTATTTTCTGGAATCCCAGAAGTTATGCATGCTTTAAACGAAAAAGTTGTTTCTCTTCATGCAAAAGTTAAAGCACGTTTGACTATTTTTGAAAATGGCGAGAAAGTGACAAAGATTGTTGAAACGTCTCCTGGTAGAATTATTTTATCTCAAGTTTTACCAGATGATGCAAAGACACCATTCTCTTTGATTAACCGTCAAATCCGTAAGAAAGAAGTATCAGATATTATTGATACGGTATATCGTCACTGTGGTCAGAAAGCAACTTGCATTTTTGCTGATAAGATTATGGCTTTGGGTTATCGTGAAGCTGCAAAAGCAGGCATTTCTTTCGGTAAGGATGATTTGATTATTCCAGAGACAAAGAAAAAGCTGATCGCTGAAACAGAAAATAAAGTTAAGGAATTTGAACGTCAATATCAAGATGGTTTGATTACCAAGGGTGAAAAGTATAATAAAGTAGTTGATGCTTGGTCTGCTTGTACAGATGCTGTTGCTGAAGAGATGATGAAAGAGATTTCAAAAATCGAACCAGGAAAGCCTGTCAACTCTGTTTATATGATGGCTCATTCTGGAGCTCGTGGTTCTGCTGCTCAGATGCGTCAGTTAGCTGGTATGCGTGGATTGATGGCTAAACCATCTGGAGAAATTATTGAAACACCTATTATTGCGAACTTTAAAGAGGGGTTGAATGTGATGGAATACTTCAACTCAACTCACGGTGCGCGAAAAGGGTTAGCTGATACAGCTTTGAAAACAGCAAACTCTGGATACTTAACACGTCGTCTTGTCGATGTCGCTCAGGATGCTATTATTGTTGAAGATGATTGTGGAACTGATAAAGGTATTACAATTTCTCCAATTATTGAAGGCGGAGATGTTATCGCCACAACAGGTGAACGTATTCTAGGACGGACGGCTCAAGAAGACATTAAAGATCCTCAAACAGGAGAAGTTATTGTTCCTCGTGGGCACTTAATTGATGAAAATGATGTTGAAAAAATTGATGCCGCTGGTGTCGAGAGCGTTTTAATCCGTTCAGTCTTAACATGTGAATCCAAGAATGGTATTTGTGCAAAATGTTATGGACGTGATTTAGCTCATGGTACCCCGGTCAGCTTAGGAGAAGCTGTGGGTGTTATCGCAGCTCAATCCATTGGTGAACCTGGTACTCAGTTAACGATGCGTACTTTCCATATTGGTGGTGCGGCTCAACGTGGTGCTGAGCAATCAAGCATTGAAGCTGTTTTTGATGCAACAGTTCGACTCAAGAATTGTAATACAATTCAAAACAGTGCTGGGGCAACAATTGTTTTATCTAGAAACTGTGAGATTTCTTTGATTGATGCAGGTCACCGAGAAAAAGCTCGTCATAAAGTTCCATATGGGGCGACTTTGTCTGTTAAAGATAACCAACAAGTTAAGAAAGGTGATCGTTTAGCGGAATGGGATCCATATACAATGCCAATCATTGCTGATAAAGAGGGCTTTGTTAAGTATGATGATTTCGTTTCTGGCGAAACAGTTCGTGAAGTTATGGATGAAGCAACTGGTTTAACATCTATGGTTATTATGGACTGGCGTCAAAATGCGAAAGGTGGTGAACGTAAACCTTGTTTGGTCTTAGTAGATGAAAAAGGAGAAAGCTTAAAGTTCTCTAATGATATTGAAGCACGCTACTATTTACCAGTTGATGCTGTTGTTTCTGTCGAAAATGGGGCTAAGGTAACGCAAGGTGATATTTTAGCTCGTATTCCAAGAGAAACAGGAAAGACAAAAGATATTACAGGTGGTTTGCCACGCGTTGTTGAAGTCTTTGAAGCTCGTCGTCCAAAAGATGCCGCGATTATTTCAGAAATTGATGGTCGTATTGAGTTCGGAAAAGATTATAAATCTAAACGTAGAATCTTTGTCGTTGGTGAAGATGATAACCGTGTAGAATATATTATTCCAAAAGGAAAACATATTGCTGTTCATGAAGGTGAATTCATCCAAAAAGGTGATGTCATTGTTGACGGGAATATGGTTCCTCATGATATTTTACGTATCTTGGGTATTGAAAAGTTAGCTCACTACTTGATTAAGGAAGTTCAGGCTGTTTACCGCTTACAAGGTGTTCGTATTAATGATAAACATATTGAAGTTATTGTTCGTCAGATGATGCAAAAGCAAGAAGTAACTGATGCTGGTGATACAACACTCTTAGTTGGAGAACAAGTCGATGCAGATACTTTAGAAGCAGAAAACAAGAAAGCCTTAGCTAATGGTGGTAGAGAAGCTAAAGCAATGCCAATCTTATTAGGTATTACAAAAGCAAGCTTACAAACGAAGTCATTTATTTCTGCAGCATCCTTCCAAGAAACAACTCGTGTTTTGACAGAAGCAGCTGTTGAAGGTAAACGTGATACGTTAATGGGCTTAAAAGAAAATGTTATTGTTGGACGTTTAATCCCAGCAGGAACGGGAGCTTTATTGAACTTGAAGCGAGAAATAGCTGCAGAGAGAGATAAAGAAGCTCTAGCAGAAACAGAAGAAAAAGCTGAAGAATTAGCAGATTTATCAGCTGTAGATGCAGAGTTAAATATACAAGAAACTGCTGATAATAATAAATAACCTACATAAGAAGGCGTATCAGAGAAACTCCCTATACAATAAAGTATAGGGAGTTTTTTTGATATCAAAAATGACCTATGGTATAATTTAAAAAAGAGAATAATATCGTTCGGCACTAAGAGAAACCTAGTTATCGGAAGAAAAGCTTATTTAAATCAAGTATATTTTTTAGCTGACAAGGGTAAGGCTTATTTAAACCGAAAGAGTATACTAGAAAGAGCAATAGGATATATGCTTCAAGATTAAGCTATATATATCGAGCTGTTATTTCTTTTTTCAAAGCTCCTTCAAAAGTATTACCTTTTCCTATTCAACAAAAGCAAAAAGAGCTTTTTAAAAAAAAGAAAAATAGGATTTATACAGGAAAGTGAAAAATTTCAACCGATGTCTCAAGAAAAGAGGACAATCGGATTTATAAATGAGCCAAGAACTGATGATAAAAAAATAGATAACAGAACAGCTTTGAAAGTATCGCGTCTTTATTTGTTGCAGGTTATATCTGCAGCTTTAGTAGCAGGAACTGCTTTTGCTCAAAAAGAAACAATTACAGATAAGAATACAGGAAAAGAGCAATCTATTCTTTCAGCAGGCGCTCTTGGAATAACATTACTAAAAGCTTCTCTTCCAGCAAATTCAAAGACGGATTTTAAAGTTGAAACATTGGGGACTAAACCTGCAAGGAAGCTAATAAAAAAGATATTTGAAGAAAAAGAAAACCAAGAACTGGCTCAAAATTCTCAGCCGAAAATAAAAGACAAAATAATATTAGAAAAAACAAGCAAAAATTATTGAAAACGAAACATTATTTTTTAAGTATAACTGTTACGTGAGGGACTTGTTTAATAGGGACTTTATAATCACGTTCAACTTCTTCATCTGAAGTGTCTACTTCAACCATTTCAACGAAAGATGATTCTAAAAGGGGTTTGTGAACAGTTGGGTTAATGTAATCTAAGATAATAGATTCAATAGGTTTCCTTAAGAAGAGAGCATGATCTCCTCCATCATACTGAATAGTTGCTCCAATAGCATTATCTTTACGTGCACTAATAAATACGAGGAATACACCTTCTTGTGTTCTTTGAATATAATAGGTTCTTTCTTGCAACCAATTCATCGAGTTTCTCCTCTTGCCTTAAAAAAGGTTGGATTGATCGGTTGAGTTCCCATACGTTCAGGATCTCCGATAGGATGTAATCCTAATTTTTCACATATTTTTTTTGAAATTTGATTGACCATTTCTTGAGTTAATGGTTTTTCACAAGTTGTCTCAGGTTTTCCATCGACAGCTTTTATCTCAGATAAGGGAGTAATTGTTTCAAGCAACATGTTATCTCCTTTCATGCATTTATTTTAGCAAATAAAAAACGGTTTGTCCAAAAAATTATGAATTTATTTTTCGATACCTTTCAATTGCTTCACTAAAAGAGGATGAAGAGCCTGTTGATGTTGTGCATATAAATCCGCAGCAGTTTTTCCGGCTTTATCCTTCATGTTTTTATCAGCTCCAGCAGAAATCAATAAGTCCATAATTTGTGTTTGGCCGTTTTTTGCCGCCATCATTAATGGTGTTTGTCCATTTTCATCAGTTATATTCAATTGAGCTCCGGCTTTTACTAGCGATTGAATAACAGATAATCCGGTATGATTATTTGCTCTTTTGGCTGCTTGAATGGCCAGAAAAAGCGGGTATTGATTCAGTCCATTTTTTTTATCGGGAGAAGCCCCAGCGTTTAATAATAGATCAACTGTACGGATTTTCCCATTCATCACGGCAGCTGTCAATAAAGTTTGATTCCATCCGTTTTTGATAAGATCCAGTTTGCCATTTTTGAGAACTTTTTCATCAATTTTATCAATAGGTGTTTGGCGAAAGCCGTTTCTAACTGGTTCTTGATAGAACCATTGGCTCAATTCTGAAGAAGAATTCATCCAAGCCAATTCTTGGTTTGAATGAGCATCTTGTGCTTTTGCGGTTGGTGAAAGTAAAACCGTTGTAGCAGCAACGGCTGGAGCCAACCGTTTTCCTAAGTGATTAAGACGATCCAATAATGTTTCACGCGGCATTTTATTCTCCTTTTTCTTTATTATAACACATTTTTATTGAAATTACTTTAACTATTTTGAGATAAATGTTTTATCACACTCTGTTTTGAGTTATCTATCAATCGTTTTTATTTCAAATAATGGCGTAACTGTTTTAAGGAACATTTCATTGCATTTTTATAAGTTGCTTTTGATAAGAAAGAAGACGGATATCTATATATAAAAAAATATGCAGAAATTTCTATTTATAATTATTTTGCTTTTTGCTGTATTTTTTTCTATGATGAAAAAAAAGGAGAAGAGATATGTTAAATATAGAAGAGATTGCTACTCATCCATTTGATGATCAAAAACCTGGAACCTCAGGTTTAAGAAAAAAGACACGCGTTTTTGAAACTAATAAAAATTACTTAGAAAACTTTATACAATCTATTTTTGATGTAATAGACGCTTCGGGAAAAACCTTAGTTCTTGGAGGGGATGGGCGTTATTTTAATAATCAAGCGATACAAGTCATTTTAAAAATGGCAGCAGCAAATGGTGTTTCTCAAATGTTAGTAGGTCAGAATGGGATTTTATCTACTCCTGCTGTTTCAAACATTATTCGAAAATATGAAACAGATGGAGGAATTATTTTATCTGCTAGTCATAATCCTGGAGGACCGGATGGAGATTTCGGAATAAAATTTAATATACCTAATGGAGGCCCTGCTCCAGAGATAATTACAAACGCTATTTTCGAGGCGACAAAAGATATTCAATTTTATAAGATAGTTAACATTCCAGATGTTGATATATCACAATTAACTACCTTCTCTATAGGAGATATGCTTGTTAACGTCATTGATCCTGTTACAGATTATGTAGAGCTTATGCGTCAAATTTTTGATTTTGATGCAATAAGTGCTTTATTTAAATCAGGTTTTAAAATGACCTATGATGCTTTAAATGCAGTTACAGGTCCATATGCCGTAGAGATATTTGAAAATCAATTAGGGGCACCAAGAGGGACAGTTGTTAATAGCACACCTCTACCTGATTTTGGTGGGAAACATCCCGATCCGAATTTGACATATGCGAAAGAGCTTGTTGAGCTGATGAATTCAGAAGATTCTCCGGATTTTGGAGCTGCTTCAGACGGTGATGGAGATCGTAATATGGTTTTAGGGAAAAAGTTCTTTGTTAATCCATCGGATAGTATAGCTATTTTAGCAGCAAACGCATCTTTAGTAAAAGGTTATGCGAAGGGGCTCTTAGGTGTAGCTCGTTCTATGCCAACAAGCAGTGCATTGGATAAAGTAGCAGAGAAACTAAAAATACCTGTTTATGAAACACCAACAGGATGGAAATTCTTCGGGTCTTTAATGGATGCAGATATGATTACCTTATGCGGTGAAGAAAGTTTTGGAGCAGGATCTAATCATGTGCGAGAGAAAGATGGAATTTGGTCTATTCTTTTTTGGTTAAATATTTTAGCGCAAAAGCAACAATCAGTTGCAGATATTGTTCAAAATCATTGGCGGCAGTTCGGGCGTAATTATTATAGTCGGCATGATTATGAGGGTATAGAAGTAGATAAAGCGCAACAGGTTATGACTCATTTATTGACATTACTTCCTTCTCTTGAAGGTCAAAAGATAGGTAATTATGAGGTCTTGAAAGCGGACGAATTTTCTTATATAGATCCTGTGAATGGAGAAAGGGCAGAACATCAAGGAATTCGTGTTTTATTTAAAGACGGTTCTCGATTAATTTTTAGATTGTCAGGGACAGGAACTCAAGGAGCAACTCTTCGTATTTATATTGAAAAATATGAACCTGATTTTGTAAAGCAAAATAGAGATTCTCAAGAAGCTTTAAAAGAACTTATAGAAATAGCAAAAGAAATTTCGCAGCTACAAGAAATTACATGTAGAGATAGGCCTACAGTCATTACCTAAGAAGTATGGGAATATTTGCTACAGTTAAAGTGTGATTATTCCATTTAATTGGAATAATAAGATTCTTTTGAACTCCGATTAAGCTGAAAGCCCAATAGAGAGAGCTATATGTTTCTTCGGATATGATTTGATTATTTCTCAGAAATTGTAAGACTTCTTTCCAATTTATAATAGTCGCTTCTAAAGCTGCATTTTGTTGTTGGATATTCCCAGTTAATAAGAAAGACATGTGTTGAGCTTGTACCCATAGATTTTTGATAGAAATTTGCTGAGTAGAGTACGTTAAATCTAATTTTATAACATCGCAAAAAAGGAAGGGCGTTTTTATATTTTGAATGGTTGTGGAATAGCTTTTTTCTTTTAAATTAAGAGTGGATAATATATGATTAGAAGTTATGTTAATCCCATTAATTTTATGGTTTCCATCCAGAGATAAGTTTGCTTTGAATGGTGAGACTAAAGAGATAGTTAAATCAATTTGTGGATTCAAATAAATAAAATTATTTCCTGTTTTTATTTGGACATTTTGAAAACGTTGGCCGATCGTAAATAAGCTGTTTGTAGGTAAATTCTTATCAAAAGTAATAAATATACCATTTTGCTTTTGATTTTGAATAAAAAATTTAATTTGTTGTTCAAAATAAAAATTAACTAAAGAACGATAACAAAAAAAGCATATTAGGGAAAATAAAAGAAAGAAGAAAGATATTTTTTTCATGATAATATGTTAAAAAAAATTTTTTTATAAAGCAATAAAAATAAGTTGAGGCTAAAAGGATACTTGACTTTTAAAAACAAATCTGAGAGAATGCCAATCACATCGGGGATATAGCTCAGCTGGGAGAGCGACGCGTTCGCAATGCGTAGGTCAGGAGTTCGATCCTCCTTATCTCCACCAAAATTTTGATAGCCCGCTTTGCGCGGGCTTTTTTATGCAGAATAAACAGAAAATGCTTAAAAGAATTTTGTTGACCATATCGCAGGATAATAGTAAATTAAGGTCAAATTTTTATTTTAATAGGGGGAATACTGTGAAGAGAAATAATTATCTGGGTGAACTACTCCCGTCACGTGAGGCTTTTTGGAAAAAAATGTTTTCAGGGCGTAGTATGGTAGAGATGCTAGCTGTGTTAGCAATAATAGGTGTATTAAGTGTTGCAAGCATAGTTGGTTTTAGATATGCGATGGATAAGTATAAGTCGAATAGTATTTATAGTGATGTTCATTTATTAGCGTTATATGTGATGGATACGGGGAGAGATACTTTGCCGGCAGATTTTTATCCGGACTCTGGGGTGGCATTCAGCATAGATACGAATACATATTCCAACGGTTTTGTTGTAAAAGCACCTGATGTTTCAGAGGGTATATGTGAGCGGATAATGGATGTTAAAGATAGCTCGATTGAAGAGGTATATGTAGGTTCGGAAGGAAGTACAGTTTGTTCAGGGACACAAACGATAGGATTTATGTTTTTATATGATGGAGAATATGCATCTGGAGATGATTCATCAGGGAATACGGGGAGTGGTTCTGGGGTAACGGATCCATGCGAAGGAATTGTCGTTTCGACAGATTGTGGTATAAGTGAAGATGTAAAGGATGAGAATGGGTGTGTTCTTGTCCAAAAAATAAGTTGTTCTCCGGGTAGATATTGTTTGGGCCAAACATGCGAGCCCTGTCCTGCGGCAGATAGCTGTTCAGGAGAGAGTTGTTGTGCATTGACGGGTCCAGACGATGTATGTGGTAATCCGACAAAAACGCTAGGGACAATAAGCACAGTAACCCATTCAGATTTGAATAGTAATGGGTGTTGTGAGAGCACGACGGAAGAGAGTTGTTCATTAAATCCAATTACGCCACGTACGTGTACACCGACTTGTGAAGGGACATGTCAAGCGGATGGAACATGCCGCCCGAATTGTGCAGTAGGGGAGAGTTATAATGAGGAAGCAGGGCAATGCTGTGAGGATATTACAGAAGAAGAGACAGATTGTCGAAAATTGACTCCAGCTATGCCAGGAATGTGTCCACATTTTGAATTCGTTTCGACGAGTGGGATGCCATGTATGACAGAAGGTGGGAAAAGTGGAACGTGTAATAATGGTGTATGCGAGGCTGCCACTTCATGTGAAGGGGGTACTATTATAATCGGGATAGATAATGGGCATGAGTATTGTATGGGTCCTAATATGACTTGGGATGAAGCAAGAGTTTGGTGTGAGGAAAGAGGACGTTCTGCTCCTAGCGTAGGCGAAATGTGTCCAGGAATGAATGCAATGCCAGGAGAGGAAGCTTGTACAAATTTAAGTGGAATAGCAAGTGATTATTGTGTTTGGTCAGGGGAAAGATTTAAAATAGACCCTGATTATGAATATTATCAAGCATATTTTATTTGTTTATCTAATGGGCTTTATGGTTATGATACTCCAGGTAGTACACAAGGTCGGGCATTTTGCTATTAACTTACAAAGAATTTCTCTTTTGTTTAACTAATCTAATTTTTATTAGACATATAGCTTATTAAGAGAATGATGAAGTTCTTTGTGTGTATAAGTAGGTAAAATAAAAGGAGCTACTTAGCTCCTTTTATTTTCTTAAGATATCTTGTACATATTTCATGTTTTTATCTTTGTAAACGGATAAAAAGAGAAGGGAATGGAGTAAAGCATGTTCATATAAAGGTAAAGCACCAGTATCCATATATATATCTTCTTCATCTTTTAAG
>CASECI010000037.1 GCA_949286465.1 uncultured Alphaproteobacteria bacterium | reverse complement strand
GTTACGCGGTTGGATGTATGGTCTATTATGAGGTCCATATAACGTATATTGCATATATTTATCCTAAAAATTAATGATGATAAAATGATATCTTATTATTTCCTAATTACAATGTGTTTTTTTAGAATACATAATATTTCTCAACCTCAAGTCATTGATGGCGATAAGTTGAAAAACAATATCGAGTCTGGGAGGGGGGATAATATATATCAGGTGAGATACGAAATTGATTAAAATTCAGTAAGTTATTGAAACTCAAAGATTGAGCATCGAAAAAGTTCGAATGTTGCTCGAACAAAGCCTATTTTGACTTTTAAACATCCGAACCAGTATAAGTACTTGATATATAAAAAAAACCGTCATTTCTGACGGTTTGTATTCTGTGGCTGGGGTGGCTGGATTCGAACCAACGAATGGCGGAATCAGAATCCGCTGCCTTACCGCTTGGCGACACCCCATTTTTCCTTGTAAAGACTATACTCTTTTTTTAAAAAATCAAGTCATTTTTCTTCCCCTTATTTTATTTGACAAATCTCTTCCTCTTCCTTAACTTATTATCAGAGGCTTAAAATGTTTAAAAACTTCTTCTTAGAATTTAAAAAATTTGCTATGCGAGGAAATGTCATCGATATGGCTGTCGGTATCGTCATCGGCGCTGCTTTTGGTAAAATTGCTGATAGCCTCGTCAAGGATATTATTATGCCTCCTATCGGTTTTGTCCTTGGGAAAATTGATTTAAGCAATTTATTCTTCGTCTTGAAAGAAGGAAGTAAAAGTAAAGCTCCTTATGAATCTTTAATCGAAGCTCAAACCGCAGGTGCTATTACTTTTAATCTAGGAAATTTCTTAAATACGATCATTTCTTTTATTATTGTTGCTTTTGCTATCTTTATTTTAATCAAATTCATTAATAAACTTGAAAAAAGAATAATTGATAATAAAAACAATCTAACCCCGACTAAAAACTGCCCTTTTTGTTGCCAAAATATACCTCTACAAGCAACAAGATGTCCTTTCTGTACATCTCAACTGAATAAAAATAAAAAATAACTCTACTATCAAAAATTAACTTATCTTCGATAAAATCAAAGCTTGCTCAAGTGTTTTTGGATGATAAAGTAGGGCTATTTTTTCTTCATTTGATAAGTCCATAGGAACTTGATGATTCAAGTAATTTTCCAGCTTTATTTGAGCTTTTTGAAGTTGTTCATGTGTAATACTATCTGGGCTGGGGCCGTTTACAAATAACAGCATCAGATGAAGTGTATTTATTTCATTATCTTTTATCACATCCTCCACATCATAAAAATGCTTACTATGCGAATTTAACAATTGGATAAAATATCTTGACCCTTTAATAATTTCCGGTATATGAACTTCTTCAGGAATAACAAAAAAATGATGCTTCTTGGCCCAAACCCCTATTTGAGAACTACTGGTCAGCATAGAAACAGGAATAGATAAAATGAGCCCCATAACTATCGGTAGCATCCACCAAAATAATGGCCGGACATACATCAATATTACTATCAATGTAATAATCCCTAAAAATGTATGAAACCAATGACGAGATAAAGCTTCTTTAAAGGTCGTCTTTTGATCTTCTCTGTGTTGTGTATTCCAACTAACAGAACGACCAATAAAAATTTCAAAAATAAAACGACTTTGAAACATCATCATGATCGGGGCAATTAAAGCACTTAATATGATCTCGACAAAAACACTTTTTGTTGTATCCCAAGCCTTACGAATTTTATGTTGGCCTTTCATCTCTTTTACAAAAATAAATAACCCTAAAAATTTCGGAAAAATCAGCATAAAAAGAGATGTGAATAATAAAGATATTGTGCCTATCTTATCAAAAATAGGCCATGTCGGAAACAATGTACGCACCTCTGAAAAATAAACCGGAGGAAAAAATTCTCGTCCTAATGCAATAACTAATCCAACTAATAAAAAACATAACCATATCGGAGAAGATAAGTAAGACATAATACCTATCATAAAATGAATCCGACTAATCGGATGTAATTTCTTTGAAATCAAAATACGCATGTGCTGCATATTGCCTTGGCACCATCTTCTATCTCGAGCAGCATAATCTATTAATGTCGGAGGACATTCTTCATAACTTCCCCTTAATTCTGGTAATAACCACGCAGACCAACCTCCTCGACGAATTAATGCTGCCTCTACAAAATCATGACTTAATATCATTCCTCCAAAAGGGGCCTTCCCTGGTAAAACCGGCAGACCACAACAACTCATAAAAGCTTTAACGCGTATAATGGCATTATGTCCCCAGTAGTTACTATCGCCAACTTGCCAATAAGCAAGTCCGGCAGAAACAATAGGACCGTATAACTTTCCTGCAAATTGTTGTATACGAGAAAACAAAGAGCGACTATTAACCATCATTGGAGGCGCTTGAATAATCCCTGCTTTCTTATTCTTCTCCATCAATTGAGCCATCGTAACAAGTGTAGAACCACTCATCAAACTATCTGCATCAAGAACAATCATACTTTCATATAAAGAACCCCATTTCCGACAAAAATCTTCAATATTCCCACTTTTCCTAGCCGTATTTTTAGCGCGTCGACGATAGTATAAATGTATCGATCGCGGCATATGTTTTTGTGCTTCTGCCCATAAAACCTCTTCTGTTATCCAAACATTTGCTTTCGTTGTATCACTTAAAACATAAATATCAAAAAAAGAAGACTGTCCTGTCTTTTCTAAATCATGAGCCATCGCTAACAAATTAGCGAAAACTGAATGAGGCGCCTCGTTATATATTGGCATCAATAAAGCAACGCGCTTCGTTAATGGTGTGTGGGGAGGAACCCACTCTATCCCAGGGACCCTACGATGAAACAATAGCTCGAAAAAGCCAAAAATACTCGACCAGAAAAATAATGAAATCCACGCAAAGGTTAAAATAAAAAGCGATATCATCACACCCCTTAACCAAACAGAGGCATCCGTTGGTAAAGAAAGCGTCCATTTAATAGATGCTATCAATGTACTTAAAATCATTAACCCGAAAACAACAAGCCGACGAAACAGAATGCGGCGAGGATTTAAATTATATATGTTATCGTAATGTTGTTTCATAACTTTCTCTTTATTTGAGCATATATCTTTTTAAATAACGATATCGAATGAGGTAACTCTATTGCCTGAGCTTCCATTATTCCTTGTTTTATGGTAGGGGCATTTGTTAAACTAAATTCTTTTAAAATACTTTTCACTTCAGTATCTTCCTCTGAAATCCACAAGCGAATGCCTATTTGATTTGCTCCATTTGCTCTTAAATAAGCAAATTTAACAAAAGCAACTTTCTCTGAAAAAGTTCCTTGAATGTCTGGAAATAGCTCTTCCGAACGAGCTAAAAGAATATGGTCCAAATGTAAAATTAAATCTTCGCCAACTTTTTCTGTTAAATGAAGTTGTTTATGCAAAATATGAGCTTGTTCTTGGGCCTTTTCTTTTGAAAACCCAAAAGTCTGTAAATATGCACTGATAATATCATCAATCCCTTGTATCGTTAAGGCAACCATTGATAACTCCAAACCTCCGAAACTGGAACCCCTTCTTTGCGCAAAACAGCTCTTAATTCTGAAACTTTATCATTGGGTTTAAAATCAAAATAAAGTGTAACGCCTTTGGTTATCGGATTTAACATTAAATGGGTCCCTAATATCTTTCCTTCAGAAGCAGAAACATCCGCTACCAACTTCTTTGAATCTAAATCTTTTAAAACATCTTCGTCTTTTAAATCAAAATCTATAACAAATTTCCGCTTATGTGTTTCTAACATACCTGAAACACCCCCTATACCCGTATAGGTCGCCGTTACTGGAGCAACCGCGGTATCAACTGGTGTTTGACGGCTCCAATAAAGACGATATTTGTACTCCAAAGTTTGTCCGCCTTCTATGGTTTTCGCTGGGACCCAAAATGCAACAACATTATCGTGGATTTCTTGTACACTCGGTATTTCAACTAACTCCACATGGCCCTTTCCCCATTCCGACAAAGGTTCTACCCATGCACTCGGACGAAGTTCATAATGGGCTTCAAAATCCAAATAATGACTCGGCTGGATATCTCGTTGCATTAAACCATATCCTTTGGGATTATTATCTTCAAAAGCACTAATCCTTAAGTATTTCGAATTATCTAATGGACGCCACAAAACCTCATTATTATGATTCCAAACTAATAATCCATCACTATCATGTACCTCTGGACGATGGTCATCAAAACGATTTTTTGTATTCTCCCCAAATAAATACATGGATGTCAGTGGCGCTATTCCTAATTTATTTATCTTCTTACGTGTAAATAAAACAGCATCAACATCTATAGTCGTCACAGAGCCTGGCCGTATCAAAAAAGTATAGGCCCCAACAACACTTGGACTATCCAATAACGCATAAACCGTAATTGATTTTACCCATCTTTTTGGTTTTTCTATCCAAAATTCCCTAAATATCGGAAACTCTTCTCCTGTCTCTAACCCCGTATCTATGGCAAGACCTCGTGCAGAAAGTCCATATTTCTGACCTCGTCCTAAGGCTCTAAAATAACTCGCTCCTAAAAAGGAAATCAGTTCATCAAAGTATAATTCATTATTGAGTGGGTAATGTAATCGAAAGCCTGCATACCCTTTAGCTGAATTGTTCTCTAATTTTTCATTCTTGCCAAAATCAAAGAAAAAAGGGGAATAACTGATCGGACGAGATTTTCCCTGAACGATTTCATTAATCATGACTTCACTATTAAATAATGCTCCTGGATGAAAAAATTGAATCTCAAAGGGTTTACGTTGACCATACCAAGGTCCTTTTTCTCGAACAAACCGAATATCTCTATATTGATCATAATTCAATTTCTTCAAGTCATTTGAGACCTCCTTAGGGGCTTGATAACTCTTTTGAGAAAGAGCTCGTGCTTTTTCTAAAAAAATATCTCGATTAAAAACTTCCCCTTGTATTTCTTCATTACTGGAGATAAATCGAGGAAATTCTCTAGGCTTTATTAAAAAATAAAAATATCCACTTATCCCGCAAACAAGACATATTATCAGAACAATCCAAAAGCGTCGCATCAAATCCTCTCTTCTAAAAGTTCACACCATTTCATG
Source organism: uncultured Alphaproteobacteria bacterium (assembly GCA_949286465.1). Lineage (GTDB taxonomy): Bacteria > Pseudomonadota > Alphaproteobacteria > CAAHEQ01 > UBA3637 > CALXXA01. The sequence continues at coordinate 12,908 of CASECI010000037.1, read as the reverse complement.
TGATTTTTTTCTAAAAGTCAAGTCAGAAATGTCTTCTTTTCATAAAAGATAAAGTTATTTACTTTTAAAATCAATGAGTTAATTATTTTACTTCCTTTCCTTTCCAAAAGACGCTAATCTATTTGTATGAAAAGGAGGGAATCATGAAATATCCTAAATTATTTGAAAAAGCTCAATTAGCTAACTTATCTTTAAAAAACAGAATGGTTATGGTCGCCTTAGCTACCGGGACTGCCGACAAAGACCAATCTATTGGAAAAGAATTTTTAACTTATTTATTGGAACGAGCTAAAGGTGGAGTTGGATTAATTATTCTTGAAAATACGCGTGTTGACGATGCTCACGGCGTTGCAGCACAACGTCAAGCAAGTGTTGCACGTGATGACTTAATTCCATCTCTTCAAAAAGCGGTTGAAACCTTGCATGCAGAAGGCGTCAAAGTCATGACGCAGCTACATCACCCAGGGCGAGAAACATTCATGAATATTAATGGGAATCAACCATTATGGTCTTCTGGCTCTAAACCTTGTGGAGTTTGCCAACAAGAAACACATGAGATGACAACTGCTGAAGTCGAAGAGATTATCCAAAAATTTATTAAAGGAGCTATTCGTTCTAAAAAAGCAGGTTTTGACGGAGTTGAACTTCATGGAGCCCACGGTTATTTAATTTCTCAATTTTTAAGTCCCTATACAAATCAAAGAAAAGACCGCTTTGGCGGAAGTTTTGAAGGTCGTTTTGAATTTATTAAAGAAATTATTGAAGGGATTCAAAAAGAATGTGGCTCTGATTTTCCGATTGGTGTCCGTTTAACAGTTGATGAACTTTTAAAACCAAATGGTGTCAAAGATTATTTAACTCTTGATGAAGGTTTAAAAGTAGCTCAAGCTCTTGAAAAACTAGGCATTTCTTTCTTAGATGTCTCTAATGGTATTTATGAATCCTTTAATTCTCTTTCAGAACCTATCACTTATCCTCAAGGCTGTCGCACTGAGCTCATTCGAACAATTCGTCAGGGTGTCAAATTACCAATTATTGCCGTAAATATGATTAAAGAACCTTGGTTTGCTGAAAAAATGCTTGAAGATAATCTTGTAGATTTTGTCGGTTTAGGTCGAGCTGTTTTAGCTGACCCAGAATGGCCTAAAAAAGCTTGGGAAGGTCGCGAAGAAGAAATTAATCGTTGTATTTCTTGTAATTTCTGCTTTGAAACATTGGTCAGTGATACTATCCCAGGAAAAGGACCTATTAAATGTGCCGTAAATGCAAGAGCTTGTCGTGAAGTTTTCTATCCAGATTATCCTCAAAATGGAGACAATCGAACTGTCATTATTGTCGGCGCAGGTGTCGCTGGGCTAGAGGCTGCACGTGTTCTCGCTTTAAAGGGATTTAAGCCGATTATCCTTGAAAAAGAAACCTCTCTAGGAGGACAAATTAATATTGCTAATAAACCTCCTTACAAAGAAAAAATAAATTGGATTGTCGATTATGAAAAATACCAACTCAACCTATTAAATGTTGACATAAAAACAGGAATAACGGCTACTCGTGAAATTATTCAAAAATACAACCCGTATGCAATCTTTATTGCAACAGGAGCAGAACAACTAAGACCAACCGCTATTAAAGGAGTTTCCTTACCTACAGTTTACACACTTGACCAAGTTCTGAAGGGAGATGTCTTATTAGAGAACAAAAAAATTGCTCTCATTGGCTCTGGTTCAAGTGGACTTGAAACAGCAGAATTTCTCTGTCAAAAAGGAAATAATCTAACGATCGTAGAAAAAAATGATGCGATTGGAAAAGGTGTTTATGTTCAACACTATCTGGATGCTATGGATAAATTAAAACCATATAAAATCAAATCGCTCCCTTCTCATCAATTGATAGAAATAACAGACAAAGAAGTGATTTTGGAAAATCTCATTTCTCACACAATAGAAAAAGAACCCGTAGATGCTGTTGTGTTAGCGATTGGTGTTAAATCTGTTAATACGCTTGAAAAAGATTGTACATCCTTCTGTCCGCGCACATTTGTTATTGGAGATGCAAATCATCCAGGACAAATCGAAGCAGCCATTCGATCTGCTTTTGAAACAGCTTATTCTTTATCATAAAAAAAGAGGGGCATATTCTTTTATGTTTTTGTGAATAAAAAAAAATTTCTTCCAAAAACTTTAAAATAATGCCCCTTTTCTATTGACTTTTTAGCCCTCCTTCGCCTACACTAAAAATCCTTTCAAAATGAGGATTAAATGGAAAGTAGTTTATCTTTTTCTCTGGAAAAAAATCACCTGCTCCTAACTCTAACGGGTGATTTTATTGGATATGACGATTTAAAAACGACTCAAAAATTAAACCATTTTCTTCACAAAAAAACTTTAAAAAAAATATCTTTTAATACATCTCTTCTTCAAAAGTGGGATTCTTCTTTAGTTGTTATTTTATATGATATATTTCTCTATGCTCAAAAAAATAAAATCACAATTAACATAACAACATTACCTAAGGATCTACAAAAGCTACTTTCTCTGGCCTTATCTGTAGATAGGAAGCCTCCTATCACTCAAAATAAAGAATCCGATTTTTTTACCTTAGTTGGTCAAAATGTCCTTATCCTTATTCAAAGCATTCGAATAGGAGTATCTTTTTTAACAGATATCCTGAAATCAATCGGTCGATTAATCGCTGGAACGGCTATTATGCGAAAAATTGATTTCTGGTTTGCCTTAGATAATTGTGGACCTAAAGCTATTGGGATTGTTTCTTTAATCAGCTTTATGGTTGGGTTAATTTTAGCTTTTGTCGGAGCGCTTCAATTAAAACTCTTCGGAGCAGAAATCTATGTTGCTAGTTTAGTTTCTATTGGAATGACACGAATCATGGGCGCTATTATGTGTGGCATTATTATGGCCGGTCGAACAGGAGCTTCTTATGCAGCCGAAATAGGCACTATGCAAGTCAATGAAGAATTAGATGCATTAAAAACAATGGGAATTCCTCATATTGATTTTTTAGTCCTCCCTCGGATTCTTGCTCTTGTTCTCATCATGCCTCTTTTAACGATGTGGTCTGACATTATGGGGATACTCGGAGGTGCTGCTGTCGGTGTCTTCATGCTAGATATTGCGCCTCAAGAATACTGGTCTTACACTATTAAAGCATTTACACTTAAAAACTTCCTTGTCGGAACTTTCCATGGCTTCGTCTTTGGCGCAATTATTGCTATTTGCGGTTGCTACTATGGCATTAAAACTGGCCGAACAGCAAATAGTGTCGGTCTATCAACAACAAAAGCCGTGGTAAGCGCTATCGTATGGATGATTGTTATAACAGGTATTATTACTTGGATTTTAGGAGTGTTAGGTATATGACGAATCATGTTCAAATTAATGCTTCTCATTTAACAATCGGGTATGATAAATTTATTTTACTCAATGATATTAGCTTTACTGTTAATCAGCATGATATTTTTATTATCATGGGAGCAAGCGGCGGAGGAAAAACAAGCCTACTACGTGCTTTAACAGGCTTAGTACAACCTATCAATGGAAAAATATTCATTAATGATGTTGATTTTGTACACGCTCCTCTTGAGCAGAAACTAGAAATAATGCAAAAATGTGGAATTCTCTATCAAAGTGGTGCTTTATTTAGCTCGATGACCCTCGCAGAAAATATTGCTCTGCCGTTGCAACAATATACAGATTATTCAGAAAAAACAATTCAGGAACTTATCTCTTTAAAATTAGCCTTAGTCGGGCTTAAAGGTTTCGAAGATTTTTACCCTGCTGAAATTAGCGGTGGTATGAAAAAAAGAGCCGGTTTAGCTCGTGCATTGGCTCTTGATCCTGATATCGTTTATTTCGATGAACCTTCTGCTGGATTAGATCCAATTAGCTCGAAACTTCTAGATGATTTAATTATTGATCTTAATCAGTCTTTAGGAACAACCTTCGTCGTTGTCACGCATGAATTAAATTCTATCTTTGATATTGGAACAAACTCTATCTTTTTGGACACAGAAACAAAAGGCATCTCAGCTAGAGGAAATCCAAAAGACTTATTAAAAAATCCACCTAACGCAACGGTATATAATTTCTTAACTCGTGGAGGAACTTCTCATGCATAAAGAACCAAACAAAAAAAGAATCGGACTATTTGTCGTCATTGGTTTTCTAATGTTCTTCAGTATCATTGGAAAATTTTTAGCTGATAAATATTTTACAAATGATGATACTATCGTGGTTATGTATTTTTCTGAATCTGTTAAAGGTCTTAATGTAGGGTCTCCCGTCGTATTTAAAGGCGTTCAAATCGGGAAAGTTTCCAAAATCGAACTTATTGCAGGAGTTGATAATTTAGAATTCAGTATCCCTGTTTATGCCAAATTAGATTCTTCTCAGGATTTAAAAGTCACATCAAAAGAATACTATTACAAACAGACCGTTCTAGATGATTTTATTAAAAAAGGATTACGTGCTCGGCTCACAACACAAAGTTACTTAACAGGACAGCTTATGATTGAACTTGAAATGCTTCCCGATACGCCTATTCGCCTCAACAATAATCCTAAAGATAAAAATATCTTAGAAATTCCGACTGTTTTATCTCCTCTGGGAGAGCTCTCTCGTGGGATTCAGAGCCTTCCATTTAGAGAAACTATCCTGCGCTTAAATGCTATTTTAAGTGAACTAGAAAATAAACTACCTCAAATTCTTCCTCAATGGGTCGAAATTTCTAAAAATTTAAACAATATTATTCATCAGAATACTTCTCAAGCTGGAGAAACTTTAAATAATCTAAATCAAACGCTTTATGATATTTCCGATGCCGCTAAATCTTTACGTAATCTAACAGATTATATTGAACGACATCCTGAAGCGCTCTTAAAAGGTAAAGGAGGATATTAATGAAAAATTTTATTTATTTATGTTTTGCTCTGCTATTATCCGCTTGTTTCGGAACAAGTAAGCCATCTCAATTTTATACATTAAAAAGCATTCCGTCGGAAAAAGCCGTTAGCACAACGACTGTCAGTATCGGTGTTGAAGAAGCTCGAATTGCACGGTATTTGGATAAACCTCAAATTGTTTTAAAAGATGAAAATGCAATTGAAATCAGAATCTCGGAAATTAACCGCTGGGCAGAACCTTTATCGTCTCTGATTCAACGGACACTTGTCGATGATTTAAACTCTCTTCTTCCAAAAGCTTCCGTAAAACCCAAAAATCAAGCACGAGAAAAATTTAATTATACGATCTTTGTAGAAATTAATCATATGGACGGTATTTTTAATCAATCTGCTTCTTTAGAGGCTTGGTACTCTTTAATCAATGAAAATGGCGATCTTATCGGACGCTATCAAATCTCTCTCAATGAGCCGTTAGCTGATTCTTATCTTGATTATGTGAATGCTCAGAGCAAACTCATTCAAAAACTCGCACAACATATTGCTCAAAAAATCGCCTCATTACCAAAATAACTTTTATAGACTTTTGTTGTGTTGATTTAATGCCATTTTTACTCTATTTCTTTGAAAAGGAGATTTTTATGGCTGAAGAATTTTATCACAAACCTAAGTGGCGCGATTTCTTAGAATTAATGGAAACAGTCTTAACAATTGTCGTATCTGTCGCTGCTCTTTGGGGATCTATTACTGCAATCGAAAATGGCTTCTTTTCAAAACTAAAACATGTTGTTGATCATTACCATCTAGAAGCATTAAAAGATGAAGCTTGCGATCTTAAAAAAGATATCGATAAAATATAAAAAAAGCCTCAGTTTTAAACTGAGGCTTCCTTTATTCATCAGATTAAATCAATCCTTCTTTACGACCCATATGTTGGATCATACGAACTAAGGCGTTTGAATAACCCCATTCATTATCATACCAAGAAACAATCTTAAATAAGCGTTTTTCACCCTTTAAGTTATTCTTAACTGTGGCAAGAGAGTCATAAATAGAAGCTCTTGGATCATGAATGAAATCAGAAGAAACTAATTCTTCATCTGTATATCCAAGCGTATCTTTTAAATATGTTTCAGATGCTTTTTTCATCAACGCATCAATCTCTTCAATGCTTGTATCTCTTGCTGCATTAAATGTTAAGTCAACAACTGATACATCAGCAACTGCCACACGGAATGACATACCTGTTAATTTACCTTTAACACTTGGTAATACTTCACCAACAGCCTTTGCAGCACCTGTTGAAGATGGAATTGTGTTAATAGCTGCTGCACGACCACCACGCCAATCTTTCTTAGAAGGACCATCAACTGTCTTTTGTGTTGCTGTATAAGCATGAATTGTTGTCATCAAACCATTTTCAACACCAATTCCTTCTTTTAACAAAACATGAACTAATGGAGCAAGGCAGTTCGTTGTACAAGAGGCATTTGATACAATTTTATGAACAGCTGGATCGAACTCTTGTTCATTAACCCCATAAACCATTGTTTTAACATCACCTTTACCAGGAGCAGAAATAACAACTCTCTTAGCCCCCGCTTCTAAGTGACCTTTAGCTTTTTCAGAATCTGTAAACAAACCTGTTGATTCGATAACATAATCAATATTCAATTCTTTCCATGGCATGGAAGACAATTCTTTTTGTGCCATTAAGCAACGAACTTCATGACCATTAACAACTAAAATATCATCATTTTCTAAAGAAGGATCAGACTTCTTTGTTGAAAAATCTGCATTCATACGACCATGGACTGAATCATATTTTAATTGATAAGCAAAATATTTTGCATCTGTTGACATATCAACAACAGCAACAACATCAATTTCTTTGCCTAATAAACCACGTTCTGTAATCGCTTGGAAAACCAATCTACCAATACGACCAAAACCGTTAATTGCAACACGCATTGTCATTACTTTATCCTTTCTTAACGTTAATAACAAACAAAGTGACTATAACACACTTTTTGAATAGAAGGAAAGCAAAATCTATATGAAAATTTTATGACAGCTTAAAAGTTCAATCAAGATTTTAAATCCGTCTGTTTGCGAACATGAACAGCCATTATTCTGCTGACAATGGGGCCCATCAGTAATACTGAAATGAAACGCATCAGCTGAACCGACATAACAAAAGCCACATCAACTGGTACTGAAGCAGCAATAATAGCGATTGAATCAGCACCTCCTGGGCTCGTTGCCAAATAAGCTGTCAACGGAGAAACACCGGCAAATTCAACCAAAGCCAGTGCAATACATCCGCACATCCCCAATAATAATGCTATAACGGCGATTAATTTCGGTAAGACAGCCAACGCATACATGAAAACGGATTTGGTAAATTTTAACCCGATTGTCCAACCAATTAACGCATAAGTGATGAGCAACAAAACCGGTGGTAATTCAATTTGTATCCATCCTAAGTTGTTTAAAACAGCGCCGATACCCATTGTTAATAACATCGGACCCGCAGGAATTTTTGTTCGTAAAGCGACCCATGTACAGATGCCTGCCATCAACAATGTCCCTATTAACTGATGCCACATGACAGGAGGAAAAGAAATCAAAGAAGCCGTTGATGAAGAACTGCCAACGCTTAATGCCACAACAGATGCCAACACAGCGACCATCACGACTCTTAAATACTGCATCAACGCCACCAAACGAATGTCCGCGCCATAGGCTTCTGCCATAATCGACATTACGGAAGCGGCTCCCGGCCAAGACCCCCAAATCGCAGTACTACCCGGCAGAATTTGCCGTTTTTGCAAAAATAATCCGACGAGAAAGCTGCATCCCAAAACGGATAAAACACTGATGAACACTAAAATCCAATGCGCGGCAATGTTTTCCAAAACGGACACAGAAAAAACGCGCGCAATCATACATCCCAACAAACTTTGCGCTACAACGAACACTCGATTGGGAATACGTAGAGGACTTCCCATTATTGCAAATATAAGCCCGCCGATAATGGCACCGATTAAAAAAGCGGCCGGCAGTTTTAATAGAACCAATCCGCCGACGATGCTCATCGTTAACAGGCTGAGTATCGCCCATCCGACCAACGTGTGTTGATTTAAAAAAGACATGACTTTATTCATTAAAATCCCCAAGACATACCTTGCCACTTCTTTAATAAAGATGCAATCAAAACTTGACTTTTTTATGCGTTTGTGGTATAAAGGGAAAAGTTATCCGGGTGCATTGCACCCGTTTTTTTATGCCTGTTTGCCTGTGTCAAGCAGGCTTTTTTTTATGAAAGGAGAAAAAATGATTAATTTACCCAACGTGTTATATCGTCGAAAAAAAGTTTCTGTTCAGCCACCAGATGATGATGACGATCTGCCACCGGATCCGCCACCCAAACAACCCAAGAAAATTAAAAAGCTACCCCAACAGTATGAAATTTTAACATCCGGAGAATGTGATGCTTGTGTCGGCGGAATCTTCCCGGCAGGAGAAGCACCCGAACCGCCTTTTCATCCAAATTGTCGGTGTGAAATCATTCCGTTTGAAGCTTCTGCGGATGTACCGGATGAAGAAATACAAAACCTTTCTAATGAACAAGAGAAGCTCGTTTCACGGCTGGCCGATTTCTTAAAAGATTTTGAAGGGGCTGAAACATCACCTTATATTGATACAAAAGGGAAAATAACAATCGGGATCGGAAATAACATTAATAACGAAAAGGATTTTGTCAATACACCTTTCAAGACAATCGGCGGGCAACCCTTGACGGCAAAAGAAAAAGAAGCCCTTTTTCAAGAGTTAAGCGAAGCTCGTGATTTAGCTATTGCCGTTAAAGGAACGCCGGGCAAACAAATTGTTTTTAATTTTTCTGCCGATAATCAACGAAGTGATCCACTTTTATCTCGGTTTAAAGACGTTATGGTCGATGCGGAATATGTACAACAAGAGGCTGAACGATACTTGGCTCGCGAGATGCCAATATTAAAAGCTAAAATGAGAACAGAAGGTATAGATTTCGACTCGCTTCCCGAAGGGGCCAAATTGGCAGTTATGGATATGCAATACAATTTGGGTAATCCGAATTTTGATTCTGAACCGAGCCATTGGCCCAAATTTTTTAGTTATTTAAGGAATGGTGATTATATAAACGCTGCACAGCAATCGGAGCGCGGTGATGTTCAAGACAAAAGGAATGAACAAATCAAGCAATGGCTGATTGAAGCAGCTATTGACAGTCGTTATTAAGGTTTAAAATCAGGTTCTGCCGGGCCGCAACTTTCATCCGGCAGTTCCTGTGTCTCAAGGTATTCCGAATTATCTTGACCTGCTTTAACACGCTCCAAATCCAAACTGTATATCGCATACATTCCACAGTAAGGCTTCCAATCTTCTCCCATCATTGCTTTTCTTTGGGCTCGATTTGGATTGCCGACATTGACATACCGATTATACATCGTCCCGGCATAATGGGGACAACCCAATATAATACTGGACCCCGTATCTTCAATCAGGGTACACCCTTCTATCAACGTATTATATCCGTCTCCAACAATTCGCTTTGTTGTCGGGGTCAAGTATATTGTACTTCTAAAGCCATGCGCCCAACTTTTCAAAGGTTGGTAAAAAATAGGATTTTTAAATGTCTCTTCGGCATGTGCCAAAGAACAAATCATTCCCAATAAAATAAATAAAATATATCGCATAAAAAAAGTTTATCCATTAATGACCCTTTTGTCAACAAACTGCTTATTTACCTTCTGTCATAATGTTCTGTTTCACTTTTTAAAAGAAATAAAAATTATCCGCTTGCTTTATCCAGTTCATTGACTGCTATACAAAAAATGAAAAAATTTCTTGACTTAAAGTTAACTTTAAGTGCTATGCTTTTTGTAGGATAAACAAAAGGAGATTTGAAAAATGAAACGTAGAGATTTTTTAAAATTATCCTCCAGTTTAGTGTTGCTTGGGACACTGGGAAAAGTCGGCTCTTTAATGGCAACAGCTCCGGAAAAAGAAGGACAAATACCTGCACGTTCCACAGTTTATTTCACGCGTGATATTAGTCCAGATGGTTTATTAAAACTGTATCGCAAAGTTAATCAAAACATCACGGGCAAAGTAGCCATTAAATGGCACTCTGGAGAGCAACATGGACCCAATATCATTCCTCGAAATATGGTCAAAGCCTTACAAGAAAATATTCCAAATAGCACTCTGGTAGAAACAAATACCTTATATGTTGGAGACAGAGACACGACAGAAAAACATCGTCAGACATTAAAAGTAAATGGGTGGGATTTTTGCCCTGTTGATATTATGGATGAAGATGGGGCTGTCATGATTCCAGTCAAAGGTGGCAAACATTTCAAAACCATGTCAGTCGGTAAACACATGTTGGATTATGATTCCATGGTTGTCCTAACACATTTCAAAGGCCATGCTATGGGCGGATTCGGTGGTTCTATGAAAAATATTGCCATTGGATGTGCTGATGGTCAGGTAGGAAAGAAAATGATTCATGTTGCCCCAGATAATCAAGATTACAGTAAATGGCTTTCGGGAAAACCCTTCATGGAAAATATGGCGGAATCAGCAAAAGCAACTATCGATTATTTTAAACCTCATATTGCATATATCAATGTACTACGCAATATGTCTGTTGATTGTGACTGTGCTGGCGTCTCCGCTGCTCTTCCTAAGGCTCGAGATATAGGGATATTAGCTTCTACTGATATTCTAGCAATTGATCAGGCTTCCATTGATTTAGTTTACAAATTACCTGAAAATGAACTACATGACTTAAAAGAACGTATTGAATCTCGAGAGGGCTTACATCAATTAACGGCAATGGAAAACTTAAAAATGGGAAGTCGTTCTTATAAGTTAATAGAAGTCATATAATAACAACCCTTTTCAAAAAAATCTTACCCTCCTATAGCACTCTTAAAATACGGCTCTATAATCAGCAACACGATGGTAAATATAATTTAATACGTGCATTTATATTTTTTATTTGCACGCAGTCGATGAAGTTAAATCTAATTCGAAAAAATCACATTTCTTCAAAGAAATCTTCATCTATTTTTTGTATATAAATTGTTTCTTTGACCTTACATCCAACACTATATTTAATCATCAATTGCGTTAATTGATTACCATCAATAAGTACAATATTTTTTGATGCTTTTTTAACGGTATTTTTAGCATCATTTGTAAAGCTAGAAGTTGTAACAAAAACACCCTTTACTGCTCTACACATATCTAATGCTCCGATAAAATTTCTTAAATCAGCAGCAGTAACCGAGTGATTGTCAGCATATCTTTTAGCTTGAATATAAATTTTATCAACCCCTAAAACATCTTGGTTAATAACACCATCTATGCCATCATCGCCGGTTTTGCCTGTATGTTCCCAACCTTCATCTGTGTTATTGCTATATCCCATAGCTATAAGCAATTTAATTATTAGATTCTCAAAAAAAGTAGGATTTGCTTTAAGAATTCGATTAATCAGCTCACTCGCTAAAGATGAATTTAAATTCTCTAGTGATTGATGAATAGCCTCTTCGGGTGAGAGCTCATCTAAGTCAGAAGTATCAGAAGAGCTAGACGATTTTTCCTTTGTTTTTTTGCTTCTTTTTTTAAATGCATTAAAACTTGGATATTTTTCTAAAATTTTATTATTTATCTCTTTTGGATTCTTTGCTAAAAGAGATAGACCCTCTGCCGTTGCAACAAACTGCCCTCTACCTACACTTTCTAATAGCCCGCTTGCAAAAGATAGGCCTTAGCCCAAGAGATACGCCCGTATAATAAAGAACTACCACTAGATATTTTAATTTTTCTATCTTCGTCAGAGATATTCATCTCATCTGCAATATTTTTCACAACATCTGCAATATTAACTGTTCCATGAGAGGCCGCTTTTAAAACAGGCAACATAAAAACTTGGTAATTTGGTATCATAACAAAACTCCTTAAATTTATATAATAATATTATAAGACCATCTTTTCTGTTTCAAGCTTAAAGAAAGAGTTTATATTATCTCTTCTTGAGGCGCAGTTATGGAGTATATAAACTTTTTATTTTGTCTTTATCGGATAATTTTTGTATATTAAAATCAAAAGGAAGGAATAAAAAATGAAAAAATTAATAACTTTATTGATATTATTATTGTTAGCCACAAATAATGCCTTAGCAAAAACAGAAGTCAAAAAAGAATATTATCCTAATGGAGCACTAAAAACAGAGATTCCCCTTACAAATGGGAAAGAAAATGGCGAATTAAGAAGATATCAAGAAGACGGCTCATTATTAATGACTATAAATTATAAAATGGGACAAAGGGATGGTAAAACCGTTTTATATGGTCCAGACGGGTATCCCATTATGGAATTTTCAATGAAAAATAACCAATTACATGGAACTAATAAAACATACTGGCAAGATACTCACAGCATTAAAAGTCAATCTAAATGGGAAAATGGCATCCAAGGAAAAAGTACTATGTATTATAAAAATGGTAAAAAGCAATGGACATTTAACAATAATGAAATTTTTCCTTCTTTTGAATTTTTTGATAAACAAGAAAATCTATTTGCCTCTGGAAATCTAGAACAAGGTTTTAATTGTTACAGAAATAACAAAATATATAAAACCGTAAAGACTTCTAGCAAAATAGAAAAACTTGAAATGATTTTAGAAGAAATGGAGGATGCGTTAACTAATCCCAATATAGATATTAATAAAGAATATGATTTTTCATTCTTATGTAAATAGTCTTTCATATCACATATATTCTGTTATGCCTCTATATCTTAAAGACAAGAACAAGCACTCATTTAAATGTGATTGTGTCCTTTATTTCTAAAAATGAAAATGCAACCATTTGTAAGGCTTTGAAGCCCATTTTATTGTTGCCTTCTATAAAAATAAGATTCAAACAAACGGCACAGAACC
>CASECI010000036.1 GCA_949286465.1 uncultured Alphaproteobacteria bacterium | reverse complement strand
AGAAGGTTTTGGGGGCGATAATTGTTCTGAAATTACAGTAAACTGTCATTACGGTTATTATAATGTGGCAGAAAAAAAATGTATCTGTAACAATGGATATACAGGTGAATTCTGCGACATAGTTGACACATGCTATGGAATAGACTGCTCTGGGCACGGTACGTGTTTAGAAGGTGTTTGTACGTGTAATGCAGGCTATTTAGGAACAAATTGTGAAACCATAGATACGTGCTATGGGATAGACTGTTCCGGACATGGTACTTGCTCTGATGGTGTCTGTACGTGCGATAGCAATTATTATTCAGATGATTGTTCTGTATATTGTAATGAAAATCAAATATATGTAGATGGTGAATGCACTTGTGCAACAATTGCTAATTGTAGTGCTTACAATGATGACTGTACTTGCCAAGTATGTAATCCTTCGTATATACCTTCTAGCGACAGAAAATCATGCATTCTTACGCCGAGCTGTAACATTTACCCAGAAGGAACACCATGTTATGTATCTCCTTCTATATTTGGAGTATGTCATTATGGCGCTTGTTTAGATTTAGTAGGGGCTCCAGAAGTAAACGGACCGGTATCAAATTGTGCTTCGTATTCGGACAATACATTATGTTATCTTTCAGATCAGATAATCAGTGTTTGTAAAAACGAAAAATGTTTATCTATTGACGAAGTGTCTGACCCAAGTACAGGAGGTACGCCTCACCAGCCTGGGACATCTACACAATAATAAATTTTAATTTGACTTTTATATTCTTAATTCATAAGATATTTAAGTGTTCATTTTAAATGGAGGGTACTATGATGGACGATTTTGCTTCTTGGTTATCAAACAATAAATTAATGAGTATTGCTTGTGTCTTGTCTGTTTTTGTTCTAGCAATTGCTCCTTATGCGATGCGATAACATTATCTGATGAAAAAAGGCTCTGTTTAAAACAGAGCCTTTTTTTAATTCTCTTCAATTTATTTCTTTCCCGATGTTGCCAAAATCTCGCATAACATCCGAAAGACAACAAAAATAACAAAAACAGAAATGAGGCCCCCGAACATGGCGGAAATATTTGGAAAGTGGAATAATGCAACCAAAGCATATACGCCAAGTATAACAAGACCGATTAAGTAAACTATATCAACTCTCGTTTGTAAAGCAGGTCCTAATTTAGATGTTAAAATAGGCTCTTTTACATCCTTAAATCGGAGTAAAAATTTCTTCGTTTTTCCCCCTATTTTTTTTACTTTAGACCAATCAATATTAGGATTCTTCCCCTTTTTATCTGATTGTTCCTTTTTAGTTTCTTCTTTTTTTACCATTTTCCTCTCCTTTATTTATTACGCATTGTTGGGAAAGCTAGAACATCTCTAATAGATGGAGAATTTGTTAACAACATAACTAACCGATCAATCCCAACGCCTAACCCTCCTGTTGGAGGCATACCATGCTCTAATGCCATCACAAATTCATCATCAAACATTTGAGCTTCTTCATCCCCTGCTTCTCTTGCCTTAACTTGTTCTTCCAATCGAGCTCTTTGATCTAACGGATTCGTCAGCTCTGTATAAGCATTAGATATTTCCCAAGTATTACAGAAACTCTCAAAGCGCTCAACTAATCTTTTATTAGCACGATGTTCTTTTGTTAATGGAGAAATATCCTTAGGATGATCTATAACATGAATAGGTTGAATTAAGTTCTGTTCACATTTTGCCTCAAAAACAAGTTCGACAACATGTCCCCAAGAAGCATTTTCCGGAACTTCAACATGAAGCTCTTTTGCTTTTTGAACAGCTTCTTGATTCGTCTCTATCGTGTTAAAATCAATTCCTGTCGCCTCTTTTACTAAATCTAGCATACTACGACGAGGCCACGGCCCTTTAAAATTTAATTTTTTCCCTTCAAATTCGACTTCTGTTGTTCCTAAAACTTTTAAGGCTACATATTCAACCATTTTTTCTAGTAAGGTCATCATATCATTGTAATCCTTATAGACCCAATAGAGTTCCATCATCGTAAACTCAGGGTTATGCCGCGTATCCATTCCCTCATTTCTAAAATTACGCCCAATTTCATAAACGGCCGGCATTCCTCCGATAATTAAGCGTTTTAAATAAAGCTCGGGTGCAATTCTTAAATACAAGTCCATGTCAAGGGTATTATGATGTGTGATAAAGGGTTTAGCACTTGCACCGCCTAATATAGGATGAAGAATGGGTGTTTCCACCTCTAAAAAGCCTAAACTATTTAAGTATTCTCGAATAGCCGTTATAATTTGAGACCTTTTAATGAGTGTTTCTTTACTTTCCGGATTAGTAATCATATCCAAATAACGGCGCCGATATTTCGTATCTTGATCTTGAAGACCATGAAATTTTTCAGGCAAAGGAAGTAAGGATTTACTAAGGACTGTCAGTTTTTGAGCTGCAACAGACAACTCACCTCGCTTTGTCCGACGAACAGTTCCTTCTACGCCTAAAATGTCCCCGACATCAAGCAAGGCTATTATATCTTTTTCCGATTGAGGTAAATTTTCTAATGAACAAAAAACCTGTATTTTTCCTGTCTCATCGTACAGGTCCATAAACATTCCGGAATTACGAATAGCCTTAATACGTCCTGCTACTTTCACGACATCTTGCGTTTGCGTATCATTAGCGAGTTGTACATATTTCTTATTCAATTCTTTAGATGTATCTGTCGGTTGGTAAATATGAGGATAGGCATTAATACCCATTTCCTCTAATTTCTTTAATTTTTCAATACGAATAGCACGTTGATCTAAATTAGGCGTTAAATTTTGTTCTGAATTCATTTGTTTTCCTTTCTTTCCCTAATACATTAGCATTTTTGTTAAAATCGTCAATCACTTTTTGGCTAATTAATTGTCTTTTAAAGGAAAGCTCTTTACAAAGTCTTAGAAAATCGTTACCCTCTTAAAAGGATAGGTAAAGAAATGTCAGAAATATGCCCTTTTTTTGGTCTGTGTGGAGGATGTGAATATCAAGATATTCCTTTTGATGAATACCTAAAAATGAAAATGAACAAAATAAAGGAAGCTCTCGCACATAAAGCTATCCAATGTCATATCAATCCCATTATTTCTATCCCTGATAAAACAAGACGACGTGTTACGTTTACGTACAATTCTCATTGTTTTGGCTTCAACAAAAAGAAAAGTCATCAATTAATCGATATTACTCAATGTCGCTTATTAGTTCCCGAGTTAGAGGATTTAATTCTTCCGCTTAAAGAATTATCTCAAAAAATCGGCAATTCTGGGAAAGTATCCGTTCTTATGACGGACATCGGAGCTGATATTTCTTTTTCCATGGCTCCCCAAAAAGACAAGAAAAAAAAGAAAAAATTTCTTGATGTCAATACATTAGAAGAGATTTCTTTCTTTTGTCAAAAAAATCCAGTCGTTCGTTTTGTCTTCAACGGAGAAATTATTTTTCAAGCTGTTCAACTATCCACTCCGTCACATGTCTTTTTACAGCCATCCGTCATGGGAGAAGAAACTTTAGTTCGACTCGTTTTAGAAAATCTTAAAAACGCTCATAAAGTATTTGATTTATTTTGTGGCCTCGGCACTTTTACTATTCCCATACATCAAGCAGGAATAAAAGTAAAAGGTTTCGATATCACAACAGAAGCAATCGCCTTTTTACAACGTAAGGGAATCTCTGCTGAAGTCAGAGACTTGTTTAGGAATCCGCTTTCAATAGAAGAGTTAAATGCCGCTGACACGATTGTTCTTGATCCCGCACGTTCGGGTGCTCACGCTTTATGTCAAAATTTAGCTCTCTCAAATGTCCCAAAAATCGTTATGGTTTCATGTAATCCTTCCACTTTTGCCAGAGACGCAAGAACTTTGATAAACGGAGGATATCGCTTAGTCCAAATAACACCAGTTGACCAATTTATTTTTTCTTCTCATCTGGAGCTTGTTGGAATCTTTGAAAAATAAAGATTTTTATTGACAACTTATTAAAATGCATATATAGTGTGCCTTCAGTTTCAGTATAGTTATTGCAGAAAGTAAAGGTGTTATTATGAAAATCGTTAATTCTTTAAAAGCGATTATGAAACGCGATAAAGATAATAAAATTGTTCGCCGTAAAGGTCGCGTCTTTGTTATTAACAAGAAAAACCCTCGGTATAAAGCCCGTCAAGGTTAATAAAAAAAACCGCTTTAAGCGGTTTTTTTATTACTCTCTACATTTCTGAGCGATGCCTCGTGTTTGATAAGATTGGTGTATGACAATTTTAGGGAACTGCCCTTTTTGCACATCCTTAATCATTTTATCTAACATAACAAGATCCTTATGATATTCCTGAATAATTTCTCCACGTCTTCTTTGAATCGTTTTATCAAGATTCTCTTCATATAATTTTACATACTCTTCTGCTCTTTTTATATTATCAGTCATAACAAAGAGATCCGTTTCAGATAAACCGCCTCTTTTTTTCGCACGATCTAATTGACGAATAGCGCGTGTATATTCACGTTTAGATCGTTTAATCTTTTTCAGTTCATCTCGTTCCATTTTTAAAATCGCTTTCCGACAAGCAATATCCACAAGACGTTTTGATTTTTCTAAATTCTTTAGGAGTAGCTCTTTTTGTTCTGTCGTTAAGGCTCTATTTTGTGGAAAAACATTATTTTGTATTCTTTTTTTCTCATCAAGAGGTTGATTTGTGAGACCTTCTTTTTCTTTAGCAATTATCGTTGCGCTCACTAAAGTTGCCGCGATTAAAGAAAGACTTAATAATTTTTGTTTAAACATTCATTTCCTCCTACCTTTATTTAAAATAAGTATAATCTGAGATTTGTCTTTTTGTCAATATTTTTCTATTTTCTTTAAGTAATTATTAATTTTTCAGAAATACATTAATATGTATGTACTTTTAAAAAAGGAGAAATCATGAAAAAAATCATTTTACTTTCAACATTTCTTTGTAGCATAGCCTCTTTATCATATGCCCAGTATGCAGAACCTGTGTATTCACCACGTCCCATGTATGCCCAACCAGTTTATCGTCAACCCATTCCAAGAGATACTTATCGCCCTTTAGACGATTCTGCACAAGAGCAATATATTTCCAATAAGTATAGAGCTGCTAATCCGATGTATCAATTAGGTCAAGGTCAATTTATGTCTGATACAAATGGTCAGTACGTTATTGTTCCAAAAGACAAAGATACTGGAGAAGAAAAATTAACTGGGTGGGATGTATCACAGCGCTTTTCATACGGATTAACAGACCGTTTATCTTTCTCTTTACAAGTTGATTATGACCAGTTAAAGGGTGATCGTAGCAAAGATAAGCTTAAAACCTATGGAGCAGAATTAGGATTACAATATCATCTTGTTAAAACAAACTTCCTAGATATGAAGATGGGTATTGACGGCAGAATTTATAAGGCATCTTACAAACCTAAAGGAGACAAAGAAATTGATGCGCGCTATTCATACATTGCTCCGTTTGTAAGTTTTGGGACAAAAGTTCAAAACGTCACTCCTTATATTCGGATGTCTTATGTTTCTAGTTTATGGTCTGAAGAAGATGCAGGAGATTATTACGTTGTACGTCCTGGTATTTACATAGATGCGAATCAATATCTTGGCTTTGACCTCCATTTAGAAAATGTAGAAGATCAACATACTACATATGCTGCGTCAGCTGATTTTTACGCATCTCAAAATGTTGTCATTAGTTTACAAGGAGGCATTATTGCTCCTGAAGACGATGCAGATGAATATACGGTTGGAGCTAACTTAAAGTTAGTATTTTAACCAACCATGGGGAGAAAAGAACCAGTTTTAAACTGGTTCTTTTTTTTTATAAAGTGTGCATTTATAAAAAATAATTTGATTTTCTATAAAAGTTCATGTATAAGAAGAATCCAGTTGTGGGCGCGTAGCTCAGTTGGTAGAGCAGCTGACTCTTAATCAGCGGGCCCAGAGTTCGAGTCTCTGCGCGCCCACCATAACTTTTTTTACTTTTTACGACTTTCTTTCCTTGTCACGATTTGACTTTTCCCAAAAAAGGATTATCCTTTATCTTATTGATGTTGGAAGGAGTCTTTTATGAAAAAAGAAAATTTATTATTATTAACAAGTTTCTTATCATTGGCTGCTTTAATGCCTTTTTCTGCACAAGCTCATGGGCCTCATAGAGATAATGGGGTTCGTTTAGCTGCTGATATTGTACATCTTGCGGGAGAAACTGTACGTTTACTCACACCTCCTGTTACATATATTGCCCCAACTGTTGTCGCTCCAACGGCACCTATTGTTGTTCAACCAGAACCTATCGTTATACAACAAGCCCCTGTTATTGTACCGCCTCCAGTTTATGTTGTACCTCAGCCGCGTTATTATGTTTATCCTAGATATCGTTATTATAGACCTCCTCGGCCAAGAATTAGCGCTCCAAGAAGAGACTTTCACTATCGAAGACCTCTTCCCCCGAGAGGTGGTCGTGGCGGACGTTGCGATTGGTAAAAAAAGAGGAGAAATCCTCTTTTTTTTATGTCAATGACTTCTCTTTTCTTGATACAAAGAGCTTTTTTGTGTATAATAAAAAAGGAGGTCTAAATGGGATTAAAAAAGAAAATCTTATCTTTATCTGCTGCAACAGCTCTGCTTTTTAGTGGAACGGCCGCCAACGCAGAAACTCCTTCCGAGGAAAAAATTAATTTACCCAATATTGAAAAAACGATCTCACCCTTACTTCACCCTTTTAAATTTGCTCGCAACACCTCTCAAGAAGACCAACTTTTTTTAACGCAGCTACTCTCTGAAGTCATAAAAGACAAACAAGCCGCACATGATTTTTCTCAAATCTCGGCTCTAACGAAGCAAATTATCTTAAAAGTATCTCATCCTGCGCCAGGTGAAGCACCTTCTTTTTATGGCGCACAAATTATGCTCCCGCGCAACTCAAATAAAGACTATGTAGGAATTCATATTATTCCAAATACACGGCTAAATGATACTGTTAAATCCTTTAAAATAGCTCTATCCGATATGAAGCATGTCTTAAATCAAAATCAAATAAATCATACTCAAAATAAAGAATATTCCTGGATTCCTCAACCTCCGATTGATATAAACCGCTTTTACGAAGCTCAAAAAGAAGATGCTCGCCTTCAAAACATCTCTCTTTTGCTGGGACAATCTCCTGGGATAGAATTAAAACAGGCGCATTTTATTTATCGTATTCGTATAGAAAAAATAAATGAACAAAAAACTTTAGATGGCAAAATGCCTATCATATCTTTCCGAGTTGCTTCAAAACATTCCCCACTCATAGAAAGAGCAATGACACAAGAGGATATAGATAAAATAAAAAAACCTTTAATTGCTGCCTTACGCGCTTGTCAAGAGGCAGACCTTTTACCTAAAAATATAGAAGAAAAACCTTTTATTGGGACTGCTTTAAAATTCGACTTTTTATTAAGTCGGCTTATTTCAAAGGCATTTAACGACTCTTTAAAAATCCAACCTATTTTTAATACTGTAAAAGATATAAACCAAAGTAAGGTATTATCGTTTTCACCTGTCGTCGTCAAAGGAGACATTGAAGTTGAACAGCCAGATCGACTCGTCGGCTTTGCTTTTAAATCAGGAACAACTTATTTTAATGGAAATGCTCTCACTGGTTTTACAATTACTCAAAATAATATCAAAAGAGCGATGTCTCCTCAAGAGATGAACTTCTTTAAAGAGATAGCACAAAAAAACATGACTCCAGAAATGCACCTAAATAGTACAGAATTCTGGGATGCTTTTAATCATGCATCAAAAAATATCTCCTCTTCAAATCAAGGCCTACTTATTGCAAGCGTAAAAAGCAAGAACCAGTCTATTTAAGTTTTTATCACAGAATGAATAATCTTTCCGTCCTTATAACTTTGAATATTGTCCACAGTCGTTTGCAAGATACGATTAATAGCGTCTATTGAATTAAATGCAATATGAGGTGTAATAATTGTTGTATCCAATTGCATCATTTTAAAATTAATAACGGAATCAATTAAAAAATCATGACTGCTCTTATCAATATCGGTTGAAATTTCTCGATGTGTAATAATATCCTCATTTTCTAACACATCCAAAGCAGCTCCTGCGACTTGTCCTGATTTCAGTGCATCATATAAGCTATTTGTGTCAATCAAGCTACCGCGAGCTGTATTAACAATCAATACACCTTTTTTCATCTTTGAAAAAGCTTCCTTATCCAGAAGATGAGTGTTTTCCTGTGTCGCTGGACAATGTAATGTAATAATATCTGATTGTTGATAGAGTGTAGATAAATCAACATAAGGAATTCCGTCTTTTTTCAATTGCTCATTTGGATAAGGATCATAGGCAAGTATTTTCATTCCAAAGGCGTTAGCAAGTTTAATAACATGTCTTCCAATCGCCCCCGTCCCTATAACGCCGAGCGTTCTTCCTTGTAAATCAAACCCAATATAGTCATCCAAATGGACATTATTGGCTTTCATTTGAGATTTAGCT
>CASECI010000035.1 GCA_949286465.1 uncultured Alphaproteobacteria bacterium | reverse complement strand
TTTTATTTTCTTAAGATATCTTGTACATATTTCATGTTTTTATCTTTGTAAACGGATAAAAAGAGAAGGGAATGGAGTAAAGCATGTTCATATAAAGGTAAAGCACCAGTATCCATATATATATCTTCTTCATCTTTTAAGAACATACGTAATTCGTAAGAACAGAGCCCTTCTTGCATATCTAAGAAACGATTGATACCATCGGTATAAACCCATTCATTTCCGACAAGGAAGGGTTTGAAAGTTCCATTTTCTAATCCTTCAACTTTACTTTCCATATAATCTAATATAGGCTTGGGAATCATCATGGGAGAAAAGCCCCCTATATTATTAGACGGATTTAAGGGTTTTTCAATTAATCTACCATTATCTATAATAGCATTGTTCCGAACATCTTCTTGCCAAATACCTGTTAGTAGAATTTGTTTTTCATCTATTAAAAAGGTATCTAACATTTTCTTTAGATGTCCATTATGGGGATTTTTATCAATATAAATATCATCAGGGAAAATCATGCAAGCATGTTTATCCTTTGATAACTGATGAGCTAAACCTAAAACGTGAGCTGTTCCGAGTGGTCTATTTTGAATAACGTACTGAATGCGAGCATCTTGAGGAATTTCTGTAGATTTTAATGCATCGGCAATTGAAGTACGCCCTTTTTTTCGAAGCGTTTCTTCAATCTCTGGACAAGGAGCAAGAGCCTCTTTAAAAGTGTCTATTGTTTCTTGATTAGAGCAAACGATGGTAATATAGCGACCACCAGCTTCGAAAATTTGTTTTAAAACATGATCTATGAGACGTACTGACCCAAAAGGTAATAAAGATTTGTGGGCTATACCTTTAGACTGTGGATAATTACGCGTACTTTTTCCTGCACAAGGTATAATAAATTCAATATTTTCTAACATTTTTTTCTCCCTAGAATAGATAATGGGGTTATGGTACTTAAGAAAATAAAAAAAAGCTAGGTTCTTTTTAAAAATATTTTTTGTTTTTTTTAAAAGGGTCTCTTGACGAAAGAATAAAATCATACTATTTGATAACTACTGCCTTTAGTATATAAGGCAAAAGAATTGATTAAATAGGTATGAAAGGGAAAAAAATGAAATTCAAACCATTGCTTGA
Source organism: uncultured Alphaproteobacteria bacterium (assembly GCA_949286465.1). Taxonomy (GTDB): domain Bacteria; phylum Pseudomonadota; class Alphaproteobacteria; order CAAHEQ01; family UBA3637; genus CALXXA01. The sequence continues at coordinate 4,482 of CASECI010000035.1, read as the reverse complement.
CCGAGTTGTCATTCAAAGAATTGAAGAAGAAAATAGAACAGCAGGTGGAATTATTATTCCAGACACCGCAAAGGAAAAGCCTTCTCAAGGTGTTGTTTTGGCAGTTGGTCCAGGCGGTAGAGACGAGGAAGGCAAGACGGTTACGATGACTTTGAAAGAGGGAGATCGTGTTTTGTTTGGTAAATGGTCAGGTACAGAAATAAAAATTGACGGTCAGGAACTGTTAATTATGAGAGAAAGTGACGTTTTAGGTATTTTAGAGAACTAGGAAGGAAGGAAAGATTATGCCAGCAAAAGAAATTATGTTCGGCGGAGATGCTAGAGCAAAAATGTTAAGGGGCGTAGATGTATTAGCAGATACGGTTAAAGTTACATTAGGTCCTAAAGGTAGAAATGTCGTTATTGGTCGTCCATATGGTGCGCCTAAGATTACGAAAGATGGTGTTTCTGTCGCAAAAGAAATTGAGTTGCCAGATAAATTTGAAAATATGGGAGCTCAAATGGTTCGAGAAGTTGCTTCTAAATCAGCAGATATTGCCGGTGATGGGACTACAACAGCAACAGTTTTAGCTCAAGCTATTGTCAGAGAAGGTTCTAAAGCTGTAGCAGCCGGAATGAATCCAATGGATTTAAAACGGGGTATTGATTTAGCGGTTTCTGCAGTTATTGCAGATGTTAAATCTCGCTCAAAGAAAGTATCTACGGCAGAAGAAATTGCTCAAGTCGGTACTATTTCAGCAAATGGAGATCGTTCTATCGGAGATTATATTGCACAAGCGATGGAAAAAGTTGGAAATGAAGGCGTCATTACAGTAGAAGATGCCAAGGGAATGGAAACAGAATTAGAAGTTGTTGAGGGTATGCAATTTGATCGTGGGTACTTGTCTCCATACTTCATTACGAATCCAGAAAAAATGACTGTAGAGCTGGAAAATCCATATATTTTGATTAATGACGGAAAGTTATCTAATTTACAACCATTGATTCCTGTTTTGGAAGCGGTTGTCCAATCTGGACGTCCTTTGTTGATTATTGCAGAGGATGTAGAAGGTGAAGCTTTAGCTACATTGGTTGTTAATAAATTACGTGGTGGTTTGAAAGTTGCAGCAGTAAAGGCTCCTGGCTTTGGTGATCGTCGTAAGGCTATGTTAGAAGATATTGCTATTTTAACAAACGGGCAAGTTGTTTCTTCTGAACTTGGAATGAAATTAGAAGATGTTAATATTTCTATGTTGGGGTCCGCTAAGAAAGTTTCTATGACAAAAGAAGATACAACTATTGTCGATGGGGCAGGAGATAAAACAACAATTGAAATGCGTTGTAAACAAATCAAACAACAAGAAGAACAAGCAACGTCTGACTATGATAAAGAAAAATTGCAAGAACGTTTAGCAAAATTATCTGGAGGTGTTGCTGTTATTAAAGTTGGTGGGGCAACGGAAGTTGAGGTTAAAGAACGTAAAGACCGTGTAGATGATGCATTACATGCGACAAGAGCTGCTGTCGAAGAAGGTATTGTTGCTGGTGGTGGTACGGCTCTTTTATATGCAACTAAAGCACTTGATAGTATTAAACCAGAAAATGATGACCAACGTGTTGGAGTTGATATCATTCGTCGTGCTATACAAGCTCCTATCCGTCAAATTTTAGCAAATGCAGCAGAAGATGGAGCCGTTGTTGTTGGTAAGCTATTAGAAAAAGCAGATACTTCTTATGGATATGATGCACAAAAAGGTACGTATACAAATATGTTTGAAGCGGGTATTATAGACCCGACAAAAGTTGTCCGTACAGCTTTGGAAGGTGCTTCTTCTGTCGGTAGTTTATTGATTACAACAGAAGCTATGATTGCAGAGAAACCTGAGGAAGAACCAAAAGGTCCTGCTCCTGCGGGTATGCCAGGTATGGGCGGAATGGGTTTCTAATGTTCTGTTGAAAATAAAAAAAGCTCTTCTTTTGAAGAGCTTTTTTTAATAAACATTTTGCAAAAAAAAATAGAATATGGTATATCCTTAAAGGGTAAAATTCATTTTGAAAGGAAAAAAAATGGCAAATCAAAATATTTTTCAGAATTATGTTAATGTATTAAAAAATTATGTAACATTTTCTGGTCGCGCGACACGTTCAGAATATTGGTACTTTATATTAGTAAATTTTATTATCGCAGTATTGATTGGAATTATTGGAGTATTAGTTCATCTTCCTGTTTTATCCGATCTTTATTCTTTAGCAATCTTATTGCCATCTTTTGCCGTTGGAGCCCGTCGATTACATGATACGGATCGTTCCGGTTGGTGGTTATTAATTGGTTTGGTACCATTGGTTGGAGCTATCGTTTTGCTTGTTTTCTTTGTTCAAAAAGGAACAGAAAAAGAAAATCGTTTTGGAGCTCCTGTAGTTTAATTTAAAGGAAAAGGGGCTCTTTTTAGAGCCCTTTTTTATAGAAGGATAAAATATGCAAAAGAAAATTAATATTCAGAATTTTTTTAAAATACCCTTGTCATGGTGGATATTAGTACCTCTTATAGGAATTCGTCCAATAGCTCTTTTAATAGAAAATCTGTTAGATGTTTTTTCTATTTATTTTGCAACTTATTATCCTCAAGATGAAAATGATTTGTCTTTGATTGTAAATGCATTTCAAGACTATGGGGAATCTCCTTTAAGCTGGTTATGGCTTGTTATAACCGCTATTGTTAGCTTTATTTTTTTAGTGGCCTATGAATGGTTGGTTGTATATAAAACAATGAATAATTCTACTTCAATAGAAGAGGTTAAAAATAAGAAAAAGTATCTACCAAATACCTTAACAGATTTTAAGAGACTTGTTATATTAATGTTTAAATATATTTTATTTTTTATTGTTAATGTTTTTGTTTTTTGTTTCTTCCTTTTTTTATTTGCTATGCCAGTTCTTTTGGTCTCCGTTTTTTATTTAGTTCCATACATAAAGCCTCTTGTTATTTTTATTCAGGTTTCTTCAGGTCTTGTAATAATAGCTGCCTTTATGGTAAGCATTATTTTATATACACAAGCTGCATCTTATTATTTCTTTAAGACGTGGCAGATCCGTTCATTTTTAAGATTTCCTACTTTATATGGATTGATAAGACGACAATTTAAACCTTTGCTGATTATAGGGGGTGTTCATTTTCTCTTATCGCAAGTTTATCTTGTAGCAGGAAGATTAGTTGTTGAGCTTTTACCGATTAGTTTATGGACTTTTATCGGGAGTATTTTCTACATTTATCTTTTAGTCCTATTGGCTTCAATTCGTGGAAAATGTTTTTTCTGGTTAGATAAAAAAGAAACTTTAGCTGTTTCAAAAAAATAAGATAGTTCTTCTGGTTGTTTTTTTGAATTTTACTTGTTTTCTTGTTGCCTCATTTTAAAATAAAATTTAAACTATATGGTATAATATATTCAAATGAGGTTTTTATGAATTTCGAAAATAAGTGGTTATTTGAAGCAATAAATCGTCATAAATATAAATGCATTCAAAGAGCAATAGAAAAAAAACCTTCTATTGTGAATACTGTATGGAAAGAGCAATTGGGGAAATCAGATAAAGAAATCATTCACCCAGCATTTTTTGTCGCTTTATTTGAGCGGCATCAAGGTATCATAGATGCCTTTTTAAAAGTGCCTTTATTAGATAAAACGATGAAAGGATATGATCAAAAGAATGCAGTTTCCTATATGGCATTTGATGATTCTGATTTGCCAATTATAAAAAAACTTGTGAATAATGGTTTTTCTTTTGACGAAAGTGATTATTATGGAAGAACACCGGCAATGACTTGTGTTTTATCTAAAAGGGGACATAAAACATTTGAATATCTTTTGCATCAAGGTGCAAATCTTTATCAGAAAGATTGGGAAGGAAATACGCTTTTACATTTAGCAGCTCAGCAAAAAGATCCTTACTTCATAAAGTGTATAGAGAATTTTATATTAAAAAAGCAAGCTTTAGATCTATATAAGATTTATAATGCTCAAAATAAAGAAGGTCGAACAGCTGTTCATGAAGCTATTATTTCTAAAAATTATCAGATAGCTCGACAATTAGCAAAAAAATTGAGTAAGATTGATTTTATAGATAAACAAGGTAAGTGTTTATTAGGCGATAATATAGAAGCACGTTCAGCGTATCATTCAATTGTGAGCGAAATTGAGGAACATCATTTGAAAAAAATATCTTACCAAAATTCAGTGGTTTCCTCTGGGCTGTTCAGAGAAAATAGTTTATCTAGATAGGAAGGGGCTATGATTTTGAAAGTTAAAAAATATCAACGCGGTCGTAGTATGCTAGAGATGTTAGCGGTACTAGCCATCATCGGTGTTTTATCTGTATCTGCTGTAGCGGGGTTGATGTGGGCTTTTGCTAAATATAAAGCCAATGACACCATTCATGATGTTCATTTATGGGAACTCGCCGCTCTTGATAGTCAACAACTTTATTCTATGACTTCCGGACAACTG
>CASECI010000034.1 GCA_949286465.1 uncultured Alphaproteobacteria bacterium | reverse complement strand
CAACAAGAAGTCAGAGACAATAAAACGGGTCGTAAAAACGAAGAAATTAGACAAAAGCCGGTTGAAAAAAGAGAAATTGATCAACGATTACTTGATCAGAAAAGGGAAAGATAAAAAAAATTAAGAAAAAGCTTGCAAAGAGAGAAAAAAAAACGTATAAGTAAAATACATTCTCAAAAGTTTTAAGAGGGTGGGGCTAAAAACCCCGCCTTTTTTGATAGAAAAAAAAGGAAAAGAACATGGATATTATTTCAAAAATAACACACATCATTGAACCAACAGTTCAAGATATGGGCTATGATTTAGTTCGTGTTTTATTCCAAGGAGATGATTTAAATCGAACCTTGCAAGTCATGGCGGAACGTAAAGATCGGCAGGATATGAAAGTTGAAGACTGTGAAGCTTTGTCTAAAGCTATATCCGCGTTGCTGGATGTCGAAGACCCGATTGAGCGCCGTTATGTTTTAGAGGTAACGTCTCCAGGAATAGATAGGCCTTTGATTAAGGCAGAAGATTTCGAACGTTTTGCCGGCCATGAATTTAAATTAGAGACACTTTCTCCAATTGATGGTCGCAAAAGGTTTAAAGGTCGTCTTCTTGGTCTCGATTCTACAAAAGAAAAAATTAAAATGAATTTTGAGGGACAAGATATCGAAATCCCTTTGACATTAGTGGGTAAAGCAAAGCTCGTTTTAACGGATGAACTGATTGCTTCTTTTTTAAAAAATAAATAAGGAAAAATAAAATGGAAAACACAACAACACTTCCTCGTCCAGAGTTGCTTCAAATGGCAGATGCTGTCGCGCGTGAAAAAGGTATAGATCGCGAAGATGTTTTACAAGCGATGGAATTTGCGATTGCTCGAGCAGGTCGTTCAAAATATGGTCCACAATATGATGTTCGTGCAAAGATTGATCGTAAAACGGGAGAAATTAAAATGGCTCGTTATACGACAGTTGTTGAAGAAGTAGAGGAAGAAGGGGCTCAAATTTCATTATCTGATGCTCGCAAGAAGAATCCAGAATTAAAGTTAGGAGATGAAATTATTGATCCATTACCTCCGATGGACTTTGGACGAATTGCAGCGCAAACAGCAAAGCAAGTCATTGTTCAAAAAGTCAGAGATGCAGAACGCGTTCGTCAATACAATGACTTTAAAGATAAAGTCGGTGAGATAGTCCATGGAACAGTTAAAAGAATAGAAATGGGAAATGTTATTGTTGATTTAGGTCGTGCTGAGGCGATTTTGCGTCGTGACGAGTTAATCCCAGGAGAAACATTCCATGCAGGAGATCGTGTTCGCGCCTATTTAATGGATGTTCGTCAAGAGCCAAGAGGTCCACAAATTTTCTTGTCTCGTTCTCATCCAGGCTTTATGGCAAAATTATTTGCGGGTGAAGTTCCAGAAGTTTACGATGGCATTATCGAGATTAAAGCTGTTGCGCGTGATCCGGGTTCTCGAGCAAAAGTAGCCGTTTACTCGAAAGATTCATCTATAGATCCTCGTGGAGCATGTATCGGTATGCGTGGTGTTCGCGTGCAAGCAATTGTAACCGAATTACAGGGAGAAAAAATCGATGTTGTTCATTGGTCATCAGATCCAGCCACATTTATCATCAATGCTTTTGCTCCGAGTGAGGTATTAAAGATTGTTTTAGATGAAGATACAAAGAATGTTGAAGTTGTTGTCCCAGATGATCAATTGTCTCAAGCTATTGGTCGGAGAGGCCAAAACGTTCGTTTAACCAGTATGTTAACTGGTTGGCATATAGACGTTTTAACGGAAGCTCAAGAATCAGAGCATCGTCAACAAGAGGCAAAGGGTCGGTTAGAGCTATTTACGAGTGCTCTTGATGTTGACGATATGATAGCTCATTTATTAATTCAAGAAGGCTTTACAAAGATAGAAGAAATCGCTTACGTTCCATTAGAAGAGCTTTCATCTATAGAAGGTTTTGATGAAGGTTTAGCAACAGAGCTTCAAAATCGAGCAAAGACTTACTTAGAAGAGAAAAACACGCACTTAGAAAAAGAGTTGTCTGAGCTGAAATTAGCAGATGATTTAAAAACCTTTGAGGGCTTAAATTTAGAAATGCTTGTTAAATTAGGTCAAAAGGGGATTAAGACATTAGATGATTTTGCGGATTTAGCAGCTGATGAATTAATAGAAATCGTTGGAGCAGATTCTTTAAAAGAAGAAGTTGCTAACGAATTGATTATGAAAGCACGGGAGCATTGGTTTGAAGACGGGAAACAAATCTAAGAAACAATCCGTGAAAGCAGAACAAGGGGAACGCCGGTGTTTTATCACTGGTTTCCCTTATTCGAAAGAAGAGTTAATACGCTTTGTTGTCGGTCCTGATAAGTTGGTTTATCCAGATATATCAGGGAAACTAGATGGTCGAGGTGTATGGATAAAGTCTTCTCGGTCAATAGTGAAACAAGCGGTTGAAAAGAAGTTGTTTTCAAAAGCATTTCATCAGGATGTTAAGCCTATTCCAGAGTTGGTGGATAAGGTAGAGCAATTATTAGAGGACCATTGTCTTCATTTGTTGGGTCTAGCAAACAAGGGTGGTTATGTTGTTTCAGGATATGAAAAGCTGAGAGAGGCTTCGCATAAGGATCAATTTGATGTTTTAGTTGAAGCATCAGATGGGTCAAGAGAAGGTCGAGAGAAGATAGAAAGATTATTTTCAGAGTCTTTTTTAGTTGATGATTGGTCTTCGGAAAAGTTAGGCCAATCATTAGGGCATGATTTTTGCGTGCATGTTGGGATAAAATCTGGTAAAATGGCACAGAATTTTAAAAAAGAAGTATTGCGGTATCGTAGCTTCAAAGAAGAAAGAAGAGAGGGTTCATAAAAGATGAGTGAAGAAAAGACAACAAAAACACCTTTAACATTAAATAGAGGCAAGCTTGAATTGAAGTCTTCCTTGGGTGTTGCCAACCGTTCAGGTATCGTTGTAGAAGTTCGTAAGAAACGCGTCATTCATCCTACGACGGCACAGGCATCATCGGAACGAGATGCAGAGCAAGCTCATAAGTTGAAGCTTTTGAAAGAGGCTATGAAATTAGAAGAACAGAAAGCCAAAGAAAGAGCAGAGCAAGAAGCTAAACGTCAAGAAGAAAAGCAAACAGAAGAGACAAAAGCTGCGGCAGAAACATCCACATCTGAGCCAGCAGAGATTTTTGTTGAGACACCGTCTGTTGAAGAAGAAAAGAAGCCTCAAGTAGCGAAAGAAATAAAGAAGAAATATGAAGAAGATGATGATGAAGAAGAAGAATCATCTTACAAATCTCGTCGGAAGGTTTTAGAAGACAAAGCGCCACCCAAGAAGGGGCGTGGGATGGAGGAACGTCGTCGTTCTGGTAAGATAAATATTTCATCTATATATACAGGCGATGATGATGACGATGATGGGGATGGATTTACGCAGAAGCGCGCCAGAAGTTTAGCTTCTATTCGTCGAGCAAGGGAAAAAGAACGTTTAAAACATGCAGAGAGTTTGAAAACGGCAGAAAGAATTATACGTGATGTTACAATTCCCGAAACGATTACTGTTCAAGATTTAGCGAACCGCATGGCAGAAAGAGCTGCCACAGTTGTTAAAACACTTATGAATATGGGTGTTATGGCCACCATTACCCAGACAATTGATGGAGATACGGCACAGATTGTTGCGGAAGAGTTAGGTCATAAAGTGACACGCGTTTCTGAATCAGATATTGAAGAAACCTTAAAGACAGCAGAGGATAAGGAAGAAGAGAAACAATCACGTCCACCTGTTGTTACAGTTATGGGACATGTTGATCATGGGAAGACCTCCTTATTAGATGCATTACGTTCTACAGACGTTGCCAGTGGAGAAGCGGGGGGCATTACGCAACATATTGGTGCGTATCAAGTGACGATGAAGAATGGTCAGAAGGTAACGTTTATAGATACGCCGGGTCATGAAGCCTTTACAGCGATGCGAGCTCGAGGAGCAAAGATAACAGATATTGTTATCTTAGTTGTTGCAGCGAATGATGGAGTTATGCCTCAGACCATAGAAGCGATACATCATGCGAAAGCAGCGAATGTCCCAATTGTTGTTGCAATCAACAAGATAGATGTTCCGGGAGCCAATCCAGAAAAAGTCAAGATGGATTTATTAAATCACGAAGTTGTTGTTGAAAGTTTGGGAGGCGATGTTTTATCAGTCGAGGTATCTGCGAAGAAGCGGATTAATTTAGATAAATTAGTAGAGGCTGTTTTATTGCAGGCAGAAGTTTTAGATTTGAAAGCGAATCCCAATCGTCCAGCAGAAGGAGCTGTTGTTGAAGCGAAGATGGAAAAGGGTCGCGGTCCAGTAGCGACAATTCTTGTTTCCAGAGGCACGCTTCATGTTGGAGATATTTTTGTTGTTGGACAACAATGGGGTCGAGTTAGAACCTTGCAAAACGACCAAGGGAAACGAGTTGAAACAGCCGGTCCTGCGGATCCAGTAGAGGTTATAGGTTTACAAGGAGTTCCATCAGCAGGGGACGATTTTATCGTTGTTGAAGATGAGGCGAAGGCTCGAGAGATTTCAGGTTATCGCCAAAGGAAGGCTCGGGAAGCATTAACCGTTAAACGGATGTCCGGTTCATCTATGGAACAAATGTTTGCGAAAATTAAAGCAGGCGAAACGAAAGAATTCCCAGTTATTATTAAGGGAGACGTTCAAGGTTCTGTTGAAGCTTTACAAGGGACATTGGCAAAGATAGCAAATGATGAAGTTCGTATTAAGGTTCTTCATGCGGCAGTTGGCAGTATCAACGAAACAGATGTTTCCTTAGCTCATGCATCGCACGCAACAATTATAGGCTTTAATGTCCGAGCGAACGCACAAGCGAGAGAATTTGCAAAGCGCGACAATGTAGATATTCGATATTATTCAATTATTTATGATGTTGCGAATGACATGAAGAAAGCCGTAGAAGGTTTGTTAACGCCAGAAGAAAAAGAAAAGATTTTGGGTTACGCCGAAATCCGTCAAGTCTTCAGCGTTTCTAAGATAGGCAAGATTGCTGGCTGTATGGTTACCGAGGGTCTTGTTAAGCGTGGAGCAAAAGTAAGACTTCTTCGAGATCATGTTGTTATTCATGAAGGTGAATTGTCTCAATTAAAGAGATTTAAAGACGATGTCAAAGAAGTAAAATCGGGCTTTGAATGTGGTATGAGCTTTGCGAACTATGATGATTTAAAAGTTGGAGATCAAATAGAGTGTTTTGAGATAGAACAAATAGCTCCGACATTAGATATAAAAGTATAAAGGTGAATAGAAGTGAAGAAAGCGCCGACACAAAGACAATTACGCGTAGGAGAAGAAATTCGCCATATTTTGGCTGATGTGTTTTTAAAAGAAGATTTGTTTGTCCCTGAATTGACCGGACAAACACTCATGGTTACAGAAGTTCGAATTAGTCCCGATTTTTCGATAGCAACGGCCTTTGTTCGTCCTGTTGGAGAAGTTGATACAGATGCAATAGTTAAGGCATTGAATGAACATAAGGGATTTTTTCGTAAATTCATGGGTCAAAATCTTCGTTTAAGAATTACGCCAGATATCCGGTTTTTAAAAGATAAAAGCTTTGATGAAGCCGCCAAAATAGAAGCGTTGTTTAATGATCCTAAAGTTAAGGCAGATATAGAAAAAGAAGATTAAGAGTCCGGAGTTTAGTGTGATAAAGAGACTAAATAAGGTCATATAATCGAAAGGGAGGAAAATATGTCTAAGTTAGTTTCACGTAAGGGCTCAAAGAATAAAACTTTAGAAACAAAAGAGATAGAATCAATCCGGTGGAAAGCCGTTGGATTAACGTATATATGGTTTCTTGTTTCTATTTTGCTTTGGCGGCATATTGACTTCAATATGTCAGAAAATATGAAACTTGTGTTTCTCCTTGTTATTATTGTAACAGGATACATATTAAGTAATTTTGTTCTGTTTTTATGCCGTAAGGATAAGAGTTCCTTTCAATGGTGTGGTTGGAAAAGAGAAGTAGAAATTATTATACTGGGTTTTTCTCCAATCTTATGGATAGTGGATGTTTTATTCTTCTCTTCTTTTGAAGTAGAAGGCAAAATTTCACTATTTGAATTCGTATCTTCCCCGGTATTTATTCTTTTTTGTTTTATTGCTTGGTTGACTTATGCCCCGCCTTCTAAAGGAGTTATTAAGAAAGAAAAAATACAACAAGCTCCAGAACAAATATCATCTGTAAAAGGCGGCGGCTCCCCTGCAGTGGGGTCAATAAACGAACCTACGATGTTGAAGGATGATTTTATTCGAAAAGTTCAGACAGATCTTTTCCCCAAACTAGACGAAAAGAAATTTAAGAAACATAAGCGGAATACTGTGATACTTGCTATGATCCTCCTTTTGATCATAATGTATTGGGGGTATGACCAACACCAAAAGAATCTTCTTTCTATTGAAAAATTATGCGCTATTGGTGTAATAGGGCTGGCTTTAATTTATATGTTTTACTCTCGTTTTAAGATTAAATATGTTTTAAAAACAAAAGACCAACTTTTTAAATGGTTAAACATACCGCAGATAGATTTTTTGGGTACCAACGTCTCAGCAAATATTGTAGAAAAGAAATTAAGAGAGCTTTGTTTTTTATTTGGTCAGCTGAACATACGAGGAGGTATCTTTTCATCAATCAAGAAAAAAGCAGAATTAAAGGATTTATTAAAAGTAGAGTTAGTTCGGGATGCTTTTTTTGATACGGAAACGGGATTAGCTTTTCATAGAGCAAATGCACGTATATATGAAGGGATGCTTACAATTCCAAACGGTAAAAGTAGTACGACTTTATTTGATGGGATATTGATAGAAATTAAACTCGATAGAATATTTTCGACCCCGATCGTATTTAGGAAAAGAAGCTTTTTTACTTGGGGTAATAGATTACAAAAAGTATCTCTTCCACGGAAGGATTCTTATTTTGATGTTTATGCATGGTCGGAGCAAGATGCGAGGAACCTCTATTATCAAGGTGTCACATCTAAGTTGCGCCGTATAAAAGAGATTTTTAAAGTTAAAAAAATAGCGGCCTCATTTTATCAAGATAAACTGTATATTGCTCTTTATA
>CASECI010000033.1 GCA_949286465.1 uncultured Alphaproteobacteria bacterium | reverse complement strand
TACGCCATTCTTCAGTAACTATCGTCCACAATTCTATTTCCGTACGACAGATGTTACAGGGACAATAGAATTGCCAGAAGGCGTAGAGATGGTTATGCCAGGAGATAACATAAAGATGACAGTTAAGTTAATCGTACCAGTTGCAATGGATGAAGGTTTACGCTTTGCTATTCGTGAAGGTGGACATACGGTTGGCGCTGGAGTTGTTTCCAAGATTTTGAAATAATCTCAAATTATTCCAAAAGTAAAACATTAAAGAGAGAGTTTCCTTTAAAGAAACTCTCTCTTGCTTTCTCTTTAATCTAAAAAAAATTAGAAGAATAAACTAAAAAAAATAACTTTGTTTGGTTTAATCCTAAATAAGTAATAAAATCATTAAAAATGGCTTGACAAAAAAAATAAAATTTGTCATACTTACTCCACTTTCCAAGCCGGAGAAGGTGTTAAAGATCTTCCTACCGTCTTGTTCTTAAGGGTTCCGACCGATGGGCAGAGTTTCCATTTAGAGTCGGGGCAAGGTTCTTTTAGCTGCTCGAAATGGTTGCTAAAAGGTTTTTTTATTATTAGAAAAAAAGATGTTTAAACATCGTTTCGAGTAGAAGAATATAAGGTAAAAAAATGGATAGTCAAAATATTAGAATTCGCTTAAAAGCTTTTGACCACCGGTTGCTTGATCAGTCAACTCGTGAGATTGTTAATACAGCGAAAAGAACGGGTGCGGAAGTAAAAGGTCCAATTCCTTTGCCAACTCGTATTGAAAAGTTTACAGTAAACCGTTCCCCACACATTGATAAAAAGTCTCGGGAACAGTTTGAAATCCGTACTCATAAAAGAGTGCTTGATATTGTAGACCCAACACCACAAACAGTAGATGCGCTTATGAAGCTCGATTTGTCTGCTGGTGTAGATGTTGAGATTAAGTTATAAGGAAGAAGTCATGCGTACAGGTATTATAGCTCAAAAAGTTGGCATGACACGTTTATTCACAGATGAGGGTGTTCATATTCCAGTAACAGTCTTGAAAGTGAATAATTGTGAAGTTGTCGGTGTTCGTACCTTGGAAAAGGACGGATACGTTGCGGTACAGTTGGGAGCTGGTAAAGCAAAAGAGAAAAATGTTGCCAAAGCACAACGTGTACAATTTGCAAAGGCAAATGTCGAACCGAAGAAAACAGTCGTTGAATTTAGAGTAAGTGATGATTGTGTTATTCCGGTCGGCAGTGAATTAAGTGTTAACCATTTTGTCAAAGGTCAATATGTCGATGTAACAGGAACTTCATTAGGTAAAGGTTACGCTGGTGTTATGAAAAAATATAACTTCGGTGGTGACTGTGCCTCTCACGGTGTTTCTTTGACACATCGTTCTTTGGGTTCTACCGGAAATCGTGAGGAGCCAGGGCGTGTTTTCAAGAATAAGAAAATGCCAGGACATATGGGTGCTGAACAAGTAACTGTTCAAAATCTATTGGTCGTTGATTTAGATGAAGCTCGTGGCTTAATCATGGTTAAAGGAGCAGTTCCCGGATATGAAGGGAATATCGTTTATGTAAAAGATGCTGTTAAGCGTGCGATGCCAAAAGAGGCACCGATTCCTGCAGGTTTAAAAGTAAAAGCACAAGCAGAAGTTTCTCAAGAAGCTCCAGCGGAAGCTCCAGCAGAAGCAACAACAGCTGAAGAAGTAAAGGAATAACGGCGATGAAGTACGACGTTATCAATTTAGAGAACAAAAAAGTCGATAGCATCGAATTAACAGATGCCATTTTTGGTGCTGAAGTCAGACCAGACATTTTGTCTCGAGTTGTGAACTGGCAATTGGCAAAACGCCGCGCTGGAACACACAGTGTTAAAAATTTAAGTACTGTTTCCGGTACAACAAAGAAACCTTTTAGACAAAAGGGATCAGGTCGTGCACGTCAAGGAACATTAAGAGCTCCAGAATTCCGCCATGGTGCGGTTGCTTTTGGCCCTGTTGTTCGCGATCATGCACATGATTTAAATAAGAAAATCCGTAAATTAGGGTTAAAATGCGCTTTGTCTTTAAAAGCCAAAGATGCAAAACTCTTTATTTTGGATGATGCTAAGGTATCCAGCCCTAAGACAAAAGAGCTCAAAAATGCTTTTGATAAGTTAGGGTGGTCTTCTGCATTGATTTTAAGTGGTGCAGAGGTAGATAAAAATTTTGCTTTAGCTTCAGGTAATATTGTCGGCATTGATGTTCTTCCTCAAATGGGAGCCAATGTCTATGACATTCTTCGTCGTGACACACTGGTTTTGACGAAAGATGCCGTTGCTTATTTGGAGGCTCTGTTAAAATAATGAAGAAAACGACAGTAAAAAAAGAACAAGTCGCACTCACAGAACAAATGTATGAAACATTACGCCGTCCTGTGATTACAGAGAAAGCGATGAAGGTTTCCGAACAAGGTCAAGTTACATTCTTGGTTCCAATGGATGCAACAAAACCCGAAATTAAAAAAGCCGTAGAAGGTTTGTTCGGAGTAAAGGTAAAGGCTGTGAATACTTTGTGTGTTGGCGGAAAGACAAAAATGTTCCGTGGCACGAAAGGTCAAAGAAGTGATATGAAAAAAGCTATCGTTTCTTTGGAAGACGGTCAAAATATTGATGTGACGACAGGAATTTAAAAAATGGCTTTGAAAACATATAGTCCGGTAACTCCTTCAATAAGACATCTTATAGCGATTGATCGCTCTGATTTGTACAAAGGTGCACCGGTAAAAGCATTGACCAAAGGGCTAAAGAGCTCTGGTGGTCGTAATAATCACGGACATATCACCAGCCGTCATCGGGGTGGTGGCCATAAACAATCTTACCGTTTAATTGATTTTAAACGCAACAAGATGGATATGCCAGCAACTGTTGAACGCTTAGAGTATGATCCAAATAGAACGGCATTTATTGCATTAGTGAAGTATGAAGATGGCGAATTAGCTTATATTATTGCTCCACAACGCTTGAAAGCAGGCGATGTTGTTGTTTCTGGTACAAAAGTAGATATTAAACCAGGAAATACAATGCCTCTTGAAAATATGCCGGTAGGTACAATTGTGCACAATATTGAGTTAAAACCAGGAAAGGGTGGCCAATTAGCTCGCTCAGCAGGTTGCTATGCTCAACTTATTGGTAAAGATGGTGCTTATGCACAGTTGCGTTTGAATTCAGGAGAATTACGCCTTGTATTAGGTAAGTGTCGTGCTTCTATTGGAGCTGTATCTAATGCAGATATGCAGAATACAACAATAGGAAAAGCAGGACGTTCTCGTTGGCTTGGAATTCGGCCTCAAACACGTGGTATTGCTATGAACCCAGTTGATCACCCACACGGTGGTCGTGGTAATGGTGGACGTGCTCCAGCAACGCCATGGGGAAAATGTACACGTGGTGCTAAGACACGTAATAATAAGAGAACAGATAAATTAATTATGCGTTCTCGTCATTTGAGCAAAAAGAAATAGGAGAGACTAAATGGCTCGTTCAATATGGAAAGGACCGTTTGTAGATGGATATTTGTTAGCGAAAGCTGACAAAGTTCGTGAAGCCGGTCGTCATGAAGTGATAAAGACTTGGTCTCGTCGTTCTACCATTTTGCCACAATTTGTAGGCTTGACTTTTGGTGTTTATAATGGTAAAAAATTCATCCCAGTTTTAGTGACAGAAAATATGATTGGTCACAAGTTAGGTGAATTTGCTCCAACAAGGACATTCAATGGTCATACAGCAGCCGATAAGAAAGCAGAAAAAGTTTAAGGTGAATGACGATGGTTGAGAAAAAAGAAGTAAAAGCGGTAAAAGCAAAAGCACGTACGATACGTACAAGCCCGCGTAAGTTAAATCTTGTAGCAGAATCCATTCGTGGATTAGCTGTGGGAAGAGCTTTGTCGGAGTTGAGTTTTTCAAACCGCCGAGTAGCAGGAGATGTGAAAAAAGTTCTGATGTCTGCAATAGCAAACGCAGAAAACAATCACAACCTGGATGTTGATCGTCTATATGTAGCGGAAGCCTATGTAGGTAAAGCGATGGTAATGAAACGGTTCAGACCGATGGCGAAAGGCCGGGCTGGCAAGGTTTTAAAACCATTTTCAAATTTGACGATTGTAGTGCGTGAGCATGATCAGCATGAGGAGAAAGTCTAATGGGTCAAAAAGTAAACCCGAATGGTCTGCGTTTAGGCATTAACAGAACTTGGGATTCACGTTGGTTTGCCAACAAAAAAGATTATGCCAAGTTATTGCACGAGGACTTAAAAATCCGTGAATATATCATGGATAAGTTAGCAGGAGCTGGAATTAGCCGTGTCGTTATTGAACGACCAGCCCAAAAAGCGAGAGTAACAATTTACTCAGCTCGTCCAGGTGTTGTTATCGGGAAAAAAGGTCAAGATATAGATACTCTTCGTAATCAATTGCAAAAGATTACAGGGGGCGAAGTTAACTTGAACATTGTTGAGGTTCGCAAGCCAGAGATTGATGCAACACTTGTTGCAGAAGGGATTGCACAACAATTGGAAAAACGTGTATCATTCCGTCGCGCGATGAAACGTGCAGTTCAAACAGCGTTACGCTTAGGCGCGGAAGGTATTCGTATTAATTGTGGTGGTCGCTTAGGTGGTGCAGAAATTGCTCGCGTTGAATGGTATCGTGAAGGTCGTGTACCTTTGCATACATTAAGAGCAGATGTAGATTATGGTACAGCGACAGCACATACAGCTTATGGCTGCTGTGGGATTAAAGTCTGGATTTTCAAAGGCGAAATCATGGCTCATGATCCAATGGCACAAGAAAAGCGTGCAGAACAGAAATAAGAAGGGAAAAGAAGATGTTAGTTCCTAAAAGAACAAAATTTCGCAAGGCTTTTAAAGGTCGTATACATGGACTGACTAAAGGCGCAGCGACCCTTGATTTCGGTACATATGGTTTAAAGGCTTTGGAACCTGAACGCGTCACAGCTCGTCAAATTGAAGCCGCTCGTCGAGCCATTTCTCGTGCGATGAAGCGTCAAGGCAAGATGTGGATTAGAGTATTTCCAGACGTTCCTGTTTCAAAGAAACCACCTGAAGTCCGTCAAGGTAAAGGTAAGGGTTCAGTTGAATATTGGATTTGCCGTGTTAAACCAGGTCGTGTTATGTTCGAAATCGACGGTGTTTCAGAAGAAACCGCTCGTGAGGCATTTGAATTAGCAGCTGCTAAGTTGCCAATTAAAACGAAGTTTATCATGCGTTCAGCCAGTGAAGAGGTTTAATCATGGTTAAAGTAAAAGATTTAAGAACGAAGACTGATGAAGAATTGAATCAAATGATTCAAGATTTAAGAAAAGAGTCTTTAAATTTGCGTTTTTCACAAGCGACAGGACAATTGGCAAATACGAACCGCCGTCGTCAAGTTCGTCGTGAAATCGCAACAATCAAGACGCTCCAAGCAGAGCGTTTAGAAAAGAAAGGGAAGTAAAACATGCCAAGACGTATTTTACAAGGTGTTGTCGTAAGTGATAAGATGGACAAGACTGTCATTGTACAAGTTGAACGTCGTGTTATGCACCCGATCTATAAGAAGTACATCAGACGCAGTAAGAAATATGCTGCGCATGATGAAGCGAATGCGTGCAAAATCGGAGATATTGTACAAATTCAAGAGTGCCGCCCTATTTCCAAGAGAAAGACTTGGGAAGTAGTTAATTCGGCAAAACAATAATCAAAGGGAAGGAAAACCTAAATGATTCAAGTACAATCCAACCTAGACGTTGCGGACAATTCCGGTGCTCGCCGTGTCCAATGCATTAAGGTTTTAGGTGGCTCGAAGCGTAAGGTTGCAAGTGTTGGAGATGTCATCGTCGTTTCCATCAAAGAAGCAATACCACGTGGTCGTGTCAAGAAAGGTGATGTTCATCGTGCCGTTATCGTTCGGACGAAGAAAGAAATTCGCCGTGCAGATGGCTCAGCTATCCGCTTTGATACCAATGCCGCTGTTTTAATTAACAAAGATGGAGAGCCTATCGGGACACGTATATTTGGCCCGGTAACTCGTGAACTCAGAGCGAAAAACTATATGAAGATTATTTCGCTGGCTCCGGAGGTATTATAATGGCTATGAAAATAAAAAAAGGTGATAAGGTTATTGTTATCACAGGAAAAGACAAAGGAAAAACAGGTGAAGTAACCAAATCTATGCCTAAAGAAAACAAAGTTATTGTTTCAGGTGTTAATATGGTAAAACGTCACCAAAAACCAACTCAAGAAAATGCGGGAGGAATTGTTTCAAAAGAAGCTCCTATTCACATTTCGAATGTTGCAATTGTTGATCCAAAAACAGGTAAAGCGTCTCGGATGGGAACGAAAACCTTAGACGATGGTCGTAAGGTTCGCGTTGCTAAGAAGTCAGGCGAAGTTATCGGTTAAGGAGTATAAAGATGTCTCGATTAAAAGATTTATATGAAAATCAAATCCGTGAAGCTTTGAAAAAAGAATTCGGATACAAAAATGAGATGGAAATTCCTCGTCTTGAGAAAATCGTTTTGAACATGGGCGTAGGTGAAGCGACAGAAGATCGTAAAGCATTAGAAGGTGCAGTTAAAGATTTAACAGCGATTTCTGGTCAGAAGCCTATTTTAACAAGAGCGAAGAAATCTGTCGCGACATTTAAGTTGCGTGAAGGAATGCCAATTGGTTGTAAAGTCACGCTTCGCAGAGAAAGAATGTATGAGTTCTTAGATCGCTTAATTACAACGGCAATGCCACGTATTCGTGACTTCCGGGGTATTTCTGGCAAATGTTTTGATGGTAAAGGAAACTTTGCTATGGGATTAAAAGAACAAATAGTCTTTTTGGAAATTAATTATGACGAAGTCGATAAGATAAGAGGATTAGATATTGTTATTTGTACTTCGGCAAAAACAGATAAAGAAGCAAAAGCTTTATTGTCTGCCTTTAATATGCCTTTTGCGAAGTAAGGAGAAAAGAATGGCTAAAACAAGTTCTATTGAACGCAATAAGAAACGTGAAAGAATGGCGAAGCGTTATAAGAATCGCCGTGAAGCGTTGAAAGCGATTATCAAAGACATGAATTCGACACCGGAAGCACGGTTCGAAGCCGTCTTAAAATTAGCAGCTCTTCCTCGGAACTCAGCACCAAGCCGTATTCACAACCGTTGTGAATTAACAGGTCGTTCAAGAGGAAATTATCGTAAATTTAAATTGAGCCGTATCAAACTACGTGAACTCGCTAATGAAGGCGAAATTCCGGGTATGGTTAAGTCCAGTTGGTAAAGGAGAAATAGAATATGTCTATGACAGATCCTTTAGGAGATATGTTGACCCGTATTCGTAACGGTCAGCAAGCTCAAAAGAGCCATGTAATGGCACCAGCTTCAAACTTACGCGAGAATGTTTTAGAAGTATTGAAGCGCGAAGGGTACATTAGAGGTTTCGAACGTGTAACTGTTCGTCCAGGTATTGAAGAATTCAAAATTGAGTTGAAATATCATGAAGGTCGTCCAGTTATTAATGAAATACAGCGTGTTTCTGCACCTGGTCGTCGTGTGTACTCAAAGGTTAAAGATTTACCGAAGTTTTATAATGGCTTAGGTATCTTTGTATTGTCGACACCGCAAGGCGTCATGTCTGATCACGAAGCTCGCCAAGCCAATGTTGGTGGTGAAGTTTTGTGCAAGGTCTTTTAATAGGAGGAGTAAAACATGTCTCGTGTTGGTAAATATCCTGTTAAGTTGCCTCAAGGTGTTACGGTTACTGTTTCAGATGGGAAGGCTACAGTTAAAGGTAAATTAGGAGAGCTTTCTTGTAATTTGTCTGATTTAATTAAGGTAACAGTCCAAGATGGTGAAGTTGTCGTTGAGCCAGTTTCAAAGACAAAAGAGAGCCGCATGATTTGGGGAACAACTCGTGCAAACATAAACAATATGGTTAAAGGTGTAACAGAAGGTTTTGTCCGTAAGTTGGAATTAGTTGGTGTTGGTTATAAAGCACAAGCTGTATCTAATGGTGTCAAGCTTTCTTTAGGTTATAGCCATGATATTGATTATGTTGCTCCAAAAGGTGTAAAGATTACTTGTCCAAGTCAAACAGAAATAGAAATTTCTGGTATTGATAAGAGAGAAGTTGGGGCTGCTGCTTCCGAAATTCGGTCTTTCCGTTCACCGGAGCCGTACAAAGGAAAAGGCGTCAAATATGTAGAAGAAACCATCTTGCGTAAAGAAGGCAAGAAGAAGTAAGGATAAAAAATATGTCTGATATAAAATTTGAACGTCGTAAAGCTCGTACACGTTATGCTTTAAGACAAAAGGCATCGGATAGAGTTCGTTTATCCGTTTATCGTTCCGAAAAGAATATCTATGCTCAAATCATAGATGATAAAGCGGGCAAAACGATTGTTTCAGCGTCTTCTAAAGATGCAGAAATGAAGGAAAAAGGATCTACTGTTGCTGGGGCTGCACTTGTAGGTAAGTTAATTGCAGAACGTGCGCTGAAAGCAGGAGTAACTGAAGTTGTGTTTGATCGTGGTGGGTATATTTACCATGGCCGTGTTAAGGCTTTGGCAGATGCTGCTCGCGAAAACGGTCTGAAATTCTAGAGGTAGTGAAATGGCTCATACAGAAAATACAGAACGGACAGAACGTCCGGAACGCCGTCGGAAAGACAAAAACGAAGCTGGTGAAACAAGAGTCGAAAAAGTTCAAGATGAATTTGTCGATAAATTAGTTCACGTCAATCGTGTTGCCAAGACAGTAAAAGGTGGTCGTCGTATGGCATTTGCTGCTTTGGTCGTCGTTGGTGATGAAAAAGGTCGTGTTGGGTTTGGTACAGGAAAAGCTCGTGAAGTGCCTGAAGCCATTCGTAAAGCGACTGACGCTGCAAAGCATAATATGATTCGTGTTCCTTTACGTGAAGGAAGAACTTTGCATCATGATATTGTTGGACATTATGGTGCAGGTAAGGTCATTTTAAGAGCAGCTCCTGCCGGTACAGGAATCATCGCTGGTGGTCCAATGCGTGCTGTTTTCGAAACGATGGGTATTCAAGATATTGTTGCTAAATCAACAGGATCTGCAAATCCTCACAACATGATCAGAGCTACTTTTAAAGCATTAGAAAGTGTTAATTCGCCTCGTATCGTCGCTGCAAAGCGGGGTAAAAAGGTCGGTGACATCGTTTCTCGTCGTGACGGAGTTGATAAAGACGTTACAGCTGATAAAGAAGTAAAGGAATAAGTCAATGAAACTAAATCAAATTCGTGATAATGACGGAGCTCGTCAAAACAGAACTCGTGTTGCTCGTGGTTATGGTTCTGGAAAAGGCCGTACTGCTGGACGTGGCGTCAAGGGACAGACTTCTCGTTCTGGCGTAGCAATTAACGGTTTTGAAGGCGGCCAAATGCCGATTTATCGTCGGTTGCCTAAACGGGGATTTAATAATATTTTCCGCTTAAGTTTTGTGGAAGTTAATTTAAATCGTATCCAAAATGCAATTGATACTGGTGCTTTAGATGCGAATAATGAAATCAATGCTGTTTCTTTAATGGAAGCTGGTGTTGTTCGTCGTTCTAAAGATGGTATTCGTATTTTAGGTAATGGCGAATTAAAAACAAAAGTAACTATTCGGGCTGTAGGTGCTACAGCTTCTGCGAAGGCTGCTATTGAAAAAGTAGGGGGTGAGTTAATTATTGATACAACTCGTCCAGGATCTGAAAAGTCTGAAGAAGTTGCTGAAGTCAAAACAGAAAAAAAAGTAGCTAAAAAGGCTACAAAAAAAGAAACAAAATAAGTAATAAGGGGGTAAACAAATGGCGTCTTTAAAGAACAAGTCTGCAGAATCTGCATTCGGAGCTTTCTCCAAAGCAGGAGATTTACAAAAACGTATTTTGTTTACCCTTATTGCTTTAGTCGTTTTTCGTTTTGGAACTTTTGTTCCTTTACCGGGAATTAATCCGGATGTTTTAAAAGAAATTTTTACGCCTTCTGCTGCAGGCGGCTTTTTAGGTATGTTAGATACATTTGCTGGGGGTGCTTTGTCTCGAATGACACTCTTGGCTTTAAATATCATGCCTTATATTTCTGCTTCTATTATTATTCAATTAGGTGCTGCTATAGTTCCTTCTTTGATTGCTCTTAAAAAGGAAGGTGAGGCAGGTCATCGTAAAATGAATCAATATACACGTTATTTGACAGTTTTAATTACTATTTTACAAGGATATGGCTTGGCCGTAGCTATTGAGCATATGACAAGTTCTTCAGGTGCTTCCGCCGTAATTATGGCTTCTCCTTGGTTGTTTAGGTTAACGACCGTTGTTTCCTTATTAGGAGGCACAATGTTTGTGGTATGGCTTGGTGAACAAATTACCGCTCGCGGTGTGGGTAATGGGACTTCTCTTATTATTACGGCAGGTATTATCGCAGAAATTCCAAGTGCTTTTGCACGGACTTTCGAATTAGGAAGAGCTGGAACTCTTTCAACAGTAACTTTACTAAGTGTATTTTTCTTAATTGTTGCTCTTATTTATATTGTTGTCTTCGTTGAACGCGCTCAACGTCGAATCGTTATTCAATATCCTAAACGTCAACAAGGTATGCGTATGAGCCTAGGAGCCAACTCCTATTTCCCATTGAAAATTAATCCAACTGGTGTTATGCCTCCAATCTTTGCATCTGCTTTGTTGATGTTGGTTATTTCCGCAGTCCAGTTTTTTGCAAATAAAAATATGGCATGGGCAGAATCCGCTCAAGCTTGGATGAACCGCGGAAGTGTTGGATATATGGTTATTTATGGAGCCCTAATTGCTTTCTTTACTTTCTTTTATACAGGCATTGTTTTTAATCCAACAGAAACAGCCGATAATTTGAAAAAGAATGGTGGCTTTATCGCTGGTATTCGTCCAGGAAAAAGTACAGCTGAGTATTTAGATTATGTTGTTACAAGATTGACTGTTTTTGGAGCTGCGTATTTAACAGCATTATGTGTTATTCCAGAAGTTCTTATTTCAGAAATGTCTATTCCATTTTTCCTAGGTGGAACAACCCTATTGATTGTGGTTACAGTTATCATGGATACAATGATGCAAATTCAATCGCATCTTGTTGCCTATCAATACGAAGGTTTGATTAAAAAAGCAAAATTAAAAGGACGGCTTTAATGATAATCAAACATGAAAATATTGTTTTAATGGGACCTCCAGGTGGGGGCAAAGGGACACAAGCAAGATTATTGCATGATCGTCTCCATATACCGCATCTGTCAACAGGTGAAATGTTAAGAGAAGAAACAAAAACAGGCTCAGATTTAGGACGAAAAATAAAAGAACTTATTGATAAAGGAAACTTTGTTCCTGATGAGATGAGTATTTCTCTTATTTCTCAAAAGTTGGATAGTGAAGAGTGTTCTAAAGGATTTATTCTGGACGGATTTCCAAGAACAGTGCCTCAAGCAATGGCCTTGGATAAAATGATGAAAGATCGCGACTTGAAGCTAGATGTCGTAATCGAAATTCAAGTGCCAGATGAATATGTCATTGAACGTATTGTTGGACGTTATATGTGTGCAAAATGTCAAACAATGTATCATGACAAGTTTAAACAACCCAAAGTACAAGGTAGGTGTGACGTGTGCGATGGGACAAAGTTCGTACGGAGAGAAGACGATAATTATGAAACAGTCGTTTCACGATTACGTAAATACCGTGCAGTAACGGCTCCAGTATTGCCTTACTACGAAGAGCGGGGCCTTTTGGTTTGTGTCGATGGAACGGGATCTATCGATACAGTGTGTGAAAAGATAAAAAAAGTAATAGGACATTAAATAATTAATACTTGACAAAGAAAAAAAAGAGTTTATAATCCCGCATCTTAGTTCTTTGTAACTTAATTATGAAGTGTTTAGTTAAAAATTAGTGGAGAGTACCTTGGCACGTATTGCAGGTGTAAATATTCCGACAGCAAAAAGAGTCGTCATCGGTTTGACGTATATCTATGGCATTGGTCGGAAACAAGCAGAAGAAATTTGCCGTAAAACAGGCATTTCTGAAGATACACGCGTTTCAGCGTTATCAGATGATGAAGTATTAAAAATCCGTGAATTAATTGATAAGGAATATCACGTAGAAGGTGATCTTCGTCGTGAGGTCTCTTTGAATATTAAACGGTTGATGGACTTAGGGTGTTATAGAGGATTGCGTCACCGCAAAGGTTTACCAGTTCGTGGACAACGAACACATACAAATGCTCGTACACGTAAGGGTAAGGCAGTTCCTATTGCCGGTAAGAAAAAAGTGACGAAATAGTCTTCGAGTGAAGGATTAATCTATGGCTAAAACAGAAAAAATAGTACGGACAAGAAACCGTGACAGAAAGAATATCATCTCTGGGGTTGCCCATGTGAATTCTACTTTTAATAATACAATGATTACGATTACAGATGCTCAGGGAAATACAATCTCTTGGTGCTCTGCCGGTATGAAAGGTTTTAAAGGATCTAGAAAATCGACTCCATATGCAGCTCAAGTAACCGCAGAAGATGCTGGTCGTAAAGCTCAAGAACATGGTATGAAGAACCTTGAAGTGCTCGTCTGCGGGCCTGGTTCTGGACGTGAGTCCGCTTTGAGAGCTTTCCAAGCTTTAGGATTTGTGATCTCATCCATTAAAGATGTAACATCTGTTCCTCATAATGGTGTACGTCCTCCTAAACGTCGTCGGATTTAGTTTTGTGACCTAACGTAGGTCGATGTGGGCTTGTCGCCCGCCCTTATAAGAATAGGAGCCTTATTGTGATACAAAAAAATTGGCAAGAACTTATAAAACCATCAACTCTATCAGTTGAGCATATTGTGCCTGGTTTTAAGTCAACTATTGTTGTCGAACCTTTGGAAAGAGGGTTCGGAACTACTCTCGGTAATGCTTTGCGTCGTATCTTGTTATCTTCTTTGCAAGGTGGCGCTGTTACAAGCATTAAAATCGATGGCGTTTTACATGAATTCTCTTCTATCCCAGGTGTACGCGAGGATGTAACTGATATTGTCTTAAATATCAAAATGTTGGCTATTAAAGTTGAATCTGAAGGACCTCATCGGATGGTCTTGAATGCAACAGGACCTGGAGTTGTTACCGCAGCTCAAATCGAAACAAATCAGGCTGTCGAAATCTTAAATAAAGATTTGGTTATTTGTACTTTAGATGAAGGTGCCTCAATCAAAATTGAAATGACGGTTAATACTGGAAAGGGATATGTTCCTGCAGTTCAAAATCGCCCTGATGATTGCCCTATTGGCTTGTTGCCCATTGATAGTATTTTTAGCCCGGTTAAAACGGTTGTTTATAAAGTAACTAATGCTCGTGTCGGACAACAAACAGACTATGATAAATTATCTTTAACAGTCGAAACAAATGGAGTCGTTTCTCCTGAAGATGCTGTTGCTTTATCAGCTCGGATCTTGCAAGAACAATTAAAGACATTTATTAACTTCGAAGATCCTGAGGAAACTCAAGAAGAAGAACAAAAAGTTGTTCTGCCTTTCCCAAAAGAATTATTACGGAAAGTCGAAGAATTAGAATTATCTGTTCGTTCTGCTAATTGCCTTAAAAACGATAATATCGTTTATATTGGTGATTTGGTTCAACGTTCCGAATCAGATATGTTGCGGACTCCAAACTTCGGACGGAAGTCTTTAAATGAAATTAAAGAAGTCCTTGAAAGTATGGGCTTACATTTGGGAATGCAAGTCGAAGGGTGGCCTCCCGAAAATATCGATGCTTTGGCTAAAGGTTTCGATGAACCCTTCTAAATTTTAGACTCAAGGTGGTCTTGAGTATGCCTCTTTCTCATCTTGTGTGGTCAGAGGTATGTGCCTATCAGCTTTGTGCGCAATGCTAGAAAGAAAGGATATATATTATGCGTCATGGAATGGTTAAAAGAAAATTAAATAAATCTATCGCTCATCGTAGAAGTATGTTTGCTAATTTATCTGTGTCTTTAATTAAACATGAACAGATTCAAACAACTCTCCCAAAGGCAAAAGAATTACGCCCAATCATTGAAAAGATAATTACATCTGCAAGAACAAATGATTTACACACTCGTCGTCAAATCCTTTCTTTCTTGCGTGATGAGAAGGCTGTAAAAAAGTTATTTGAAACTCTAGCTCCAAGATATATGGAACGTAAAGGTGGTTATACACGCGTATTAAAAGCTGGTTTCAGATTTGGGGATGCTGCTCCTATGGCGATTATCGAATTCGTTGATAGAGATGTAACTGCTAAAGGTCAGGATTCTGGAAAAGTCGAAGTTGTTGAAGAAAATGAAAATACAACTGAAGATGTTAAAGAAGAAAAAAAAGTAAAAAAATCTTCTAAGAAAAAAACAGAAAAAGCTGAAGCTGACAAACAGTAATTAGCTTGAAATTCGTTTGAATAAAACGGGATGACGTTGTGTTGTCCCGTTTTTCTATCTTGATAAATGAGGTGAATATTTAAAATGGGTGATGATATACGTTGGTTCCGAAAACAACTTGAAGAATTTGCTGATAGAGGAGGCTCCATTATTGCCTTTCGTCGGTTCTTAAATATTTGGATTAAGAGAAATATGAGTGTTTGGTCACGTGGAACAGAAAATGGAAAGCAAAAATCGAAGCCTCTCCTCCTAATCGCAAGAGATAGAATGCTTTCTTTAAAGAATAATTCTAATGATAATTTCTTAAGTCTTGGAGAACAAAAAGTTTCATCTACAAATGTTTCTCTTATATACGACTTACTGAAAGAGCAGGCCTATAAGGATTTTACGCGCGATTTGTTTAGATATGTAGATAAAGGCCGCCTTGAAACAATAAAACATATACTTGATTTTAATGATAATGTTTTTATCTCTCAAAAAATGAATGAAAAAGAACTGACTTTATTAGAGTTCTCTAAAAGAAAAGCTTTATCTGAACATGGCGTCTATCGAAATATTTATGTCTTTTTAAGAAAAAGAGCAGAAGAAACAAAAAGAACTCTGTTTATCCAATCTATTCAGAAAGGCGATTTAGAAACTATTTTAAATATAATCCAGTATGATAAGGGGATTATCTTTATAACTGAAGGTGGTAAAAATGTACCTGAGCTTGTCGAGCAGTCTCAGCAATCGGATTTATTCAAAAAAGAAATTAAAAATTTATATGATATGGCTCTTTATTGCCAAAGAATTGAAAAGCAAAGCCAAATACAGTCTATTTTGTTTTCGTCCTATTTATCTCGTCAGTCTTGGTGTGAAAAGACAATGGCATATGTAAAACAGAAGACAAATTTTCCTTCTGCTAGATTAGTTCGTCGTACGTGGAACAAAAGAGAACCCGTTTTATGGAGAATGAGAAAAATTTTGGGGTATGTTGTCATGCTTAGACAACCTCGAGAAAGATAAAAATGTTGACAAAAAAGTAAAATAAGTGTATTCTATTGCTTAAGTAAAGGAATAGAGATGAAAAAAACTTATTTTATTATTACTTGTATTTTATCATTTTTTATATGTTCTTCAAATGCTAGTGCAATGATTCGGCAGATTGATAAGAATAGTTTCTCTTTATTTGTTCAGGTTGAAAATACAAGTACTTCCTTAGATACTAAGGATAAGGTACAATTGGCTTCGTACTCTCATCCGCGATTTAAAAGGTACAGTGGGGGTAAGGTCCATGTAAGAAGAGGCCTTCCTAAACAACGTGCCTCTGTCCGTTTAAAGAAAGGTCGCTTGCCACAACAAAGAGCGGGATTGAATACGGTTTCTTCACGAATACCTAGACAGAGAGCCGGATTACCAAGTCAGAATGCTAAACTACCAAAACAAAGAGCGGGGTTACCTACTCAAAGGCATAGTGTTAAAGGGAAACGTTCTGACCTTCCTCATTATCATGGGGAGCTTCCAAGAAAAAATGCTCGGCTTCCTCGGTATCGAGGTTCTTTACGTGTTTCTTATTAATTAAAGGGCTCCTTTAATGGAGCCCTTTTTTAAAGAATATAAAACTATTCACATATAAAGGTATTTTCATTCCAAGAATAACCGTTTTCACAACAGATTGTTCGGTTAAAGTTATCTTGGTATACATTTCCACTGCATACACAGTTATTGACCTCACTATTGTTTTTACAAGCTGTTTGGCAAATACCATTTGAATCTGCAACTTGTCCTTCTGGACATTCAATGAGAGTACATCCTCCGTTAATAAACGTAT
>CASECI010000032.1 GCA_949286465.1 uncultured Alphaproteobacteria bacterium | reverse complement strand
ATACGTTTATTAACGGAGGATGTACTCTCATTGAATGTCCAGAAGGACAAGTTGCAGATTCAAATGGTATTTGCCAAACAGCTTGTAAAAACAATAGTGAGGTCAATAACTGTGTATGCAGTGGAAATGTATACCAAGATAGCTTTAACCGAACAATCTGTTGTGAAAACGGTTATTCTTGGAATGAAAATACTCAGTCTTGCTCATAACTATAGAAAAACGTATAGAAGATATAAACCTAAGGCAGTTCTATAAAGCGTAAAAATCAGAAAAGACTCTGTCTTGACCCAACGCATTAAAAAAGAAACTGCTATAAGACCTCCTACTAGAGAAAATAAAATACCCCACCCGAATGTCGGCGTTAAAATATCTAATTTATTTTCAAAAAATAGCTTCCCTATATGCCAAATAGCTGCTGCCGCGATAACAGGAACGGACATCATCATAGAAAATTGCGTCGCTGCTGTTCTTTTGATATTACATAAACGTCCTGCCGTCATCGTTATCCCCGAACGACTAACCCCTGGAACAAGAGCACAGCATTGTGCTAATCCTATCAAAAGAGCATCTTTTTTCGTTATCTTCTCTATGTCTTTCTGATTCTTTCCTACTCGGTCTGCCACGTACAAAAATACACCAAAAATAATAAGAGTTCCTGCTATCAACAACGGCGAACGAAAAAGTGTCTCTACAATTTCTTCTAAAAAGAATCCTATGATTAAAGCGGGTACAGTTGCTATGCATAAATTAATGAATAGTTCTTGAGATGGTCCTTTTTTATAAAAACCAAATAACATCTTGTAAAAATCATTCCAAAAGTAAATGAGGACTGCTCCTAATGTTCCCACATGAAGACCTATATCCATCGCTATACCTTGATCAGCCCATCCGAAAAAACGTGGAACCAAAATTAAATGTGCTGATGAGCTAATTGGTAAAAACTCTGCTACACTTTGAACAAGTGCTAAAATGAATGTTTGAAACATGGTATCTTATGCCCTTTACATATTAAGCTATATATTTTAAGTTTTTTTTATGTTATAACAAACTTTCAATAGAAGTGAAAGAGAATTATGAAAGACTTTTTCCAACTTATCAAAAACATCTTTTTAGCAGAACAAGATCGGTGGAATTTATGGCTTCCTATTCTATTCGGTGGTGGAATTTCTATTTATTTTCTTCTGCCTTTCGAACCTTTCTGGCTTTTAGGGACTTTTGCTTTTTTATTATGTCTTATTCTTTTTACCTTCTTTCGCAAAAACTCAATATGCTATTGTTTTCTCCTTGGACTGTGTTTTCTAACGGGAGGCTTTGCTATTATCCAATTAAAAGCAAATTTTTTATCTGCTCCAAGGCTCTCAAAAAATATTAACTTCGTTTGGATAGAAGGAACTGTTAATAACGTAGACATTTATCCTAATGCTCAGCGACTAACTCTCGAACACGTATTCATTGATAGAATACCAATAGAAAAAACACCGAAGTATGTTCGAATTCGTTCGAATGGACTTACGCCTAAAATTGAAAAAGGAGATATCATTGAAGTCAGAGCTAATCTCATGCCTCCTGGTCTTCCCATTGAGCCTGGTTCTTATGCCTTTTGTAGAAATCTATGGTTTAATCAAATCGGTGCAAGCGGTTATGCAACAGGAAAACCTATCATCTTACAGAAAAATAAAAATACGCCCTTCTTCGATATATTCGAAGAAATACGCCGAAATATAGCTGCACATGTTCAAGCTGTCTTACCAGCTCATCAAGCTGGAGTTGTTTTACCGCTTATTATTGGATCAACTTCTTCTATCTCTCAAACAACATATGAAAACTATCGAGATGCTGGAATTGCTCATGTCTTATCCGTCTCTGGTTTACATATGATGTTAATTGCAGGACTCGTTTTTTCTTTTGTGAGATTTTTGTTAACTTTATTTCCTCCAATTGCCCTCCGTTTCAATATAAAAAAGATAGCCGCTGTGATAGCTCTTATCATAACATTCTTTTATCTAATGATCTCTGGTCTAGCTATTCCTGCACAACGTTCCTATCTTATGTTATGTGTTGTTTTTATTGCCGTTCTGTTTGATCGACAAGCCTTGTCTGTTCGTAATGTTTGTTGGATTGCTTTTCTGATTTTACTCTTTAAACCGGAAAGCTTAGTAACTGCAAGTTTTCAGTTATCTTTTGGTGCTGTTCTTGCTCTTATATGTACTTATGAAACCTTAAAAGAACCAGTTCAAAATTTCTTACACAAACAGAACAATAAACTTTTTCGTTGGATGATTGGACTTGCTTTCGGATTCTTAA
Organism: uncultured Alphaproteobacteria bacterium; assembly: GCA_949286465.1. Classification (GTDB taxonomy): domain Bacteria; phylum Pseudomonadota; class Alphaproteobacteria; order CAAHEQ01; family UBA3637; genus CALXXA01. Next base: position 39,124 of record CASECI010000032.1, on the reverse strand, counting down.
TCACAAACATTGCAGCAGGACTAGCTACCGCACCTATTGCTATATATCACTTTTATAGATTCCCGACTTATGGAATTTTAGGAAATTTCTTAACATCTTCTCTCTTCGGACTAGCTATTATGCCGTTACTTCTATTAAGTGTTCTTATGATGCCTTTTAATTTAGATGTTTATCCGTTAAAAATAGCTGGCTTCTTTCTTGATTTAGTCGCAAATATCACTGAATGGATTGCTCATTTACCTTATGCTTCTATTATTATCCCTACTTTACCTGATTGGGGTTTCTTATTGCTCATAACTGGTGGAATTTGGTTTTGTTTATGGAAAAACAAAATACGTTTCTTAGGATTGTTATTTTTCTTAATTGGAACTTGTTCTTTCCTCTTTCATACAACTTCTGATCTCTTTATCAGTCAAGGAGGAAAACTCATCGCATATCAAGAAAAAGGACACTTTTATTTTTCATCCCTTAACCGGCAAAAGAAAACACGTCAACAATGGATGGAGAGAAATGGATTTGACTCAAATAATAATATTTCTCTAATAAAAGAAGAGCTTTTTCAAATCAATGGATATACTATTGCCTTATCCTCTGACTATTGCGGAATAGCGGATATTATCATTGCCAAACAAAAAAATGCCCCTTTATGTGATTCTGCTATGGTTTTAGATTATAAAACGCTGTGGAATAAAGGAACTCATACTTTGTTTTTTAAAGATAATAATTTCTATATTAAAAATGCTGCTGATAGCTTAGGTTTTCGCTTATGGCATCCTAACTACAAAAATCCTTTTTTACTTGATTTTTTCAATAACTAACTTATAAATATTAATATAATAATTATGGAGATAAAAATGAAAAAATATCTTATTTTCTCTTTGTGCCTTATTTGTACTATCACTTTAACAGCTTGTTTTAACTCTGCTCGCATAGAACCATCTTATAGAACGGATTCTTCAACTCCTGATGGAGGGCTACAGCCGCCTCCTAGTTTCGCTCAGTTTAAGGAAATTCCTATTCCTGAAAAAGCAACAATGGATTTAAAAAGAACTCTACTCTTTGGAAATGAACCTCTGATCGGAAGATTAGTATTCTCTGCTCCTTATAACCAAACAAATGTCTTCGATTTCTATATGTTAGAAATGCCAAAATTCGGTTGGAAAGAAATTACAATGATCCGATCTCAAAATAGCGTTCTTACTTTTTCAAAAGATAATCGCATCGCTACAATTCAGCTCAGCTCAACAACTGGTGGCGGAACAGATGTATTATTCGATATCTCTTTAGGAAAAACAACTGGACAATTCTAACGAAAATTAAATTTTATATACAAAAGTCTTTAAAATAAAATAATTTTCGACAAATATTGACAAAAATATAAACTTGGCTTATATTGTGTTTCATTGTATCCAAAATTAAACTAAAGGAAATGAAAATGATACTGACTAACTTAGATGAAAGAGATAAAATTTCTCTTCGTCGTATTATTAATGATGTGATAACTACAGAAGAAAAAGGATTAATCTCTTTTTCCAATAATGAACCAGAAGCCCAAAAACAAAGAATTAAAACTGTTAGAGAGGCTTTACCAAAAACTTTTCAAATTGTTAACGATCAACAGCTCTCTCATTTTATTAATCTTAGAAAAAATATGGACGTCCTTAACTTAAGTGGACGAGATGATATCTTTTCTTTAAATGATATTTGGATTCCACCTTCAGTAAAAGTTATCAACTTAGACAATTGTATTAACCTTTCTGAAATTGGCCCAACACCTTCAAATGTAAAAGGACTAAAGTTAGACAAGACTGCTGTGCGTGATTTTCGTAAACTTTCCAATACCGTTTGTGAAGTTAGTCTTTGTCAAATGCAAGGCACTATTTTTTGGCACTCTTTCCCTAATCGCTCTTTAGATAATCCGTTAGATATCTTAATCAATATGCAAGGTGAAAAAGCTTTATGTCGAATCCCTGATCGCTTTACAATTATGTTTAAAGAAACAGAAGCTAAATCTTTAAATATTTATATTCAAGGTTGGTTTTCAAAACCAAAAGAGTTTATTTACCTGCAAGAGTATATTTATACAGATCCTAAACTGATAGCTCAAAAGAAAAGATGCTATCCTTTACAAAAAGAAATATCTCAATATCAACATATGTAAAAAAATCCCCTCTTTCATGAGGGGATTTTTATTTAGTTAAATTTTACGCCTTGGGCATCTTTATCAATCACAATCATCTCTACAATAACCCAAATCCAAACAGCTAATAGAGGAACAACAAGCCAAAACAAAAAAATTGTAATCAAAAGCTGTGCTAATCCTCTACCAACATATCCAGCATAAAAATTATGGATACCAAACGTCCCTAAAAATAATGCTAACAAAATATAAACAACACGACTTTTAGGCGTATCCGTTGTACGAGAAATATTATCCCTTAAAAGAAGCTGCTTTTGTTCTTCAAACTCCTTTTCTGTAACAATCCCTTTCTTTTTTAAATCTGCTAATCTTTCTAAATCTGAAATATTATCCATCTTTTTCTCCTTACTATTTATTTATCTTATGTTCATACCTTAATAAGAAAGCGTAACATAGACTAAATTCTCTGAACCAGAAAATTGAACTCCGTCTACAACTTTTGTTCTAATTTTTTCTGCTAGCTCTTCATTATCTAAAATAAGTATAGTCCTTAATCCATAACCGGCATCATAAAAAGAAAAATCTCCTGATAAACCATCAGGAAGCTCTAAATCTGTAAGTTCAGAACACATAGCAGTTCTCTCAAAAGAAGTTTCTTTTGTTTGTGCAACATATGCACAACTATACATATAGTCTAAAATTGTATTCATTTTGTATTCATTCATTGCACTTGTATATCCTGACATAATCCCTATTGTAAAGACGCCCATCATTGGGAGAAAGATAGAAAGTGCAACTAAAACGATGAAAACTATTCTCAAAATCGGAGCTGGTTTTAAAGGTATCCCTTTTGCATCTTTTTTGACAACTATCATCTCAACAAAAACCCATATAAAGACGGCAAATAAAGAAATAAATAACAACAATGGAGACAACAATGTCAAAATTAATTGAATGACTCCTTTAACCCAACTCCCTATATAAAAATTATGAACACCCAAAAAACCAAAGAAAAAAGCTAATATTAAATAAACTGTCGTTGACTTTTGACCAAGTGTCTCTTTTTGAGACTTTAAAAGACTTTTTTTCTGTTCTTCAAATTCTTCTTTAGAAAGAATACCTTTCTTTTGTAGATTAGCTAATCTTTCTAAATCTTCTAATTTATTCATTTTCAACTCCTTAGCTTATTATAGAATAAGCTTATATTCAATCATCTTCTCTAGAAAGTAAAGCTTTTTTATTTTTCTCTTGCAAAAAAGATATTTTTTATGTATAAAAAGTGAAGTTTTGGATGGGTGGCCGAGTGGTTGAAGGCGCACGCCTGGAAAGTGTGTTTAGGTCTAAAGCCTAACGGAGGTTCGAATCCTCTCCCATCCGCCATTAAGATAGCACCCTTATGGGTGTTTTTTATTAGGTTCTAAATAAATGTCTCTTTTTAACGAAATATATAATATTGTCTGTCAAATTCCTAAAGGAAAAGTGGCTACTTATGGGCAAATTGCTATTTTAACAGGCCATCCTCATGCTGCTCGAATTGTTGGATATGCTCTTCACGTTAATCCCAAACCAGGCATCATCCCTTGTCATCGAGTGGTCAATAAAGATGGACGTCTTGCTCCTGGCTTTGCTTTTGGAGGACTGCAGAGACAAGCCGCTCTCTTAGCTCAGGAAGGGATACTAACCTCCTCATCAGGGTATGTTGATTTAAAAAAATATTTATGGGAACCTTAATCTCGTATAGCCTGATTATGTCTTATTTGCTCTTCTCTGAAATGACGTTGTTGCCATTGTTCATATAAATTTTGCATTCTTACTTTATCTGACTGAGGCAACTTTAATAATTTTTGATAGGCCTCTTCTTGAATCTGTTTAGGTTGACTAGAAAGAGTTTGATAAACTTTTTCCTGCATATCAAAAGACAATCCTAATATACAATGCAAAGCGACTGGAGGAACGCGAGAAATATCCTCAATCGGACATAGATTAGTGCGAACAAAATGAATATCTTCCGGAATATCTTCCAGAATATGTATCGGAGCATTAGAAATATCTAATTCTTTGCATGTTTCAGGTAAACCTTTTGTGGAAATTATATCCGTAGATACAAGACATATATTCGTTAACCCTGCGAATTCATTTAAGTGAATACCGCCCTTTATTCCACCATTTTGCAAGGAAAGGCGTCGAACCGATGAAGGTATTCCATTTAAAGAGGTTAAAAAATTAAATGCACTTACAACCTCTTGAACTCCCTGTTTAACATCTGACAAGGTTTTAATGCCTGTTTGATTAATTTTTAACACACGACATAAAGGCATACCTTTTAACGAAACCAAATCCTTATTGTCTGAAACATTAAAACAATTTTCAACAATTACATTAGATAAATCAGGTAATTCTTTTAAACCCATTCCCTCAAAAGATAAATCACCTTTAACCTTAATCATATTATCTTGTGTCTTTTCATATGGGATTTTTAAACCGTCTAATATTAATTCTGGCGTAGGATGTTTATAGGTCCAAATGACTGTTGATAAATCATCTGTATGCATTTCTTTTGGTAAATAATAAATGCCCTCTGATGAGTTATTAAAATGTTCATTAACAAAGGTTCGTAATTGGTCTTCAAAACCTGATGTTACTTCTCCTTTAATACGCCCTAATCGATAAAAAATATCACCTTTCTGATTGTAATAGGGCTTTAAAATAACGCGACATTTAGGTATAAAATCTTTATCCATCCCATAAACAACTATAGAACCTCTCCCAATCTCCTGTTTTATATATTTAAAATTCTCCCCAGTCGCTGACAAGCAGTAAACCTGTTTCGGCGAATATTGCATCCACTCTTTATATGTCGATAAAGTTGCAATCTCATAAGGATTCCTCGTGAACATCATTATTTGGAATGGCGTTTGTTCTGGAAGAATTTCTCGCCCTGTTGTTGTCACTTTTAATGAAATCTTCTTTGTCTGTTCATAAAATTGAGCAACTCTGCATATATTTGTTTCCATTGTATCTTCTGGATGGGTCTCAAATTCATGGGCTAAACGATAAAATAGAAATTCGTCCTTTAATGTTGTCAAAAAAGCTTTATTTAAATGAGATCTTGCTCTCATCCTTTCAGACTTTAATTGTTTATATGCATTGTAATCTTTATCTTTAAATGTATCTAATAATGCCTTATCTTCTAAATCAAAAAGAGGAAAATTCTTTACAAGTTCTTGAAGAACCTCTGAACGATGCATCAAAAAAGCATTCAATCGAAATGTTTGACGGCTTTTACCATTAAAATATTCTAGTGTAGGAGCTTTTTCTCCTTGTACTAATTGAAGCGTATGTTGACCGGGCAAAGAATCATTCATCATTGTTATTCGCTCAGTAACCAAATCAAAGGCTGTACGTATATTTTCAACCTGCAAATAAAAACTTCCTGCTTGACCGAATTCTTTGGGATAAGATGGATTGATTGCCCGCCGAATTTTCATTCCTTCTTGAATAGCTGCATCTATTGTTTCCTTATATTTATTCCCTTTACGGTATAATTCCTCAACATAATATTTTAAGTTTTCAGCTGCATGAGGGTATTTCAAAATTTCACATATTTCTCGTTCAGTTATTCGTTCATTTTGAACAAACCGAACTGTATGGAATAAACATCTAACTATATTTTTTTCTATTTCTTTTCTTTCTTGTAAGGGAACTTCTTTCAGAGGTGATTGTTCTATAAAAGAACGAGCTTTCTTAAAAAAGCTATTCACCCGTTTTTGACGTAATGCAAGGATTTCTTCTTGTGTTAAAATATGCATCTACCTCATCCCTATAATAGTAAAATATTATACATAATTTTAATCTAAAAGTCAATATTTCAAGGGATTGAGTGCTTTATTCTTGACTCTTTTCATAAAAAGAAAGAGGATGAGTCTTATGAAAGAAAAATCTCAAAAACTTTACTCATTTTTTAAAAATAGCACAACTTTTATTTGGAATATAACAAAAGTTATTATCGCTTTTTTTTCTTGTTTTTGTTTAATCCCTGCTTTTGAAGCTTTTCTAAATTCAAATATTGATCCTCTTTATAAAATGCCTTCCGGCACTTTCTTAAAAGCATCTTTACTCCTGACTTTTTTACTCCTTCTATTACCTCAAAATAAAATCAGAAATTACTGCTTCGTATTCTTTTATTCTGCTCTATTCATTTTCAACTTTATACAAATTGAACATTTAATCTTATTCGGAACAAAACTCAGCTATTCATCTTCTCTGACTTTACTCAATACTGACCCGAGAATGGTAACAGAATTTGTCCGTCATTTCTTTGGAATTAAACCTTTCTTAGCCTTACTTGTTTGTTTAATTCCTTATATATGGGTTTCGGTTATTAATATTCCTTATCAAATTCATATTAACTTAACCGGCGTTTCTAAAAAAGATGTATCTTTTATATTGCCTATTTGTTTGTTCCTTATTTATATCCTTTATTCCTTTGTACAAACTCATATTAAAGATTTTCCTTTTTATGATGCTGACTTTGTTGCTTCTTATAAGGATTTAAAAGATTTCGAAAAACGAATTGATAAAATGAAGGAATTTGAATTACCAGAAATATCTGTTCCTTCTTTTAAATATCCCCAACTTCATGTTGTTGTCCTCGGAGAAAGTGCTCGACGCGAAGAAATGTCTCTTTATGGTAATGTTATTCAAACAACGCCTTTCGCAGACAGTATAAAAGATAATCTTTATATATTTGATAATGTAACAAGTTGGTCCGCCCAAACAGCCCCGATGATGGAAAAATTACTTACTCTTTCCGAAAATGAAACAGATCGTTATAAGATGTGGGAAGAACCAAGTATTATTGACTTTTATAATGCTGCAGGTTTCGAAACTTTCTGGATCTCCGGACATTCTATGTATGGATTGTTTGATAATTATTCTCACTTGTTAAAACGTGTCAAACATACAACCTTTATTAATAAACACAAAAATTGGAACGAAGGTTTTAAAAAACATAAGTATGATGCCGAATTACTTCCTGCAATCGAAAAAGCTTTAGCTTATCCAGCACAAAAAAAAGTTATCTTTATTCATTTAATGGGTTCTCATATTCGATACAGCGATAGATATCCTAAAGAATATCAAAGCCGAAATCCTGAATTTAAAATACTCGAAAATAATGCTAATCCACGATATATCGAATATATTAAAAGCATTCACTATTCCGATTGGATGCTATCAGAAATATTTAAACGTGTTCAAAAGGAAAAAGAATCTTCTTCCTTTATTTTGTATTTTTCTGATCATGCCGAAGGCGTCTCTCTACTGAACGCATGCTTTTGCCATGCAGATTCTAAAAAAGACTATGAACAATTAGAAGTACCTTTCTTTTTATGGCTATCTGACTCATACAAAAAAGAAAATGCATCTTATGTTGCTTCATTTAAAGATTATTTACATCGTCCATACGAAACAAATAATTGGATACACAGTATCCTTGATTTATCTCGAATAAAACATCCTAAATTAGACCCTTCAAAAAGCTTATTTAATCCCGCTTACAAAGCTCCTGCTAAAAGAAGATATGAAGAGTGGTTAGAATTAAAATCAAAATAAAACTTAAAAGAGAAAAACTTTTGTTGACTTCTATCAAAAAATGCATTATGTAGACTAAAGGAGCACTTCAATACGCACAAAGTTTAGGGGGAAGAAAGCTGCTATGGGATATCCAGATATCTACATCAAAAAGCACAAGACAATAGATAAAAAACGATTTAATGTTGGGGAATCGTTTTCTTCGTCTCTTGTCTACTATTTATTCTTTTTGATACAAGTAACTGTATCCTTTTCAAAGGTATATGCATTCTCTACCTTAAGAAACAGTTTTCCTATTGGAGAGCTTTGTGATGAGACAAACTTATCTTCTCGTCGGTTTATTATAAGAAAACCTGATATAAGAAATATTTTTGCTCTTTTCAAAAAAGAGGGTGCTCCACAAATAAAGCTTATTTTACAAGCTCTTTTTCTTTTTAAAAAGGAGACAAAATGAAATTTGTTATTGGCGAAAAAGATTTTCCGCTTATGCAGAAAATAAAATCATCTATTTTGTCTTTAGACCCAAAAGCTGAAGTTGTTGAGTGCTATGATTGGGATTGTACTCTATTAGACTTAATTCGATCAGAAACTGCTGATTTTTTATTTCTAGACCTAAATATCATGGGAACAACCTGGAAAGAACGTACATTAGAGCTTCTAGAATCAATTAATAAAACACGCATTATCTTAACGGCAAAACAAATAGACTCTCAAGCTTTAATGGATTGTTTTAGCAAAGGTATTGTCGCTTTTATCCCCTATACAGATATGGATAAGAAACTCAACACAATTTTAAAACTCATTTTTGATTTTGGGATTTATATCCCTCCATTAATACTTCCAAGTTCTCCTACAACAGGCAAGGAAAAAAACTATCATTTACCTGATGGAAGCTATTTAACTAAGCGCCAAATACAAGTTCTAAAATTTCTCCATGAAGGGTTATCTAACAAACAGATTGCTGCCCATATGGGTATTACAGAACCGACTGTAAAGCTTCATATCCATGGATTGTTTCACAAGCTTGGTGTGACAAATAGAACACAAATCGTTTTAAAAGCACAAGAGTTAGGCTTCTTTTAATTTATTTGTACGTTTCTTTTTTAGCTCTATCGACTCTTCTTTCTTCCCGGTTTCCTTTTCTAAAGACGTACCATCCTCTGGCCAAACCGTCGGGACAGAAGGTCTGACAATAAAAGACCTATCCTCTTTATGAACGATTTTTTCACCTTTTAAAACAAGTTTTATTTCTTCTCCACTTAAGGTTTCATACTCTATCAAAGCTTCAGCTAGGGCTTCCAATTCCTTATGATTTTTAGTAAGAATATCTTTTGTTTTCTGATAAGCTTCATCAATAATTTTACGTATTTGACGATCTACTTCTTCTGCTGTTTTTTCTGAAATATTCTTATGTCGGGTAATTGAATGTCCTAAAAAGACTTCCCCTTCTGGCTCTTCATAAGCAACAGGGCCTAAAGTTTCACTCATTCCCCACTCTGTAACCATATGTCGAGCAATAGATGTTGCTACTTGAATATCATTCGAAGCACCAGTTGAAACTTTCTCATCGCCGAAGATAAGTTCTTCAGCGATTCTTCCTCCGAATAAAATAGATAACCGTGATTTCAAGTATGTTTTACTTTGTGAGTATTTATCTTTTTCTGGCAACTGCATCGTTAACCCCAAAGCACGTCCACGAGGAATAATTGTCACTTTATGCAATGGATCAGATTCTGGCAAATGAAGAGAACAAATAGCATGCCCAGCTTCATGATATGCTGTCATTTTCTTTTCATTATCATCCATAACCATAGAACGGCGCTCTGTCCCCATCATAACTTTATCTTTTGCGTCTTCTATGTCCTGCATTGTGACCTTCATCTTATTGCGTCTTGCGGCTAAAAGAGCTGCCTCATTCACAAGATTAGCTAAATCAGCTCCAGAAAATCCTGGCGTTCCTCTAGCAATAACACGAACATTTACATCTGGAGCTAAAGGAACTTTCTTTACGTGAACATTTAAAATTTCTTCACGACCATTCACATCTGGATTAGGAACAACAACTTGACGATCAAAACGACCCGGTCTTAATAAGGCTGGATCTAAGACATCAGGCCTATTTGTTGCTGCAATTAAAATAACGCCTGAATTCGTTTCAAAACCATCCATTTCAACTAGCAACTGATTTAAAGTCTGCTCCCTTTCATCATTTCCACCACCAAGTCCTGCACCTCTTTGACGACCTACGGCATCTATTTCATCTACGAACAAAATGCATGGCGCATTCTTCTTTGCTTGGTCGAACATATCTCTCACACGAGAGGCTCCAACACCGACAAACATTTCAACAAAGTCAGAACCTGATATAGAGAAAAATGGGACATCTGCTTCTCCGGCAATAGCCCGTGCAAGCAATGTCTTCCCTGTTCCTGGAGGACCAACTAACAAGACACCTTTGGGAATCTTCCCCCCTAATCGTTGAAATTTTGTAGGCTCTTTCAAGAAATCAACAACCTCTTGCAATTCTTGTTTAGCTTCGTCAATTCCGGCAACATCTTTGAAAGTCACTTGATCCTTATGTGTCAAGAGTTTTGCTCTTGACTTTCCAAAGCTCATTGCTTTTCCATTGCTCGCCGCCATTTGACGCATAAAGAATATCCATAGACCAACAAGAATAATCATCGGCAACCAAGATAATAGCATACTTCCAAAAGAAAAACCCTCTGGAGCTTCTGGTTGTGCAATTATCTTAACATTCTTATCTTTTAATGCTGAAACAAGACCTGACTCTGCCGGAGCATAACTAACAAAACCTTTATCATCTGAAAGTTTTCCTTTTAATGCTTGGCCTGTAATTGTAATTTCTTTTACATGACCTTCATCAACTTGCGTTAACAATTCTGAAAATGAAAGTTCCTGAGATTGTTCTCTTTTGCTCGGATCAAAAAAGTAATTAGAAATAGCAAAAATAATCCCAAAAATAAGAACCCACCAAACAAAACTATTCTTTTTGAAATTATTCGGTTTTCCAAATTCTGGTTTATTTTTTACTTCTTTTTCCATTTTAATGTCCTTAATTCAATTTTTCCATTAATATCGTCTTTTTTTCCCCGATAGTCAAGACTTGGGACCCATAAAAGCTCTTCTCCCTCATAAAAAGCAGGCAAAGTTCGACGAACTTTTGCCGGTAAGTTAGGAATTTTAATGGCCTCTTTTAATGGAGCTATCTTTACCTGTTTATTCACGTAAACCAAAAATCTATCCCATTGAATAAGCTGATGAGCTGGTAGTTGTTTTTCGTGTTCCATCTTATGCTTTTCTCGACAAATGAAAAAGCCTTTTTTACTCGGAACAAGCTCACACCCACAAATTGTCTGAGATTTTATGCCCTGCTCACAAATATTTTCTATTTGCTCCATCCGAGGATTACCTTCACCACTAATCATTCCCAATACAGCCGATAACACACGAATAGCTATCTCTGCATCTAGAGCTTCCCAATCATGGTAGAGAATATATGCATACCCACCGTCCGACCAATGAACTTTTCTTTCCAAAAAAAACTGGCTCATTGTTTCTAAATAGTACCGAACTCTTCTTAATCTTTTTATAGATAGTGAAATTGCTCTAGGAGTCAAACCAACATCTGATAGAAGCGGTAATAACTTACGCAGTCGAACTCTTTCATAAACTGTATCTTGATTCGATGGATCTTCCACCCACTTTTGTTGATAATGTTTTGTTAGATAAGTACGAATTTCTTGACGGCTAATATCTAAAAAAGGCCGAATTAGAAGTATGCCCTCTCGACACGTGATCGGATTCATCGCTGTCAGACCATCTATTCCGCTTGAATGAGATAATCTTAAGAAAAAAGTTTCTACTTGGTCTTCTAATTGGTGGGCCAAGAGTAAATGCGTGATATGATGCGTACGGCACCAATCTAACAGCAATTGATAACGTGCTTCTCGCGCTTTTTCTTCTATCCGCGTTTTTGGTTTTGCACCTTCCCAAATCAAAATATGATGTTCTATTTGCTTATCTGATAACCAAACATGCACTTGTCGAGCTTCATCAGAAGATTCTTGTCGTAGTCCATGATCTACTGTCAAAGCAACAATAGGTACATGATTAATACATCCCCATTCATGAGCCATTAAAGTTAAACATAAACTATCTGCTCCCCCAGAAACAGCAACAGCTATTTTAGTTTGACTGTCTCTATGAATTAATGCATCTAGTTTTTTAGAAAGATAATCAAAACTTAATTGACTGGACACGACAGTTTTTCCATCTCATTCTGAGCTCTCGCTTTTAAAGAAGCCGATGCATTCGGAAATTCTTTATTCAGGTTTTTAAAAGCCGTACATGCCTCTTTTGTCTTATTCAGACGAGCCAAAGACATTCCAAGCTTTAACAAACTATCAGCTCCTTTTGAACTGGCTTTATACTTCTGAACACCTTGTGCAAAAGTAACGGCAGCCTGTTCATATAAGCCACGAACATAATATGTCTCCCCCAACCAATATTGAGCATTCCCTGATAATTTATCTGAAGGATAATTTTCCAAAAATTTCTTTAACGACTCTTCAGCTTGAACATACTCTCCCTTTTTCAACAAAGAATAAGCTGCATCATAATCTTTTTGAGCATCCGCTGGATTAACTTGCGTAACAACAACATTTTTAATAGAAGAATCTGTTTTGGGTTGCTCTTTTGGAGTTTGCTCTAAAGTCTTAGACGGAAGCTCCTCAAAAGCTTTTTCTAGGCTTCCCAATCGGAAATCAATATCTTGATTTATTTTTTTTACTTTTTCATCTAAAGCCTCTAAAGAAGCACCCTTTTCTTCTACTTGAGCCGTCAAATGCGCAACAACTTGCTCTAATTCTGAAATTTTAGAATAAAGATGTTCCGCTGAACCTGCTGGAAAAGACGGAACATTTTGACTTTCATTTTCTTTTAATTCATTACCAGATTTATATAGTTTACGTTGAAGCAGAGTTAAGTCTCTTTCTAATCTATCTATTCTATCTATTAAAGCTCTCGTTTGCGAATCCATAACTCCTTGAGCCAAGACAGGAGAAACGAATAACAAACAAAAAAACAAACAAAAGGCTTTTCTCATTTTTATTTCCTCTTATTAAAAAAAATGCTTTGCCTTTAGTATAAAAGACAAAGCATATTTTTTGAAGTTCTTTTTTTATTTAGTTAGCGATTGTCACTGCTCTACGGTTTTTGGACCAAGCTTCTTCACCCGCTCCTAAAACCTCTGGACGCTCTTTACCATAAGAAATAATCCGAATACGATTCGCATCAATTCCTTTCAAGACAAAATAATCCTTCACAGCATTTGCACGACGTTCCCCTAAAGCAAGGTTATATTCACGCGTTCCTCGCTCATCGCAATGACCTTCCACAACAATCATAGCATTTGGGTTTTCTTGCAACCACGCCACTTGTGTATTCAAAACATTCATCGCATCTGCAGAAAGTGCTACGCTATTAAAACTAAAATAAATAACAGGCTGTACTTCTCTTTGAAAACGTTCAGAATACTGTGTATCATTTAAATTTGTAATATCAGCAGTATCCCACTCATTTAAGCGAGAAGCATCTGTTGAAACATCCCCTCCCTTATCAGAAGAGGCACAACCTGCTAGGAGTGCGCAGCTCATCAACAAAACGACAAAAGCTTTTTTCATATAGAAACCTCTTATTTATCTTCAGCTGGTAATTGTTCTACAGCATTAGAACGTGTTTTTTCTGTTGCTGCAGCTTTGTCATCAGAAGATGCACAAGCGCTTAATAATGTGCAAGTAATAAACATAGCGAATAATACTTTTTTCATCTTATTAACCTTTCTTATTTATCTTCAGCTGGTAATTGTTCTACAGCATTAGAACGTGTTTTTTCTGTTGCTGCAGCTTTATCATCAGAAGATGCACAAGCGCTTAATAATGTGCAAGTAATAAACATAGCGAATAATACTTTTTTCATGATTAACTCCTTTATTTATAATCCACCTTTTTGTTGTATCTTATTTTTCTTCAGTTGGCAAGACTTCTTTTTGCGCCTCTGGAGAATTCTCATTTCCAAGAAGAGCATTGACCTGTTCCTCTAAGGAAGTTGTTTCTTCTTTCTCTGTTGGCTCGACTTCTTGTTCTTCCACAGAGACGTTTGTTAGTGTATCTGTTGTCGTTTTAATTGTTTCTTGCGTTTTTTCAGAAGTCTCATTCGAAACAGTTGTCTGAGTCGTTGTTTCTTTTTCAGTACTTTCTGTTTTTACATTCTCTGCGGATGTATTTTCATTATTTTCTACACTCTCTTCCGTCTGCGTTACTTCTTCTGTTGATGTTTTTTCTTCAGTCCCTTCTGGTTCAACAACAGTTTCTTCTTGGACGACAGCCTCTTCTTTAACTGGCGTCATATCTTCTTCTGTAGCGCTTTCTTCTTTAATAACAACTTCATTCACAGTCACATCTACAACAGGGTAAACCATATGAGGATTTAACATTTGAGCATCATCAGAAGCTCTTGGAACAACAATAGACCGACCTTCTGCATCTTCCATTAACTGAACAGTTTTGTGATTTCTTGCTTGAGCAGCTGCTGTCTTTGCAGCACATTCCTTAAAATATTTATGTTGATATGCAGCCTGACTTTGACACCCGTTTATCGCTTGATAGTCTCGACGTGCTTGTAATCTAACCTGTTCAGGTTCATTTGTCGAATAACATCCTGCTAACAATAAAGAAACAAAACCAGCAAAAAGAAGAGTTGTTTTTTTCATAAGAATATACCCCTTGTTTGACTATAAACTAATCCTTTTTGCTAGTTTAGGCGTATATTTCTTAATTTTTGTTTAAAATTAAGTATTTTATTTTAGTGTAATAAGGGTGACCATGTTGGATCTGAGCCATCTACCGGGGTGGGTATTTTACGTTCATATCGACCTGTTACATCTATACTATATAATCCTGTTTCTCCTCCTACTCCATAGTTGGAATATGGATTTTGCTTAAAATACATAAGAACACGACCATTTGGCGAGAAAGTAGGCCCCTCAACTAGGAAACCTTCTGCAATTAACCTCTCGGCACTGCCGTCTGGACGCATTAAACCAATATAAAACTTACCTCCTTGTATTTTTGTAAAGGCAATATAGTCACCTCTTGGGGACCAAACTGGAGTCGCATAACTCCCTTTACCAAGGCTAATCCTTTTTACATTCTTCCCATTTTTATCCATAACATACAATTGCTGACGACCACTTCTATCTGAGTTAAATACAATTTGGCTCCCATCAGGAGAAAAGCTTGGACTTGTATCAATCATCGGATGATATGTTAATCGTTTTTTATCTCCTGTTTTTATATCATATAAATAGATTTCCGTATTGCCCTTTTCTGAAAAACTCATTAAAAGAGATTGACTATCTGGAGAAAATCTCGGAGCAAAAGTCATCCCAGGAAAATACCCGATTTTTTCCTCTTTCCCCGTGTTGATATCCATTAAATAAACGCTTGGGCGGCCACCTTTATAAGACAAATACGCTATTTTTTGCATATTTGGTGAAAAACGAGGTGTTAAAACCATCGTTTTTCCATCTGTTAAATAATGGTGATTAGCGCCATCCTGATCCATAATGGCTAGTCTTTTTACACGTTTTTGATGAGGCCCTGTCTCTGCCACATAGACTATTTTTGAATCAAAATAACCACTTTCTCCTGTAATTCGACTATATATCATATCTGCAACCATATGACCAAGTCGACGTTTATCTTGTGCCGATAAAGTCAATGCTTTTGCTTCCATAGATTGTCCAGCGAAAACATCCCATAAACGAAATGAAACTTTTATACGACCATCCGGTTGATATGTCACTTCTCCCTGAACTAAAGCTTCTGCTTTTATTGCTTGCCAATCAGAAAATCGAGGTGTGCTATTAACTCCATTTATCTTTTGAATATAAGAGGCTGGATTAACTAATCTAAATAATCCTGAATTTTCTAAATCATCACGTACAATAGTTGTTATCTCATCTCCATCATCATTCATAAATGATGGAATAGCAATAGGAATTGGACTTGTCCCGGCTCCCGTCACATCTATTTTCAGCTCAGCATGTGCTGTGATACAAAAGAATAACAAAATGATTGTTATAAGCACTTTTTTCATTTTTTACCTCTTTTAAAATACGCCCCCATCCATGGGATTAAAACGCAAAACAATATCCTTCCATTGATTATATGTCTCAGGTCTTTTTTGTGCTAATATTCTAAATGGAGAATCTAGACCTTGTCCATCACATATATAAATAGCTCTTCTTGCACTTTCTGCAACTGAACGAAAAGACATATCTGTCTGATATCTTTTCTTATCTAAAATATCTGCCTGATAGACCTTTCCGGTCTTATCTAAAGAAATCCGAATTTCGATAATCATTGTATCTATTCCTTCTGCTCCAGGATCTAGATTCCAATTCTTTCGAATCGCTGTTGATATAAAATCTAATTCACTCATTGTCAATTTCTGTGAAATATCTCCTTTGATCCCCCCCTTAACCCCAGAAGAGGCATTTTCTTTTTTTTCTACCGGCTTAGAAGATTGCACAGGTTGTGATTGCGACATCTTTTCAACAGAAGCAAGTAAACTCTCTAAACTTTCTTCTTTACTTTCTTTTTTATTTGTCGTTTGCTTTTTAGAAAACGCACTTGGCACAGGTTTAGATTTAACTTTAGTAACAGGAATGTCTTGCTTCTTTTCTTTGGGTTGAACTTTCACCGAGTTCTCATCCTTAGGAGCTGGACGCGGTTTCGGAGGAGCTGGCTTAGCCTTCGGTGGAGCAACTGAAAGAACTTTTTTTTCTTCACTTATTTTAGATGTTTCTTTTTTTTGATTACCTTGAGGAGGAAGATTTGTTTTTTCAGCAATTTCAATTTTTCTTAAGTCGACCATAATCGGAGCAGGCTCTATTTTTTCTTGTTGAGAAGAACTCCATTCTGGTAATTGAACAAAAAGGAAGATAAATAAAGAAATATGCAAAAGAAGAGAATAAAAGAAAGATGTCCTCACTCTTTACTTCCTTTTCTTTTGAGAAGATGGAGCTTTCATTACTTGAGAATCTGTTTTTAACCCAACTTCTGTATACCCTGCCGTTCTTAAAAGAGCCATTACTTCAATAACATCGCCATAAGAAGCATTTTTATCTGCACTAATCATCATTTTAATATCTGGATTTTCTGTTATAATTGCTTGAACTTTTGGAAGTAATTCAGATAATTCTATTTTTTCCTCTCCAACAAAAATCTCTCCTTGAGCATTTACACCCAAATCCAAAGTCTTATCCTGCCCTTGAATTTGTTTACCATCGCCCTTAGGTAAATTCAAGGGAATTCCGGTTGTTAACAAAGGAGCTGTTATCATAAAAATGGCTAACAAAGAGGTCATAACGTCAATTAATGGCGTTAAATTAACTTCACTTCTTATCCGAACTCTTCGATGACGACGAGATAAGAGCATCAGTCTTCACTCCCTACTTGTTCTATTTGACGGCTAATAATAGCAGACAATTCTCCAGAAAAAGTCTCCATTCTATTTGTCATCCTATCAATATCATTAGAAAACTTATTATACGCAATTAAGGCCGGAATTGCTGCAATCAAACCGATTGCTGTTGTCAATAAAGCCTCCGCAACACCAGGTGCAACAGCTGCAATATTTGTATTCTGCGTTAATCCTATAGAATGAAAACTATCCATAATTCCCCAAACCGTTCCAAACAAACCTAGTAAAGGAGATACTGATCCAGTTGAAGCTAAAAAAATCATATGCGTTTCTAAATTTTCCGCTTCTCTATCAATTGTAATTTGCATTACTTTATCTATCCGTTCTTGAACATTGACGCCTTTGTTCTTCAACTCTTTACGAGAGGCTGAACGTTTCCACTCTTTCATCGCCGAAGCAAAAATGGCTTCTATTGGAGATAAAGGCCTACTCTTGATTTTCTCATATAAGCCATCTAGAGATTGACCACTCCAAAACTTATCTTCAAATTTCTTTGATTGTTCTTTCACATAACGAAAGGTTTTTATTTTATTAAAAATAATTGCCCATGACCAAATAGAAGCCAAAACCATCGCTATCATTAGAAGCTTCATAAAGATATCTGAGTGCTCAAACATTCCCCATAAAGAAAGTGTCGTCCGAGCTGCTACTTCTACTTCACCTTGCATATTTTATTCCTTCTCTACATATTTCTCAAATTGTTCTCGAACATCTACTGGCAACCGAACAGGTTTTAATGCTTTAGGATCAACAAAGACAACATGAATTTTCATATTAACCAAAGTCTGGTCTCCTCTTTTAACTGTTTGGTCCATCACCATAGATGCGCCACCTATAGAATCTATTTTCGTATGAACAACGATAATATCTTCAAGTCTTGCTGGAGCTTTAAAATCCATCTCACAACGACGTATCATAATCCCTAAACCGCGCTCTATTAAGCCTAGATTAGTGAATCCAGAATTATATAAAAATTCTGACCGAGCTCGTTCTGCGTACTTTAAATAATTTGAATGGTAGACAACCCCACCAGCATCTGTATCTTCATAGTATATGCGTATTGGTAATTGATGTATCATTTTTATTCCTCATCAAACAATGTTGGATTAGATATTGGTGCTTTCAAACCTAAATGTTTAAAACCGGCAGATGAAAGCATTCTTCCTCTAGGTGTTCTTTGAACTAAACCTTCTTGCATTAAGTAAGGCTCTATTACTTCTTCTATCGTATCTCTTTCTTCTGACAAAGCCGCAGATAATGTATCTGCTCCAACAGGACCTCCAGCATATTTTTCTGCGATGCAGCGCAAATACCTTCTATCCATCGCATCTAAACCTGCTTTATCTACTTCTAATTGCCCTAAAGCTGAATCAGCTATGTCAACATCTATCTCTTTTTTACCCGCAACAACGGCAAAATCCCTGACACGGCGGAGTAGTCTCCCGGCGACACGAGGCGTCCCTCTAGATCTTTTGGCTATCTCATGAGCACCCTCTTCTGTCATGCCTATCTTCAGTATTCGTGCTGCACGTGTGACAATCTTTTGTAAATCATCAACATCATAGAAGTTCAACCTTAAAGGTATCCCAAAACGATCCCTTAAAGGAGTCGTCAACAAACCTGAACGAGTTGTCGCACCTACAAGAGTAAATGGCTGTAAATCTATACGAACGGAACGAGCCGCTGGACCTTCCCCTATAACCAAATCTAACTGAAAATCTTCCATGGCAGAATAAAGTACTTCTTCTATTGTGGGATTTAATCTATGAATCTCATCAATAAATAAAACATCATTTTTTTCTAAGTTCGTTAATATTGCCGCCAAATCTCCAGCCTTTGAAATCATAGGTGCTGAAGTCGGACGAAAGCCGACACCTAATTCTTTTGCGATAATTTGAGCTAAGGTCGTCTTCCCCAAACCCGGAGGGCCAAACAATAAAACATGATCTAAAGCCTCTCCTCTTTCTTTCGCCGCCTTTACGAAAACACGTAAATTAGAACAAGCTTGCTTTTGTCCAACAAAGTCATCCAATGTTTGAGGACGAATCCCTGTATAAAACTCTTCATCACCACTTATTCTCTGAGGCGTAATAATGCGTTCATCAACCATGGTTCTGACCCATTTCCTTTAATGATAACCTAATAATATCGGATAGTTTAGCTTCCGGATTTTCCTTTATAATCATGCCGACAACCATTCCGGCTTCACTTCGTCCATATCCTAGATTAACCAAAGCGGATATAGACTCATTCATTAAACCGGTTGCCGTATCTGCCATTTGTATCTCAGACAAGGAAACTCCTATTGTCCCTGTTTTCCCCTTTAATTCAGTCACGATACGAACAGCTAACTTAGGACCAACACCATTCGCTCGAGTAATTGCCTTAGAATCTCCCGTCGCTATCGCTAAACCTAAATCTTGAGGCGTTAATGCAGATAAAATCGCCAAGCCAACTTTAGAACCAACACCTTGAACATTTGTCAAAGTCGTAAACCATTCTTTTTCTGCAGCATCACTAAAACCGAAAAGGTGAATATGATCTTCTCTTACTTGTGTCTCAATAAAAAGGCTCATATTCATCCCTTTTGAGGAGCATTTCGATAGTGTTTGATTCGAACAAAATACACGATATCCAACACCATTCACATCTAAAATTAAAAAGCCGTCTCCAATATAATCTACGATGCCTGTTAATTTTGCTATCATTTTTTCCCTTCTCTATTCTTTCCAATTCATCATACGCATTTTTTTCTAAAAAAGAAAGAGAAGAAAGATAATTTCAAAGAAATATCTTTAACGTTCTTTATCTTTGGATAAAAAAATCATCTTTTGTTTTTGTTCTGAAGGCAAACATAAATTTTCTACATCTTTTTGAACTTTTGTTTCTGGATCAAGTGGAACTATTTTTATTCTTCTTATAGGAACTGTTTTTGTTTGTGTATAGAAACGCTCTCTTCTGCTTTTCTTTATCCTCCGCAATAAACGCCTGATAAACTTTTTACATGTCGTATTTCTTTTTTTTATTTGTTGCTTTTGGCGTCGTTGCCTTAGTTTCGATACTTCATCTGTGACATATAGCCAATTCTCCATAAAAGCATCTTCCTTATCCGATGGAACAGATTTAAATGCTTTTTCCGATACTAAAAAAATATCTCCATATGTATACAAATAATCAATAACAAGTACTTTCTTTTTATTTACAGCATCTAAAAACAATGGAACTAAATAATCTCCTTGCCCGATCAACAAGCTTTTTTTCATCGCTGTTTTGATAGATAGTAAGTCTTGATACTGCTTTCGTTTCATAGAACTAAGAGAAAAGTAAGCATAAAAATAGTCTTCTAAAGTTTTTTTTAAAGGAAGAGAAATAACTTGCGATAGCATTTCATATTTTGCCCTTTCTGTTTCTATCCAACTTCGCTTTGAAAAAGAAGAACAAAATATAAATTTATTATTTTCATATTCTTTTATCATTTCCTTTTTGTAAGCAATTCTTTTTGCTTTCAGCTTCATGCGCCATGAGCTCATTTCATAAATTTGTTGGAACAATGAACCCTGGCCACATATGTTACTATAAAAAAGAAGAGTTGGATATTTGTTGACATTTCCACCCCTTGCAACAAACAAAGAAAACATTGCTTCATTTCCTGCAATAACAGCAAGTTCTATTGGAATAAAACCATTTTCACCTTTTCTTATAAAAGAAGCCCCCTTTTGAATTAAATTATCAACTTTAGCAACAGGAGAATACTTTAATTGTTGAGGAGGCATTTTGCATAAATGAATAAGTGCCTTTTGTGCCTTTTCTGCATCAGAAATTGAGATTTCTTTCTCTATCACACAAATCTCCTTTTTTCTTAAATTGTATCATGTTTTTTCTTACAAAACAATTCATTTAAAAGTAATAAAAATAATATCTTAGAGCATATTGAATATTTTTTACTTGCAAATACTTTTTCCTTTGTATCTAATATGAATTCTAAAATAGATTTTATAAGAGGGTAAAATGTCTAAGTTTAATACATTAAATGATTTAAAAGAAATCAAAGGCAAAGTTGTCTTTGTTCGTGCAGACTTAAATGTTCCTGCAAAAGAAGGAAAAGTAACAGATACCACAAGAATTGATCGCTTCGTTCCAACAATGAATGAATTAGCTGATAAAGGAGCTAAGGTTGTTGTTGCTTCTCATTTTGGCCGCCCTGATGGAGAAAAGAAACCCGAATTCTCTCTTGCTTTTATTGCTCCTGAGCTTGAAAAAGCTTCTGGAAAAAAGGTTTTATTTATTGATGACTGCATCGGTGACAAAGTACAAACAGCTATTCGCAATATGAAAGATGGAGACATCATTTTACTAGAAAATTTACGCTTCTATCCCGGCGAAGAAAAAAATGATGATAATTTCTGTAAACAACTTGCACAAGGCATTGATATTTATGTAGATGATGCTTTCTCAACTGCGCATAGAGCGCATGCATCTACCGCAGGGATGGCTTCTTTTGTCCCTGTAAAAGCCGCTGGAAGATTAATGCAAGAAGAACTAGACGCATTAGATAAAGCTTTAGAAAATCCAGAACACCCCGTTGTTGCAATTGTCGGTGGTTCTAAAATTTCTACTAAACTTGATTTATTAGGAAATCTTGTTAAAAAAGTTGATTACTTACTCATCGGTGGAGCTATGGCAAATACTTTCTTAGCGGCCAAAGGATATAAAATGGGCGATAAAGCCATGGTAGAAACAAGCATGCTAGACACTGCTCAAAACATCTTGAAAAACGCTGGAAATTGTCAGATTGTTTTACCTGTAGATTTGATGTGGGTCGATGAATTTGCTGAAGGTCAACCCGCTCGCTATGCTGATGTAACAGATTTACCTGAAAACAAAATCTTCCCTGATATTGGTCCTAAGTCTACTCAGGAATTTATTGATGTTATTAAAAAATGCAAGACCTTAATTTGGAATGGGCCTGTTGGCGCTTTCGAAATTAAGCCTTTCGATACGGCAACAAACACTATTGCAAAAGCTGTCGCTGAATTAACAAAAGAAGGAAAACTAACTTCTGTTGCTGGCGGTGGCGATACCGTTTCTTCTTTGAAAAAAGCCGGCGTTAAAGCAGACTTAACATACGTTTCTGCTGCTGGTGGCGCTTTCCTAGAATGGATGGAAGGTAAACAATTACCAGGCGTTAAAGTCTTAGAAAAATAAATCAAAAACAAATAAAAAAAAATCCTGTTTCTAAAACAGGATTTTTTTATATTCTTTTTTATCCATCTATCTTGGATGACACCCACAATAATTTTGAGCATATAAATCAAGTTCCTTAACCAAAGCCTGACGAAGATTTTCTAAACCGTTCTTCCGCCAATTGATATCTAAATAAGGAATACCAACTGCATCCGATGCTTTTTTACCTGCTCGATTAACTTGTTCTAAGTCCTTATATCGAGAAACTCCTAAAACAGAAGTGACTGCATCAAACCCATGCTCTTTTGCATATTGACAAGCGCGTAAAAGTCTTAAATAAAAACAAATATCACATCGTTTTCCTCGTTCCGGCTCATTTTCTAAACCTTGTATAGCATCACACCAGCGCTCATGATCATACTCTAATTCTATAAATGGAACATTATATAGCTCACAAATTCTTTTATTTTCATCTTTTCGTTTATTATATTCCTCATAAGGTTGGATATTAGGATTATAAAATAAAACAGAAAAGGATTGACCTTCTTGAACTAAATGTTTAATAACTCCACATGAACACGGACCACAGCAAGATACTAATAAAAGATGATTCGCTATCATTATTCTTCTCTTTCTCTTTCTTTCTTATATAAATATAATCTAAGATTTCTACTCTCTATAGATAACTTAGGTAAAAGTTTCTTTTCTTTTTGCTTATCTAAGCAAAATTTATCTAACCGATCCGATAATTCTATTTTCTCATCCAATCGAAGATACGGACTATATAATATGACGGCATCCGTTAGAGCCATCAAATGAACCATTCTATTTTCTAATTCTTCTTCTGCTAAGCTTTGCTTCTTTTTATCAAAATATTGATCCACAAATCTTATCAACTTATAGCTATTTTTTCGAATATGATAATTGCGTTTATTCTCTCTTTCTAATAAAAGCTCCTCAAACTCTGACAATTTTGGTTTATTCAAAAAATCTGGTATATTATCTACAACATTATGTATACTTGTATTAACATCTTCCTTATTGCTCCTATAAATTGTCTCAGGAACTCCACTAAGAGCTTTTAATAGACTCTCTTTAAAAAATTGACGCTTCTCCTCCACATTCGAAGACCATTCCTTATCAAAAAGGTTATAACAAATATACGATAAAGTTAATATTTGTTCTTCTACATTCGCTGAACAAATATGTCCTTTTTCATCATAAAAAGGCAATAACATCTCTGCTAATGTTTTAAACCGATTGCTATCATCTATTAAATGATTTTCTGCTGCCGTTTCATGTTGCATCTCAATTTTTTTTAATTCTAACGCAATTGCAAAACTCTCTAGGATGTCTCCACCCAACATAACATCAAATTTCGATAAACATGAATGATCTTCTAAGCCTTCCACACGAGACGCTAAATCAGATTGCTCCTCCTCATCCTCAAAAGAGTAAAAAACATCAGGAAGATATTTATCATATTTTGAATAATACGGATCTAATAATGCTAGCTCTAACTTGCTAATAAAACCAAGCTCATAAAATAGAGCAACATTAAAACCCTTGAGAGAAAGGTGATTTAAGCAGAATTTTTTTTCAACAGTTTTTTTCATCTCATTCTCCTTATTCTTTCTCATAATTTCGAGAAATTTGCTTGACAATATCTTTTCTTGATAGACCTTCCCAATAAAGAACATCTTCTACATGTCTAAAAATTTCTGGATAATAATTAAAAATAGACTTCCTCGTCGCATAACTCAGACTCGGGTTATAAAAAAAAGCCCTCTCAGTTAATTGAGTCAATAACATGACTTTTGACTTCAAATCTCTATCTGACAACGGTTTCTCTTTCGTCCTAAAAGCATCTTCATATGTTTTAATTAACACGTTAAAGTTTTTTAAACGAGATGGCTCTACCTTTTCTATAAGTCGTAATATATCTAAATAATCTTTAAAAAAATAATACTCCGGAACACCTCGCATAATTGATTTAAAGTCTAACCGCATACGATAATATATTTTATCAATCCTTGGATTTAAATTTTCTTTCTGTGCATACATTTCTTGAAAAGTATCCTTTATAATACAACAACAAGCATCTATATGTTCCCTCGTATTATTACTTCTTGTTAAAAAATGTATCGTATCCTCAGTCTGACAACATCCTCCCTTTATTTTGAGAGGACTTACTTCCATCTGTTTTAATTTTATTGGGAAAACCATTATATCTAAAATAGAAAAATCAACATAATGTTTCAAAAACTGAAATAATTGCTTCGAATCTAGATACAAAGTTTGATTTTTTATTTTATCTAAAAACTTAAATAAAACTTTTCGCTCTTTATCCGTTAATTTGATAAAATTATCTTCTTTATTTCCCTTATCAAATAAAGAATTCACTCCATTCAGAAAATTGCGGAATTCAGTATAAGTCATTAATCCAAAATCTCGAAAGATATAAAGATTAAAGGTCTGACCATCAAAATATTTTAAAAAATCATCTCGACTCATAATTCCAATATCTCTCTACTTATAATAAGTAGACATAACTCATTTTAACAATTTTGTCAATATTTTCTACAAAGCAAAGAGATTTCATAGAAAGACCTGATACCTAACACAAAACCTAATCTACATTAGACTTTCACCATCAGATATAAAAAAAGCAGGATTTTATATCCTGCTTTAAGTGGCGCGCTCAGGAGAATTCGAATCCCCAGCCTTCTGATCCGTAGTCAGATGCTCTATCCAGTTGAGCTATGAGCGCATAAGCATCCCTGACAAGCCAATTAAACAAACAATAACCACTCATCAGGCGAATGAAAGATGTTATATCCGATTCTAAAAATAAATGCAAGACTTTTTTTAAGCCTCTACACGAGTTTTTGGTGTTCCGACCCAAAAAGGAATGTGCCCTGTATTAGAGTGAGCTTTAATTTCAACAGGTTCCAAAAGTAATTTATCTTGAATTTCCGGAACAATATCCAATAGAGCGGCTTTAAATTTTTGAGGAGAAAATTCACGAACTGTATTCCAAAATAAATCTTCTACAAAAGCTGGGTCTTTAAGAGAGTAGCAATAAACAAAGTTATTCCAATTTTTCTTGTCATTAGCATAAGCATTATCCATTAACTTCAAACCCTTAGCTTGAGGTGAACCCATTTCTATGGTCTCTGCACTAAACATGGCGTTATGAAATTTAAAAGAAGTATAATGGAATTGATCTCTATACAACGTAGCAATTGCTCGAATTGCCTCTTCTGTTGACTTTAAAATACTATCATTCTGAAAATCTGAAGCTTTACAATAAGTTGCATAAATAATTGATGTTCCTAACTCATAATCAAAGAAAGTTTTTTCTAGATCAGACATTTTTAATCTTTTTTGTTTTAGAACATCGACTCGAGACAGCGGAAAAGCTTTAAGGAAATATGTATCCTTATCTTCCATCGTCTTGAGTTTTTGAGCCATTTTCATAAAGCGTTTAGATGCAGCAAGAGTAATAAGACATTCATATAATTTTGCATAAAGAAGAGGCTCTCCAGTCTTTAGAGGGGCAAAACCTAATACCTCCATCGCATCAGACGGCTGTCTGTAGATTAAATCATTCCACAATGACTGCTCATCAGATACTCCCGCATCTATTCTTTTCATGGTACGCTCCTTAGTTTAAGATAATCCTGTGTCAAAAAATATCACACAAGAAAGATGTATTTTAGCGAAAGCACAGATTCATGTCAAGAAATTATTAACAAATCGTTAACAAAATTAAAAGAGCAAGGAAATAAAAGGAAAACTCCTTAAAAAACAACACGAAAGCATTAAAAAAATCTTTTGATAAAGTAAAAAAACAAAAATCAATACGATATTTATTACAATTATTTTCTAAAAAAACGCGAATCCTGATAGGCTCAACAAACATAAATTATTTATCCTGAATAAGATCTTGTGAAAAGTCTTGCCATTTTATCTGATTTGATGTATAAAGGAGACCTTTCGAGTCAAACAGGCAATGGGATGCCTGCCGACGATGGATTAATTTAATATAAGGAAAAACAAATGCCCAAAATGAAAACAAAAAGCGCTGCCAAGAAGCGGTTTACCGTTACAGGCACCGGCAAAATCAAAAGAACAACGGCTTACAAACGTCACTGTTTAGCCTGCAAAACAACAAAGATGAAACGCCAAGCTCGCGGTGGTCGTATCTTAGATAAGACCAACTTTAAAGCTGTTATTCGTTTTATTCTTGGTAAATAAGGAGTTTTAAAATGGCTAGAGTAAAAAGAGGCGTTGTCGCTCACGCAAAACATAATAAAGTTTTAAAACTTGCAAAAGGTTACAGAGGACGTAATAAAAACGTCTTTACGGTAGCTAAACAAAAAGTCGAAAAAGGCTTACAATACGCTTACCGCGATCGTCGCAAGAAAAAAACAACATTCCGCTCTTTATGGATCTCTCGTATCAATGCGGGCGTCCGTGAACAAGGTTTAACTTATTCTCGATTTATGAGCGGGCTGAAACAGGCCGGAATTGAGCTGGACCGCAAAGTTCTCGCAGATATCGCAATGAATGATGCTGCTGCTTTTGCTGGTTTGGTCGAAAAAGCCAAGGCGGCATTGAAAGCTTAAAAAAAGCATTCAAAATTAAAAAGGGCCGTCCTCTTGACGGTCCTTTTTTATTGAGATATCCTACCGCATACTGCATGCTTAATAAGGAAAGAACAATGAATACATTTGAAACACTGAAACCACAAATTTTGAAAAGTATTGAAGAGGCACATTCTTTAACAACCCTAGACGAGATTCGCGTTTCTGTTCTAGGTAAAAAAGGTTCTCTAACAGAGATAATGAAAACACTTGGTCAACTTCCTCCTGAAGAAAGAAAAGAAGCTGGACAAACTTTAAACATTATCAAAACAGAAATTAGCAATGCCTTAGGTGCTAAGAAGAAAGTCTTAGAAGAAAAAGAACTAGAACAAAAATTAGCAACAGAATCTGTCGATATTACACTCCCAGCAAGACCCTTACAACAAGGTCGAATTCATCCGATTGCACAAGTCATGGAAGAGATGTTAACAATCTTTGCGCAAATGGGATTTGAGTTAGCAGAAGGACCTGATATTGAAGATGACTTTCATTGCTTTGAAGCATTAAACTTTCCTAAAGACCATCCAGCACGTCAGATGCAAGCAACTTTCTTCATGCAAGATGGAGACGGATTAATTTTAAGAACACATACCTCTCCTGTACAGATTCGTACAATGGAAAAGAAACAACCTCCTATTCGAATCGTTGCTCCAGGTCGCGTATATCGTTGTGATTACGACATGACTCATACACCGATGTTCCACCAAATAGAAGGTCTCGTCATAGATAAAGAAACAAATATGGGCCATTTAAAAGGTGTTCTTATTGATTTTATGAAACGCTTCTTTGAAGTAGATGATGTTCCTATGCGCTTTAGGCCTTCATTTTTCCCGTTTACAGAGCCATCTGCTGAAGTAGACATTGGATGTTCTCGCGAAAACGGAGAATTTAAAATTGAGTCAGGAAAAGGCTGGATGGAAGTATTAGGATGTGGCATGGTTCATCCTAATGTTATCAAAAATAGTGGCTTAGACCCAAATGAATATCAAGGCTTTGCTTTTGGATTCGGTGTTGACCGTTTTGCTATGTTGAAATATGGTATTCCAGATTTACGTTCTTTCTTTGATGCAGACATGCGCTGGATTAAGCATTATGGTTTCTTGCCTTTAGATATTCCAACAGTTACAAGTGGATTAAGTTTAAACGGAGGACAAAAACGATGAAATTCTCTTTATCTTGGTTAAAAAATTATCTAGACACAACAGCCTCTGTCAATGAAATTGCAGATACGCTTACTGCGATTGGTTTAGAAGTTGAGGAAATTGAAGACAAAGCAACAACCTTAAAAGGCTTTATTGTCGCAGAAATAAAAACTGTTGAAAAACATCCCAATGCAGATAAATTAAATTTGCTAACTGTTTGGACAGGCAAAGAAGCTCTTCAAATTGTCTGTGGGGCACCTAATTGTAAAGTTGGGATGAAAGGTGTTTTAGCTTTACCTGGAACAAATATTCCTAAATTTAATGAAATCTTACAAAAAGGCGTTATTCGAGGCATTGAAAGTCAAGGCATGATGTGTGCCGAAGATGAGTTATGCTTAGGCGATGACCATACAGGTATTATTGAACTGAATACAGATGCTCCTGCTGGAACCCCTTTTATCGATGTTTTAAAACCTGATGTTGTTTTTGACGTTAATGTCACGCCTAATCGAGGAGATTGCTTCGGGGTTAAAGGAATCGCAAGAGATTTAGCCGCTACAGGAATTGGTGCCTATAAAAATACAGATGCCCCATCCATTAAAGGAACGTTTAAAAGCCCTATTTCAGTCAACATTACGACCTCTGATTGTCCTGTTTTTGTCGGACGTTATATTAAAGGTGTAAAAAATGGAGAAAGCCCTGACTGGTTAAAACAGAAATTATTATCTGTGGGCTTGCGGCCTATTTCGACATTAGTTGATATTACCAATTATTTTAACATAGGAGAATGTCGGCCTCTTCACGTTTTCGATGCAGATAAATTAACTGGCAATATCACTGTTCGGTCTGCTAAAAATGGAGAGAAAATAAAAACTTTAGATGATAAAGAATATACTTTATCAGAAGGTATGGTTGTTGTTGCCGATGATAAAAATGCACAAAGTATTGCTGGTGTCATGGGCGGGATTGATACAGCTGTGTCTAAAGAAACAGTAAATGTTTTCTTAGAAGCTGCTTATTTTGAACCCCTTTCAATAGCTAAAACGGGCCGTTCTCTTAATGCAGAATCAGATTCTCGTTCGCGTTTTGAAAGAGGTGTTGACGCTATGTCTACAATTCAAGGTAATGAGAACGCAACCCGAATGATTCTTGATTTATGTGGCGGAGAAGCTTCTGAGCTCGTCATCGCTGGACAGGAGCCAAAGACAACGCGTCTTATTCATTTTGATTTCAACCTTGTTAAGAAATTATGTGGAATTGATTTAAGTCCTTCAGAGTCTTCTGCTATTTTAGAAAAGCTTGGCTTTTATATAGATGGTAATAAAATTACAGTTCCATCATGGCGTTATAATGACGTATTTGGACCTAATGATATTGTCGAAGAAATTGTTCGAATAGCTGGCTATGATAAATTACCATCCTTGTCTATGCGTTCAGAAGATATTGTTATTTCTACACTGACCCCGACACAAAAAAGAGAAGTTGCTGTTCGTCGTGCTTTAGCAAGTGCAGGCTTATGTCAAGCTGTCACTTGGTCATTTATGGATAGTACTTTAGCCGACCTTTTTAACAGTAAGAAAGTTATGATTCAAAATCCGATTGCTTCTGACTTAAATGAAATGCGTCCAAGTTTAATTCCTAACCTGTTATCCGCTGCCAAACGAAATTTAGACAGAGGTCAAACAGGCGTTCAACTTTTCGAAGTTGGCCCAGAATTCTTTGGCGTTCAACCAGGACAACAACGCATGGTTGCTTGTACGCTAAGAGCCGGAGTTAATCACGAACGTCACTGGAATGAAAAAAGTAGAAACGTAGATTGTTTTGACGCAAAATCAGATGCCTTAATTGGTCTTGCTGCTGCTGACGCTCCTGCAAATGCACAAATATATAAACAAGCTCCATCGTGGTACCATCCAGGTCGCTCTGGAAGTTTTACCCTTGGAAAAAATGTATTGGCTTACTTTGGAGAAATTCATCCTAAAATTTTAGCTGCATTTGATATAAAAGTTCCTGTTGTCGCATGCGAAATTTATCTGGACAATATTCCAATGCCTAAAGCAAAAACAAAAACTCAAAAACCTTTAAACGCATCAAACTTAATGCCTTTATCTAGAGATTTTGCTTTTGTTATGGATAAAAAAGTAGAAGCCTCTAAACTTTTGAGTGCTATTCATTCTGTTGATAAAGAACTCATTCATGATGTTCACATTTTCGATGTATACGAAGGAGATAAATTACCTCTAGGTAAAAAATCTTTAGCAATAGAAGTTATTATTCAGCCTAAAGAAAAAACATTAACAGAAGAAGAAATAGATAGCTTATCGCGAAGAATTGTTGCCTGTGTCAATAAAAATACAGGCGCGGAACTTCGTTCGTAAGTCCATGTATCAAAAAGCCGCCCATTTGGACGGCTTTTTGATTGACAATATTTTATAAATTTCATAAAAATACTAATAGATAAGGATAAGGAGTATTTAAATGTTTAAGGACAAAAGAATTCCTAATTTTTCTTTATTTTCACAAAACGGTCGCAGTATGATAGAGATGCTGGCTGTTTTAGCTATTATGGGAATTTTGACAATCGGAGGAATTGCTGGATATACTTTTGCTATTTCTAAACATAGAGCCAATCAAATTTATAAACAAGTTGACTTAAGAGCGAACGCTTCTTTTGCTAATGCTATTGTTCGTCAAACAGCCGAAGGAGCTACTTATGCTTTAGCTGGTTTTGATGAGGTCGTTGAAAATATTACTTATCAACATAAAAAGACAGCCGGAAATGGATATGATATTATCGCCGCCCATGTTCCTGAACGGGTTTGTAAAAGATTACAAGATATGTCTTTTCCTATTCCACATTCCGTCACTTTAAATGATGACCTTCTTTCTTCCAATTGTGGAAATGACAATACCTTTGTTTTTTCCTATGATGGATTATCTATCTCTAAGCCTTCTAGTGCCATACCTGAAGAATGTAATTGCGAAGGATGCCAATCCTGTGAGACAGGTGTATGTAGAGATAATGATAACTTATGTGGCCCTAAAGAAGTTTGTAGATCTGGTGTTTGTCAATGTGCCCCTGGATATACTGAATGTCAAGGAAACTGTTATACAACTTGTCAGGAAGGCTTTACAAGAGACCCAGAAACATGCGATTGTGTTTGTGAACCTCAAGAATGCCCAGAAAATGCGACTTGGAATAGTGAAACTTGCTCATGTGAATGTGATGAGGGATATGATATGTGTAATAACACCTGTCATCCTCAATGCAGCGGTTCCGGTATGACAGGTACAAGAGATCCGGATAGCTGTGCGTGCATCTGTCTTGAAGGAACTAATGCTGATACCTGTGCTTGCCCTGAAGGATATATCTATGTCGCAGGACAATGCCAAAGATTTTACTGTACAGGCGAAAATGGTGCTTGCTATATTAATGATATAAGATGTGGAACGAACTGTACAAATATAGATAACATCCAAACAGTTTCTTGTGACGTTGGCATTTGTAGACCAAGTGCCTGCCCTGCAGAACTCGGAGAAGATTCCTTTACTTTTACCAATTATAAAAGGCTTGGAGGAGAATGGTATTGGGGATGTAAATTATCTATTCCGAACTGGGATTGTTATTGGCGGGGACGATACGCCTTTTGCTTTGGAACAGATTCCTTATATCCTTGTGCACAGACAAGCACATTAAATGGTTCCAGAATTGTAGGAACCTGTACTCCAAGTGTCTGTTCTAGTGTAGAAGGTAATTTCACTGAACCGACCTTGTTATCTTCTTGTGCTTTTAACAACGGCGTTTATTGCTATCCGATCTTTAACGTTGATACAATAACACATTGGGAATGTTATTCTTCTACTGGCGTCCAATGTTCTGGCTCATGTCAAGACCCTCCTTCTTGCAACGGAGCCTGTGATGAGGTTCTTTGTGCTACTGGGTTTACTTATGATCAAGAAAAAGAAATGTGTTGTGATTCACAAAATGTCTGTTGTGAAGGATATTCCACTGCCTCGACATGTTATCGAGAAGACACAATTTGCGGAAACTTATGTAAACCTACGGGAACAGGATGTGATACAGGATCTTGTTATGATCCAGGATGTCCGGCTGGAACAACATTCAGTTATATCCCTATTACAAATCGTTGGGGATGTGTAAATGGAGATATGATGTGTTCTTATTATTCTCAAGCCTCTTTTGTACAATGCTTTTATAAAAATCAAAAATGTGGAACTGCTTGCACTTATGATGGCGTTTGTCAAAATCCTATCTTAGAAGAATGTGCCCCTATAGATGAAGAAACTGGGAAAAAATATTGCCTTTATAACGCTCCGTTAACAGATACATGTGTATGTAAAGGTTCAGAAACAAATGGACACTGCTGTGCTCCTGGGCATACATTTGCTAATGGTGGATGTACACTTATTAACTGCCCAGATGGACAAACTGCAGATGAAAATGGTATCTGTAAGACAGCGTGTGAAAATAATGCTGAGGTATTAAACTGTGTTTGTGACGGAACGATCTATACAAATGTCTTTAATGCTAAAATATGTTGCAAAAATGGACATATGTGGAATGAAAACAGTCAAACTTGTCAATAAAAAAGCGGGCCTTAAACCCGCTTTTTCTATTTAGAGCTAACAGGACCTATCAACATTCCCATTGATTTACCTTCTAATTTGGGTTCCTGCTCAACCTTTCCTAATGTTGCCAATTCCTCTTTAATTCTGTTTAACACATCTAATCCTTGATCTTGATATGACATCTCTCGACCTCGAAATTTTAATGTAAACTTAACTTTATTTCCTTCTTCTAAAAAACGGCGCGCACTTTTTAATTTTACTTCAAAATCGTGTGTATCTATCATAGGAGTTAGTTTTAACTCTTTAACTTCAACTATTTTTTGTTTCTTCTTCGCTTCATTCTTCCGCTTTTGTAATTCATACTTATATTTACCGAAATCCAAGACTTTACACACACTCAATCCATTGGCTGATGAAATCTCTACTAAATCTAAATCAGCATCTCTTGCTCGTTGTAAAGCCTCACGTAAAGAAACAACACCAACATTCGTACCATCTGCTAAAATTAATCTAACTTCTCTTGCAGTAATACGTTCATTCGCTCTTGGCCCTTCTTCTGTCGATGGACCAAAGCTATTATTGTTTTCGATAACTATTGTAACCTCCTATAATTGTTAACATAATGAAAAGTTCCCTTTTCAAGCTATAGAATACTTATTTTTTTGACAGAATCAAGATTTTTTATGTATACTTTCTTTATGAACTATATGAAAATATTATTTTTTATCTGTCTCTTTATTCCTTCTTTCGCTTTCAGTCAAACGAATGATAGCTTGATCGACTCTAAATGGTTCCACTTTTTCCAAATGATAGATTCTTGGCAAAAGCAAACAAAACAGACGATTATTCAAGCACAAAATGAAAAAAATGTGAATCTTCAAAATCCAACTTTCGTTAACTTTCTGTTTTGGGATGAAAAAGGTATCAGCCCTTTAACAGGAACAAAAGGAAGTAGTTCCCCTGTTCTAACTCCTTTCGGAAAAATACAAATATTAACTGATTCTACTGGAACTCTTCGCAAAAATAAAATATATGGCGTAATAGATATTACTATTAATAAAAATTGGAGTATCTTTAAACCAACTTTTCAAATAAAAGAAAAAAATAATATCAAAAATATTCACTTCTTTTCACCTATTATTCCTCCCCTCAAACAAAATATTCATAAGCCTTATGTTATTAATGCCTCTTTCCCTTTCTATATAGAATTAGCTAAACCAAGTAGACCTATTCATCTTGACTTGAATCTATCTATAAATGCTTGCCTGAATCAAAATTGTACAGAATATAACTATGATATACCTTTTAAATTGGATGCTTCACAAGAATACTCCTCTCCTTTTAAGCCTTACATTGCTTCGGCTTGGTCTTTTCTTCCTCAAAAAACATCAAAAAACAATGTGCAATTCTTTATAACAGACAATAATACGCTCTGGATTAATATTGATAAAAAACAGCCCATTACTTATAATGATTTTATACTCTTCTCTAATGGGAATCCCGTCCAAATCATCAATGAAAAAATTATTCAAACAAATAATAAAACTCTGCTCATCTTAAAAACAAAACCAGAACTAAAAGAAAAACCAATACAACTCATTTACTCCGGAGAAAAAGGAATTTGGAAAGCTAAAACAAATAAACCTAAATTGCAGGAAATACCAATAAATAATTCTTCTAATAACTCTTTACCTTGGTTTTCAACTGCTCTTGCTTTTTTGTTTTTATCTCCTCTTTTAACTCTTCTTTTATTCTATCAGCCCGACAACGAATATGAAGCAAAAAAAGAAGCTCAAAAAAGAATTTTTCTTTTTATATCAACTGGAATTATTCTGAGTTTGTACTTTTCTTTCTTCCCTGCCCTTTATGGAAGCCTCTTTAATTCTCCGTTTTGGATCGCTGCGTGTACGCTTATTTTCTTTGTTATGTACCTCTCCCATCAAAAGCCCTCATCGCTTTCTTATATCACATTAACTATGATTGCGCCTCTTTCATTCCTTGCCCCTCTATGGAATCATTTCTATTCCGAAAATCTATCTTCCATTATTTGCTTTTACCTTACATTTATCACTTGCCTACCTTATATCTTATTCTGGCTATGCCCACATTTCGCTGTATTATTTTCTCATAAATGTAAACTATTGTCTGCCTATCTCATAAAAC
Organism: uncultured Alphaproteobacteria bacterium; assembly: GCA_949286465.1. Taxonomy (GTDB): domain Bacteria; phylum Pseudomonadota; class Alphaproteobacteria; order CAAHEQ01; family UBA3637; genus CALXXA01. Next base: position 4,097 of record CASECI010000032.1, on the reverse strand, counting down.
TCCCATTGATGGCGTGTTGCTTGTGGTACATTTTTATGGGGCTCTCTCTCTTCGCCAATCAAAAAATGAATATCCCTGCCTATGATGAACAAATAATTAAAGAAGCAATCCATCAAAATAAACTTGTTATCTTATCTGTTGGACCAGATTGGTGTATTTCTTGCACTCTTAATAGAGCTAATTTACTATATGTTGGTATGTCTAAAAAACTTATTCAAAACCAACAACTCTTTCTAATGAAAAAAAATTACTTATATAAAAATTATATTTATCCTCAAAACGTTATATTTACAACTATCTTTCCTAATGGGAAAACAGTTTCTTCTTGGATCCCAGATTACAAAATGCAAAAGTTTTTTAATTCTTATTTAGATTTTCAATAAATTCTCGGGCTAATTTATCTACCCGCTCATTTTCCGGATGCCCCGCATGTCCTTTTACCCAGTTCCAGTCTATTGTATGCATTGCTGCTAAAGCCGAAAGTTCCTGCCACAAATCAACATTTAAAACAGGCTGTTTAGAGGCAGTCTTCCAATTTCGTTCTATCCATCCAGGAAGCCATTCCGTAAATCCTTTCATAACATATTTACTATCTGTATAAAGATGAACGAAACAGGGCCCTTTTAAGCTTTTTAAAGCTTCGATAACAGCTGTTAATTCCATACGATTATTCGTTGTTAATCGCTCTCCCCCATTTAATTCTTTTTCAACCCCTTTATAACGCAATATAACACCCCACCCTCCTGGGCCAGGATTGCCACTACATGCTCCATCTGTATATATTTCTATTTCTTTCATCTTTTTAATATGTAAAAATTTTCCTTTATTTGCAATAAAATTCTTATTCTAAGTTAGTTCTGATTTATATTTTATTGACCTGAGATTATAAACAAAAGATTATATTGATTTTAAATAAACTATACTTATTTAAATTAATATGAATTAAATATCCCATTTAATTGGGACCAAAGAAAATAGCATCCTATAAAAATAGGAGAAATAGTTAAAATTGATAAAAAATTGCTATTAAAGTGAATTTATCTTTGAGAATGAAAATAAGAAAATGAAGCTATGAAAAATGAAGAATTTGGAAAAATATTAGGCAAACGAATTAGAGAACTCAGGAAAATGAGTGGCATGAGTCAGTTAGACTTAGCTAACGAAATGGATGTAACTCTCAACACCATATCCGGCATCGAATGTGGAAAAACGTCACCCAAGTTAGATACTTTATACCGTATGGCCCTTGCATTAGAAATAAGCTTAGAAGATTTTTTCTCTTTTCCTGAAGAGTTTCCTAGAGATAAAACGGTACGTAAAAAAGTTGAAAATCTTTCAAGACAACTTTTATTATTAGATGAACCTGTATTAGATTTAATTCTGGAAAATGTTGATCTTATGCTCAAAATGAGAGACAAAAAATAATTTTTTTCTTTCCTCCAAAAAAAGCAGCCGAATGGCTGCTTTTTTATCACCCGCTATGCTACATGAGAAAGTATTTTAGGGTCTGAATTAATTTTTTTCTCAGAAAACCAAACTCTTTCTGCATACTCACTTTGCTTCCCTTTATTAAAATGATTTAAAGGACGAAAATACCCCATCACTCTTGTCCATACTTCACAAGGTTGACGTTCTTCATCAGTTAAAATAATTTTTTCCATTTTAATTTCTCCCTTTTTACTTTTACAAAATAATTATATTGAACAAAAGTTGTCAAATGTTTAATAAAATATTTTTATTGACAGTTTTTTTAAAATCTCCTAATAAAATATGAATGGACAGGAGGAATTAAGATGCTTTTCATTCACAACAATAATAACATGACCCCCCCCCCCCGGAAAGATAATTCTTTAAATTCAATTACTTCTTCTCTTTCTCAACACGGTCGTAGTATGCTAGAGATGCTGGCTGTTTTAGCCATTATGGGCATTTTGACAATCGGAGGAATTGCAGGATATACTTTTGCTATTTCTAAACATAGAGCTAATCAAATCTATGACCAAGTGGACTTAAGAGCAACGACATCCTTTTCTAATCCTTTTGTTCGTCAAACAGCTGAAGGAGCTACTTATGCTTTAGCTGGTTTTGATGAGGTTGTTGAAAACATTACTTATCAACATAAAAAGACAGCCGGAAATGGATATGATATTATTGCAGCTCATGTTCCTGAACGGGTTTGTAAAAGATTACAAGATATGTCTTTTCCCGTTCCCAAATCCGTTACATTGAATGAGGCCGACCTTTCTTCAACGTGTGGGAATGACAATACGTTTGTTTTTTCTTATGACGGTTTGTCCGTCGGAAAACCGTCAAGCGGTGTTGATCCGATTGATTGTAATTGTTCCGGCTGTCAAAGTTGCGAAAGCGGAACCTGCCAAGACAATGACAACCTGTGTGGCCCCAAAGAAGTCTGTGTCGCCGGATCTTGTCAATGTGCCCCTGGATATACTGAATGTCAAGGAAACTGTTATACAACTTGTCAAGAAGGCTTTATGAGAGACCCTGCTACCTGTGATTGTGTTTGTGAACCTCAAGAATGTCCGGAAAATGCTACTTGGAATAGTGAAACTTGCTCATGTGAATGTATCGAAGGATATGATATGTGTAATAACACCTGTCATCCTCAATGCAGTGGTTCTGGAATGACTGGCTCCCGAGACCCAGATACTTGTGCCTGTACGTGCATTGAAGGCACGAATGCTGATACGTGTGCTTGCCCAACAGGACATGTCTATGTCGATGGGCAATGCCAAAAGTTCGAATGTAAAGGTGGAACTATCGGGCAATATAATTATTCTTGCGAAATAAATGGTCTTCTCTGTGGTCAGTATTGTGATTCTCTTGGGGAACAATGTTATTTCGGCTTTTGCCGCCCAGAATTATGTCCTAACGGTTCCAAATTTGTTTTTGGTCATGGTTATTATGGATGTGAGATAGAAAATAGGTATTGTTATCTACGTGTAGAAGGAAATTATGATATCTCTAACTTTTCTTACAGCAACCATGTATGGTATTGTTTTAATAACGATATTCGTTGCTGTAAAGGTTATCATACTTTCCCTTATTGTAGTTTTGGAAGTTGCAATTTTAGTATCTGTCCACCAGATTCAGAAAACAAAACAGTACTAACAGGAGGAACCTATGGATGCCATTTTAATAACGGATTATTACAGTGTATTCAAGAAGGAAATATAATAAATAGTGCGGAAGAGGAAGCAAATAGACCTTGGTCATGTTACATTAATGGTTCTATTTGTGGAAATAACTGTGATATCTTAAATCCTACGTCTTGCGGCACTTGTAATAATTTTAAATGTTGGGATAACTCAGTTTTTGATTCCTCTCAAAATATGTGTTGTAAAGATAACGTATGTTGTAATTCCTATGGCGATTGTTATATTAATAACATCCTATGTGCGAAAGGCTGCCCAGCACAACACTTTGCAACATATTGTGAAGTAGGGGAATGTTATAATAATTGTCCAACTGGATGGTCTTTCATATTAAATTCAACTTTCGGAGGGGGAGCTTGTCTCAGTGCGGACAAAAAGAAAGAATGTATCTTTGTAACAACATATGGTGGATATGAATGTTTATATGAAGGTCGCTCTTGTGGAAGAGGGTGTTCTTCTGATGGGACTAATTGTCAAATGAGCTTTTTACAAGCATGTACCTCATCAAAAGAATGTGTCTATGGTGTAAAGGAAGAAGAAACAATTTATGGCGAACCTTGTATTTGTGCCTCAGGAATTGAAGGAATTGATTCAAATGGAAATAGATGGTGTTGTGCTCCTGGTCATACATTTACAAATGGCGGCTGTACGCTTATTAAATGCCCAGAAGGACAAACTCCTGATGAAAATGGTATCTGTAAAACAGCGTGTGAAAATAATGCTGAGGTATTAAACTGTGTTTGTGACGGAACGATCTATACAAATGTCTTTAATGCTAAAATCTGTTGCGAAAGTGGATATTCCTGGAATGAAAATACTCAAACCTGTCAATAAAAAAGCGGGCCTTAAACCCGCTTTTTATTAAATATAAATAAAATACCTATTCATCTTTATCTGCTGCGTCAATTAAAGCTAAAGCTTCTT
>CASECI010000031.1 GCA_949286465.1 uncultured Alphaproteobacteria bacterium | reverse complement strand
TAGAAGTATGGTATTACCGAAATTTGCCTCTACGGTAAATATGGAGTTGCCAACACCAGAGGCAGGAAAAGCCATTTTATGGAATTCCGATGCCACAGCGCTTGAAAATTCAAGTATAGAAATCAATAATATGGTCCAAACCTTACAAAATAAAATAGATGACGCACATCAGTCAGCTACGATAGCTTCAGAAAAAGCAAGTAGTTGTTCTTCATTAGCACAAACCTGTGCTTCCGAAGCATCTTTAGCTACAGAGAAAGCACAAGAAGTTGAGCAAATCTTAAATCAGTTTCAGACTGAAATAGATAATCTTGCTAAAAAGGATGCAAGTAATATTGATGTTCCTTCTTTTATTGGTAAATTAGGTATATCATGGTTATATTCAGAAGAGGAAGGTTCATGTATATTACTTCCGTATGGTCATGAGACAGATCGTTTAAAAATTATGATGATGCGAATTAGTTCTAACGCTAATAACTTTACATGGACATTTCCAGTTGCATTTAGTTATTTTTACAGAGTTGTTTCTAATGCAAATATTGTCATCAATCAGTCAAGTACATTATCAACTATAACGGTAAGTGATAACAATCGCGGAGTTAGTAGTAAACATGAGACTGTAGATTTATTGTTGATTGGAGTATAGAGGAGGAAGAGAATGTTTTATGGGAAACATAAAAAAGATGGAAGCTATGGTTTTTTCATTTCAAAAGAAGATTGTGAAAATGCTTTTGAAATTTCGAAAGAAGAATGGTTATCATTGATTGCAGCGCAAAAGGAGGGAAAAGAAATTATACCTAATGAAGATGGGTCTCCTTTTTTAAGAGAGGTAATAGACACAAGAACATATGCTCAGAAACGAGAGGTGGCTTATCCGAGTGTAAATGATTATTTGGATGCATATGTAAAAATAAATTCAGGGGATGATATTTTGAAGGAAGCAGGGACAAAACAGCTTCAAGAATACATAGACAAGTGTCTTCAAGTCAAAGCTACATATCCCAAGCCATAAAGAAGAAAGGGTCAAGTAAATCTTGACCCTTTTTTTATTTTTTTAAGAAGTTTTTCATTTCTTTTAAATGAGTTTTTAATTTTTTCTTTTTTTCCTTATATTTCTTTTTCTTTTTGCCGAAAGTAATTTTTGACATAATTTTATATTTTTGGTAAAGGAATTTATCCTTAGATAAGTGGGCAATATTTTTTAAATTTTGTTGTATTGGATTTAAATCAATCTGGTGGAATGTTTGAGATATATTATTAAAAAGAACTTCTTCATAAAAGATGGTCTTTCGAGCATATTTCCACCAAATATCCGCTAGAGGACGGGAAGGTTCTCTCCAAGGCTTTATATCATCACAATAATGAATAATTTTCGGATTTTGAAGTGCTTTACTATAAAGATTGTACATATCAATAGATAAGTCTTTATTCAGGTTTTCAGAACGAATTTGTGTAATCCATTCAATATTCCATGCAACATCAAGATAAAGGACTCTGTTTTGACAGACAATATTCAGAATATCCTGATCTAAGCACAATAACTTTTTATCTGTTTTAAGTTGCTCAAAGAAGCGTTTCATCGTATTTTCTTTATTCATTTGCTTAATATTGAAAACGAGCGTTCCTGCTTGGAAATAACCTTTAGGATTTTTGAGGCCTATTTCTTTATAATACTTTTGTAATTCATATTTATGAGGGCCTAATTGCCAGCGATTTGCCTCAGCATCACGACAAGCCCCAATAAGATTATCTTTTAAATCGTAATCCATTAGCTTTGCAACGTCATCTAAGACGATCATATCAGAATCTAAGTAAATGACTTTTGAGAAATTTTTAAAGAGTTCAGGAGCAAAGAATCTAAAATAGGTTGAGACAGTATAGTAAGCATATATAGGGAAAGAAACCTTAAATTTCTCCATAATCAAATCCATATCACAAAAACGGAGACTAACATTATTATAGCCTTGAATAAGGGAGAGGATTCGTTTTTGGTTAACTGAGGTAATTTGACTTGCTAAGATGAAGATATCATAATTTTTTTTATCAGAAGTATGATCTAAAATAGATTGAAGGGTTATGCCTAAGAATGGAACATAATTATTGTCTGAAGGGAGTATAATAGGGACATTATTTTCAGAAAAAGCAGGCTCAATTGCCTTGTCCAAATCTGTGTTCATCAAATAAGCTATAGGTAGCGGTTGTATCTTTTTTCCATTTTGTTTTAAATAAGTTAAATAAATACCAGTTAATCGTTCAGCAACAAATCCCATTGCACGAACGCCTTCATGAGAACGATCAGAATAATCAATGCTTTTGTTTAGCTCTAATAATATATCGAATAGGAATGGAGCAAACTCCATGAAGAGTTCTCTTTTCATAATAAACATATTGAACAAATAAGCTTGATTTCCATGAATGTATTCGTCAGCTGTTTTTGAAAGATGAGGATATTTCTTTTTTAAAATTCGAATAGCTTTTTCAAGATCAGAAATTTCATGTTGAGCCCCTTCTAAATATTGCTGATAGACACTCTGGGCATTCCAAGTCATTGTATGTAAAGGCACAGGACAAAATACATCATATTTATTTAATAGATCTTGTATATTTTTATGAGAGTAAGCTATTTTTTCTAAATAATTTTGTTCGGGATAAGCAAAATTATAAACATGTCTATCTTCTAGTTTAAAAATAAAATGTCTTCTATAATGCATTAACCCGATGAAGTCAGGGTTTCCGATTTCATTATAATGTTTCCAAGCCCAATAAAGAGCACTTAATTCTCCGAATTCATGATTAAATTGGGATATATTATCTCCAGTATTGTCTCCGGTTAGATTTTCCATAAGCCATTGATAATCATAAGAATTTAGTTTTCCATCTTTATTTCTTTGAGACGCAATATCTCGACCTCCGTGAATAGGTAGAAATATATCATCTTTTAATAAAAATGCAGGTTTATGATAGGAAATAATTAATTTAAGTGTATGAGGCATATCAATATTCCTTTTTAAATTCGTACATATAATTTACGGTATTCTTTACGTTTTTTCTTGTTAAAAATAAAGAGACTTATAAAGCGGTGAAAGAATCTTTTAAAACGGGATAGAATAGTCTTTTGATTTAAAAGAATATCCTTACGATTGGCTAAGATATATTTTACAAAGGTCTTACTTTCATGGTCAAAAAAACGATAGGAAAAATCTTTATCTTTTAAGAGAGGTTTATAAAAAAGCTGTAATTGTTTATAAAATTCTAATTTATACTGAGGTTCTGTGATATAGAAACATCCTTTCATACAATTTGTCGCATGGCTATAAAAGATTTCCTTATACTCATCCCATAAGTTGTTTTCATGTAAGAAACTTTGTAGATGTAAGGCATGGTCACATAAATAAAGGATTTTTTTACCAGGTTTTTTAGTGGATGAGTTTTGTCCATCTTCTAACCGATAATGCAATAAATATTCATTTAAGACAGATATGCGTTTAGCCTTTATAAGAGCTTCAAACATAAAAGGAAAATCTTGATACGTTGCGCCGGGTGTAGTTCTGAATTTAATATTTTTAATAAATTCACTTCGATAAAGGGAGGCCCAAACCGAGGAATGGTATGTTAATAAAGCTTGATGGTCTTTTACCTGAAAGTTTTCGTTTAGAGGTGCAACTAATGGAAGGTCTGTATGTAAATGTGGATAAGGTACATCCGTAGGGTTGGCTAAAGCGTTATGTAAGTAGAAATTACATTTGACGATATCTGAATTAAGGCGAATAGCTTGTTCATATAACTTTTCATACATATTTGGCTCAATAAAGTCATCACCTTCAACAATGCCGATGTATTCGCCTTGAGCAAGTTGAATCCCTTGATTAACATTATCGCCATATCCTGAATTTTTTTTGTGGACGACACGGATTCTTTTATCTTTGTGAGCAAATTCATCACAAATCTCCGGGCTTTTATCAATTGACCCATCATCCATTAAGATAATTTCGATGTCTTTTAATGTTTGATCTACAATACTTTGTATACATTGATGTAAATATTTTTCATTGCCATATATAGCAACAATAACAGAGACTTTAGGTTTCTTAGCCATTTGTTTTTCCTTCTTCAATTCCATATTGTTCGGAATAATTCATTAAAATTTCTTCTAATTTTTCGGTTGCTTTTTCCTGAGTTAAATGTGACAGGGCGTATTCTTGAGCATTTTTAGCTATTTGAAGAGCTTCCTCATAATGCGTTTCTGCCCAATCTAGTTTTTCTGTCAGATCAGATAAGTCCTCTTTAACAGGAATATAGTGAACGAAAGGTTTTAAATCATCATAGAAATATTCTTTCCACTTCCTTTCTGCAACAAATAAAGGTCTTCCAGTAAATAACAATATCTTAAGACGTCCAGAATAACCATATCCTTGTAAATCTATTAAATATTTATACTGAGTATGATCTTGAAAGGTAACAAATTTGTCAGCTTTCTGAGTACGATAAATTTGATAAGTTTCTCTTTTCCAGTTTGCGCCAATCGCTTCAATACGGCTGTCTTTTAAAGACATTTCACATAAAGTAATACGAGAAGGATGTGTTTCCACACTTCCAATCCAGAAAAGTTTATCGTATTTATAGGGTTCTTTAGATTTTGCAACGATTTCATCAATCAATTGTTTATAACTGTATACACCAATTGTTGCCCATCCATCGAAAGTAAAATCTGGAATAAGAATGATATTTTGTTGCTCTTCAGTCCTACAGAAAGCAGCGTATCTTTCGTTAGAACCAGTATAATCTCCAGTTTGAATGGTTAGGTCGAAGCTTTTAGGTAAATTCATCCGAATTCTCGTCATAGCAATTGCTAATAAGTGGAACATAGAAATGTTTCTAATTTCGATAGCACCATAATCAGTAATTGAAAAACTACGTGTTTCTTTGTTGAAGCTTAGCTTCATTTCTGAGCCAGAGTGCTGAATAATAGGCTTATTTACATTTTTCTTTTTATATACAGGAATACCAAAGAGATAGTATTTTGTTTTTGATTTTTTCTCTTTAACTTTAAGAAAAGGAATACCCATAATTTTTATTGTTTTTTTCATATTGTCTCTCTTATGTTATAAAGTTTTTTATTTCGATACGCGTGCCGTTTTTTGGGATTTAATATAAAACAAGAGGTTAGTCGGATACAAGTTTTATACAATTTTGATTGCCTTTTTTTTATTAAAAATAACTCATTTTTTTTGTCCAAAATAAGAAGGTGAATAAATTGATTGAGATTAGGGGGTAGTTCTTTCCAAGGAATATCGGCTTTATTTTTTTTGTAGAACTTAACAAGTTCCGTATAATAATTTTCAGCATATTGCTCTGGTAAGATTCTGAAATATCCATATAAACAACTAGTTATATAGCGAAAGAATTCCTTTTTATATTTTTGATAGAGGCACATATTTTTAAGTAAATTTTGAATATATTGTGCATGTTCGATTAAATACAAAACATCTCTTCCTGGTTTTACAGATGATGAATTTTGTTTTTTTTCACATCGATAATGTATTAAATATTCGGGCACAATAGAGATGTTCTTTGCTTTTAAAAGAGCTTCAAAAACGAAAGGAAAATCTTGATAGCTTGCTCTAGGAGTTGTTGGAAGTTTTATATTTTGAATAAAAGAACGACGGTAAATAGCAGCCCAAATGGAAGCATGGTAAGTCAAAATTAGCGGATATTCTTTTACAGAAAAAGAGTGACGAGGTTCTATAACCGAATTTTTGATGAAAAGATGTTTTTTATTTTGTTTTTTTCGAAATTGATTAAAAAAGTAAAAATAACATTTTGTAATATCAGTGTTATTGAGATGAGCATTATTATAAAGTTTTTCATACATATCGGGTTCAACAAAATCATCCCCTTCAACAATTCCAATGTATTCTCCAGTTGCTAATTGAATCCCCTTATTGACATTGTCTCCATATCCTGAATTTTTCTTGTGAATAACTTTGATTCTTTTGTCTTTTCGAGCATATATATCACAAATGCTAGAAGAGTTATCGGAAGAGCCGTCATCCATTAAGATAATTTCAATATCTTTAAGTGTTTGATTAAGTACACTATCAATACATTGATGTATGTACTTTTCGCTGTTATAAATTGGAATAATAATAGAGACTTTTGGTGAAGACATTCGCTTAATCCCGCACTTTCTGAGCAATTAAACGACAAAAGATTTGATTTTCATTTTGTCGGGGAGCAAATCCAGCTTCTTCTTCAGCTAGGACAGTATGGAAGCCATGATGTTCAAGTTTTTTTACTGTTTGAGAAAGGTTAATAAAGCGTCGAAAATGTCCTTCGTAAACGAAAGCGTCAGGTTCATTTGGAACAGGTTCTCCTTTTTGGAAATAAGCATTTTTTTGCCCTCTCGCTTCAATTAAGAAAAATCCATTCTTTTTGAGATGTTGATAAGCCCATTGAAAGACTCTTGTTTCTTCGTTCGAAGTAATAGTGTGTAGCGTAAATCTTGAGTAAATAGCATCAAAAAGAGGAAGATTTTTTAATTGAGTAAAGTCTGCATTTACAAAATGAATATCAGGGTATTGCTGAGATAAGTAATTAATTTCTTCTTGACATTGATCAACCGCTGTTACATTTAACTTTTGATTAGAAAAATAAATAGAATCTCTGCCGTTTCCACATCCCAATTCCAGTATTTGCATAGAAGGTTTTAAAAAGGAAGAGGTACAAAATTTTGCAAATAAAGATGGCTCATCAGGAGTCAGATGAGAAGCATAATATGTTTGCCAATACGATAAATCAGTCATTTAGAGTATTCCTTTTTAATGAGATTTTGCATATCTATAATACTTTGAGTATTTAGTCTGCCCATGATAGAAGGATGTTTAGGATAACAATCAATAGGGAATGCCATATAGTTATGATAATAACGTTTTAAAAAAAGATGCGTATTGTTGGGGACAAGGACACTGAGACCTTCAAAGCTTGCTTTTTGAAGAGGAAATACCCAATCGTTTTGAAAAATAGCACGTTGAGGCGGAAAAGTTTCTAATCCAGGGAATAGATATCCTTTTTCTGCAGGTTCTTTTTTCTCGAGAAAAACATCTGTATACAAAGAACGAACTTCACTATATTTATCTCTTGGTATGGTATCTTCCATTGTTTCCAAGCGAGACCAATCTGGTTTAATTAAGTCAGTATGGATATACCACATTTTATCAGATAGTTCTTTTTCTTGGATAGACCCCATTTCAGGAGCTTCATTTTCCGAGCCTCTATCATATGGGAAAATATCAACCTGTGCAGGAATTCCTTTGTAAAACAAACGAATAATATCTCCCGTGGAATAGTGGAACCCATCCTGCGTAAATTCAGTTTCTAAAATAGGGAGTAATTTTTCATAGTCTTCTCGGAGCATGGATACATCCATATCATCATCCCAAGGGATAAAACCTTGGTGGCGAATAGTTCCTAACAGAGATCCAAAATCCATCCAATATTGAATATGATTAGATTTACAAATTTTATCGAGTTTTTTTAATAAGATTAAAGCACACTCTTGAATTAATTTTAAGTCTCCAGAGGCGGCGGGGGTTTTTGAGATGTCTGTAGAGACAGTTATGATATTTTTCAAATGGATGAGTTCATTCATCAATTGATTTTGTTTTTCTTCGATTTGTCTTATTTGCTCACTGATTATTATTAAGTGATTGTCCTCCTGAGGGATAGGTTGATTCAAGGGAGGGGATATTTTTTTCTCTTGGAAATGGAATAGGTTTTGTATAAAACGCATTATCTTTTATCCTGAATATTATTAAAAAGTTGAAGAGCCCGATTAACAGCCTTATCCATATCATAATACTTATAATCACCTAGGCGACCAAGAAAATAAACTAATTTATCAGATTCTTTTGCTTTAGTTAAATAACGTTCATATAAATTTTGATTTTCTTCTTTTACGATTGGATAATAAGGTTCATTTTCTCCTCGTATATACGATTGAGGATACTCAAAAGAGACAACGGTTTTATCTGATTGATTATTTAGGAAATATTTGTATTCTCCAATTCGAGTAAAGTCGAAATTATTCGGATAGTTGATAACGGAGTTAGATTGAAAATAGGGATAGGAATAAGTTCTAAAATCTAAACGAATACTTCGATAAGGAAGTTCTCCGAATTGATAGTCGTAAAATTCATCAATACATCCTGTAAAAAATAAGCGTTCAGCATCAATTTCTTTTTTTACATCGCGATAATCTTTTTCGAGCAAGATATGAATACGAGGATGATCGAGCATATTTTTTATGAGTTGAGAGAATCCAAATTCAGGAATCCCTTGATATTTGTCTTGAAAATATCGGTTATCTCTGCTGATGTAAATTGGGACACGAGCAGTAACACTTGGATCCAGTTCTTCAGGTTTTAATCCCCATTGTTTGAGCGTATAATTTAAAAAGACTTTATCATAAACATATTGAGCAAGAAATTCTAAATCATTATCTCCTTCTTTTCTTAAATCTAAGATTGGTACTTTTACATTTAGTCCGAAACGATTAATGAGTTTTGTTTCTAGTCGACAAGCCAATGATGAAGGAAATAGCATAGCTATAGAATTAAGATTAAACGGGATTGGAACTTCCATTCCATCAATTTTGGCTAAAACATGATGAAAATAGGGGTGCCACTTTGTGAATCTATTTAAGAAGTGCCACACATTTTCTAGATTTGTATGAAAGATATGCGTTCCATATTGATGGATACAAATACCATTTTCATCAAAGAAATCATAAGAATTACCTGCGATATGCTTCTTCTTATCAATAATAAGGACATCCTCATCCCAGCAATCAGCAATTTGTCGTGCGATAGTTGCACCAGAAAAGCCACATCCAACGACTAAATTTTTAATTTTTTCCATATAAATCCTCAAAAAAAGTCAAGACTCGCTCAACAGCTGTGTCCATATTATAATATTTATAATCGCCAAGTCTACCCAAAAAGTGAATGTTTGGTATATTTTTCGCCTTTTGGATGTATTTTTGATAGAGAAGTTGATTTTTTTCTTGAGGGATAGGGTAGTATCGCTCATTAACGCCTCTTTTGAAAGGAGCAGGGTATTCGAAAGAGACGACAGTTTTATTCGATTGATCATTTAAAAAATACTTATGTTCGCAAATTCGAGTGAAGTCATAATTTGTAGGATAGCTGACGACAACTGATTTTTGAAAGAAGGGATAATTAAGTTCACGAATATCGAAAGAGAGGCTTCTATAAGGAAGCTCTCCTAAATCAAAATCAAAAAATTCATCTATAGGACCAGTATAGTAAAGATTTTCATAATCAAATTCAGATTTATTAAAGGGAGCGTTTAAACGAAGATCAATCAGAGGATTATTTAATAAGTTTTCGATCAGATGAGTGTACCCTTCCATTGGGATAGCTTGATATGTATCGTGAAAATATCTGTTATCTTTAGAAACACAAATCGGGACACGTTTAGCGACACTAGGATCTAATTCTTCAGGTGTCATTCCCCATTGTTTTTTATAATAATGGAGGCAGACTTTTTCATAAACAAAAGAAGATAAATTTTCTAGGTCAGGATCTTTTATTTGTTTTAAATCTAGAATAGAGATTTGATTTCCAAATCCTACTTTTTCAATGAGCTTTTGTTCGTAGATGTCGGCAAGATGTTTAGGAAAAACAGCTCGAATAGAATTAAGATTAAAAGGAAGAGGAATCGTTTGCCCATCAACGAAAGCTTCTACATTTAAGAAGAAAGGATGCCATTTCGTGAATTTAGAGAGATAATTCCAAACAGTTTGATTTTTAGTATGAAAGATATGAGGCCCATATTTATGAATACAAATACCATTTTTATCTCTGTAATCATAGCAATTTCCAGCGATATGATCTTTTTTTTCAATGACGGTTACAGGTTCTTTTAGAAGGGATGCAATTCGTTCAGCTAAGACGGCACCAGATAGGCCGGCTCCAACGATTAAATGTTTGATTTTCATGAGTATACTAATTCCTTATTTTTATAAAATGTTTTTAAGATGGCCTGATTTTTATGACATTGACTAATAAGCATAGGTTTTGTCATCGCAGGTATGAATTGATGAAGTTTAGTGCAATTTAATATAAATTGGTCTTTTGGAGCCTTATCAGATATAAAATCCACATTTTCTTTGCCCACCATTTCGGTTAAGAGCTCGTGAAGGCTTGTACCGAATCCAGAACCAATATTATAAATACCTCTTGCGTTGGCATGTACCAAGGCATGTAGAGCAATTTGTAAATATGAACGAGTGATATAGTCTTTAATCGTTAGAGGATTTTCTGTAGCAGTTAGATGATTTTTTTCTGCCATTTGTGAAGAAATCCATCCGATGAATGTTTTATAATTTTTTCTTAAAATAGGATCTCCGATAACATTTGCAATTCTAACGATAGTTAATTGTGGACCAAGTAAAGATGTTAGATATTGTTCTTCTTTGATTTTATTATGAGAATAATAATCTGTAGGAGAAAGAGGAGCCTCTTCGGAATAAATGGTAACATCAGTCGAAGAACCATAAACCTTTCTAGAACTTAAGAAGAAGTAGCGAACTTGTGTTCCTTTAATGCATTTAGCAATGTCAGTGTCTATTATTTCATTGACGGAAAATTCTCGGGTAGAAAATTCGGGATGGAGGCAGAAATTGATAATAACATCAGCCGAACGTATAAGGTCTTTATTTTTATCTAGGTCAGGCATAAATAAGATCTTCATTTCATCGTTAGGGAAAGATTGTTGTATGCCTTGAGCAAGATAACTAGCTTCACCAGTTATGATAATTTTAGTCATGGTATAATCCTATCAGCCGGAAGAAACGGCGTTTAAAAAATTTAAATTTTTGTTGATAATATTTTTTTGCATTCTCTTCCCAAAAGACAAGCGGTAGTTCTACAATACGCGCTTGTGTTGTTCGTTTTAAATATTCGATATAAATACTCTCTAATCTTTCGGCTAAAAAACCAAAGACACGACGTTGGTAGGGGGTATAATTAGAAATATCAATTTGTTTTTCTACTTCAAATAAGATATCAAAGAGCCATTTTTCATAATCTTTAAAATAATTTTGGCGCATAATAAAAATATTTGCAAAATATCCTTTTGTTCCATTTATTACATCATCAGCAGCTTGTGCCATGTCGGGGTATTTTTCTTTAAGAACTTTTAAAGTTATATCTAGGTCTTTGATATGATGTTCTTTTTTGTAATATTCATATAAGGACAAATTTTTCTTATCTTTTTTTAGGAGCGGTAAGATAATATCGGCTGTTTTGCAGAATTGAGCAATTATTTTAGGATCCCAGCAGTATTTTTGGAAAATACGTGGAGAAAGTTTATGAAATATTTTTAGATGATTCTGTGACGAAAAGTCTAATAAACGTCGATAATGGAAAAAGCCATAAAAATCAGCTTTAACATTTTTCCAAACCCAATAATGAGCTGTCAGTTCGCAGAAAGATGGATTTTTACTTGAGATACTGTCTCCAGTTTTATCAGATAGCATATTTCCAAGACTTACTTTCCCAAGTGAGATTGGAATAAATATAGAATTTTCAATAATAGGAGCTATCTTATAGTAGCATATAAAAATCTTTGTTTTCATAACAATATCCCGACCAGCGGGTAAAGTCTATTCTAAAACAAGATTAATTTCAATATAAAAAGTTTTGTTGATTTCTTATGACATATTTCCATATAATCTGTATACAGAAAATATTAATTTTTTTTAAGGTTGTATAAAAGGAAAGAAAAGTGGAAAGATCTAGAATTTCTGTAGTTATACCTATATATAACTCTGAAAAGTACTTAGGAGCTTGTTTGGCTTCAGTTTTATCTCAGACTTTTAAAAATTTTGAGATTATTTGTGTCAATGATGGAAGTACTGATACATCTGCTGATATATTGGAAGCGTTTCGTCGCCAAGATACCCGTATCAATGTTTACACCCAATCCAATCAAGGTTTATCTATGGCTCGAAATAATGGCGTTAAAAAGTCGAACGGGGAGTATGTTTATTTTCTAGATTCTGATGATACGCTTCATCCTCAAGCTTTGGAGATTCTTTATTATTTAATAACCAAGAATGATGCTGATTTAGCCGTGCATGATCTTTTAAGAGTTCAAGAATCGCCTAAACAAGTACCAATTTATGATTATAAAAAAGAAACAGTATGTATTGATAAGGATGCTCTAAAACGAATAGGAAGAAAAAGTAAGTATCATTTTCCAATCAACGCTTTTAAATTATATAAAAGGGAGTTGATTACTAATCTTCCATTTATTCCCTGTATTTATTTTGAAGATTTTCCCTTTACAATATGTTTGTTGAAAAATAAACCTAAAGCGGTTATAACTTCTTTGCCGCTTTACTTCTATATGGAAAATAATCAGTCTATTACACATAGTAATTGGACAGTAAAGAAAATGACAGATTATTGTATCGGTATAGATAAGATTATAGAATATTATCAAAATAGTCCTAACCAATTGAAATATATATCCAGACACATTTTCCCTAAGTATATAAAACAAGCATTTAATAGTATTTTTAGGCATATAGAAAAAGAAGAAGATTTAACAGAAATCCTTTTAAGGTATCGAGCATTTTTTATTCGACTTCAAAAGGATAGACTAATGTCTTGGAAAGGTCACAAATTGAAGCGTTATTTTGCTTACAAAAAACTAATGAAAGCAAAAAATGTGCAAGATGTTATTCCGTTAATGAGAAAAATTTTTAAGTAATATTAAGCGTTAATGTCCGAATTTGAGACATAAGATGCCTAAAATAATAAACAGAATGCCTAATGCTCGAAGAGTTGAGCAAGAGTCATTAAAAAATAAGATTCCCAAAATAAAGGTACAAGAAGCACCTATGCCAGTCCAAATGGCATATGCAGTTCCAATAGGAATTTCTTTTTGAGCTAGATATAGAAAGAAACCACTTAAAATCATAGTGCTTACACTGAAGAGTATCCAGAGGCTTTTTTGTGAAGAAAAGTCAGCCATTTTCAATCCTAAAGGCCAACCAATTTCTAAAATAGAGGCAATGAATAAGTATATCCAAGACATTTTCTTTCTTATATTAAATAAGTTGTTATTAAGAGACAGGGAAGTTGTTTTTTATTATTATTTTGTGTCATATGTCAAGAAAAATTCAATATAATTATATTTTATTAAGTTTTCTTAATATCAAAAAATTTAAACGACCTTACCGTTCATGATGGTGTGATTTCTTTAAGGAAAATATCTTTTGTTGTTGGTAGTTATTTTCCTTTATTAATTTTAAGCATTTATCTTGGATAGTTTGTCTATTAAACACAATACCATGAATCCCTAAAGAATCAGCAACAAGTACATTTTTTTCCTTATCATCAATAAAGATTATTTCGTTGAAGTGACAATTAAGACGTTGGCAGATTTGTACATAAATTTCAGGATTTGGCTTTAATAAATGTAAATTAAAAGAAGCAAAACGATATTTTTCATCAACTAATTTGGGAGCTGTATCAGCCAGCATTGGAAGAGCATTAGATAAAATACAATTTTGAATTCCTATTGAGGATAGGATTTTCATTGTCTCTATCGTTTCTTTATAAAATTTTCCAACTCCTTGGTATAATGCTTTTTTTACTTCAAGTAGAGTTTGCTCCCCAAAAGGAATATTATATTCGAAACATAATCTTTTAGTAAATTCTTCATTATTTTCTTTACCTAGCATATAAGGCTTATAATCAAAAGTCTTAATACCACCTTTATTGATATAGTCTTCTTTACTTTTTGTTTTGGAAAAAGCCCATGTATCTAAATAACTTAGTGTATATGGATATATAACTTGTCCAACATCCCACACACAGTATTTTATAGTCATAAGAGAAAATCCTAGAAAACTGGTGCCGCTGGTGAGAATCGGACTCACGACCCCACCCTTACCAAGGGTGTGCTCTACCACTGAGCCACAGCGGCACTACTGGCAATATTTCTACTTTAAAAATGAAAAACTGTCAAGATGAAAGATAAATCTCCATAAAAAAGAGCCCCTAGTTTTATAAGAGCTCTCCCATCTCAACAAGAGGGTATGGAAATTTCTTGTTGATTACTATTCATTATATATGATTTCATCTATTAGGTCAAGTCCGTGTATGGCTTTTCATTTGTAAGATAGAATAAAAAGTTAATCCTCTGAAGTACACTGATTGCTTTACCCATCTGATAATGTCTTCTTTGAGCGTTTTCTCAGAAAATATAACTGAGGCCTCTGTCTTTAAACGGCAAACATCTTGTTCAATAGGGTGATTAAGAATTTGAAGAGCTTCTTGTTCGGATATTTTATCTCTTAGACATATTCTACGAATTTGTTCTTTACAAGAAACATCACAAAAAACAAGATTTGCACTCGGATAATACTTTTTAAAAGAATGCCATATATCTACATGACGAAAGCCGTCTAGTAATACATTATTTGTTGGTATATTTCCTTCGGATATAATCCACTCCATAAAACCTTGATTTCCTTTTGTTTCTATTAAATGCTTTCCTAAATTTTGTAAAATTTCTCTTGTTGGAGTAATTCCTTGTTTCGAACAATACTCTTTTAATATATTGCTAAAGGAGGTATAGAAAAAACAATTTGTTTCTAATAAAGTTTGAGAAACAAAAGTTTTGCCACTTGCAATACTACCGGCAATACCTAGAATCATTCGCGTGTCTTTTCTAAAGAGTCAAATAAAGATGGCTGATGTACATCTGGCATAACGACCCAACCACGTTTATCTTTTTTGGAAACAGAGAAGGGTTCTTTATACCGAATAACATTTGTTACATACATTAAGGTAACATAACGAGCCTCAAGACGTTTATCCCAAAAATGTTCATCATAATTTGCACATATTTCTTTTGAGAAAGACTTTACAGTGTGGAATTGTTCGGGAGTTATGTTGGGGAAATAAAGAACCTTTCCAACCGTAAACTCTCCTAAGACTTTTCCTCCTGTTTTTTTCATAAGAACAATATCACCGGTTTTGACGACACCATGAGGAGCACATCGAACTTTACTAAATCGACTTTCAATCGTTTTTTCGCCATCGAGAATGAGATTAAGAAAAGGTTGAGTTAAAATAGCTAAATGTTTTGTCATCTTGTTTTTCCTTCTTGTTTCAATTGGATAAGAAGTGGTAAAGTCATCTTAAAAGAAGCCTTTTCCAATTGACTTAAAAAGGCGTAAGTATGAGAGATATCTTTCTTTACCTGATTATAGCTTAAGTTTTCTTTAAAATGATTTAAAATTTCATGCGTAATCTTATCAAGGGATTGCTGTTGAGCGATGCCAGATAAAATCAAAGAAATAGTTTTCCATCCTTTAATTTTAAGACCGATATGTGTTGACGTCCAAAAATCGATATCTTTTCGAATGGGAGAACGACGGCTTACAGATGAAAGAATAGCTTTTTCATCGGTGCTTTTCAATATTTCTGGAGCGATATATCCATTTTCTTTGTTATTTTTTCGGATTTTAATTTTAACTTTTTCTATGACATGCTCTTCCCATAGATTTTTTTCAATAGGATAGGCTTTGTTCTGGGGAAGGACAGTTCCGTTGTTGAGGAAAATAGCAATATCTCCAGTTCTCCAGTTATTAAGATGGATTTGTTTTTGATCTAAAGCTTTTTCCTCGAAATGAGGGATCATATAAGTCGCAGCATCAGCTTGTAATTCGACAAGTTGTAATTTATATGAGTTCGTCATTTTTGTTAAGTAATGAGATCGTTCTTTCATAGATTGAGGTCTTGTTAACGTTGGAAATAAAATACTAGCAATTGTAGAAATATTTCCATACGTTAATTGGAGAGCTCTTTTAGCAAATAAGTCATAATATTCAATATACCAAGGCGGATCAAAGAAAATGAAGTCAGCTTTTCCAATTAAATGTTTGGGTAAAGGATCCTCAGCATTATAGACGATGGCCTGATGGGATGGGTTTGTTAAGTATTTTTTCAGGACATTAATTGTTGAAGCACTTTTATCAAGAATAGTTACTTTTCTGTTGGGGTTCATCATGGCGCAATAAGCACCAAAAATAGGAGCGCCAAGAAAGAACATATGTGAAGGTTCATGTGTTTGAGATTTTTCTTCAAGCTTTTGTAAAAGAGCCGCATGTGTTTTTGCTTCAAACCACCACTCATAATCAAGACAATGAGGTAAATGTAAATCTTTCATTAAAAGGTTAATTTTTTCATCTGCCTTATGTTTTAATAAAAGTTTATGTTGGATATGCTGAGGATTTAAAAGTTGGTAAGTTGAATTTTTGTTTTGAATAATTTGTCCATTTTGGATCATTTTGGATAAAATTTTCAAAAGCTCATCAGGAAATATAGAGTGAGTATTTTTCAACAAATCAGTTAAAGAAGCATTTTTTTGCTGAAGTCGTTTTAGAACAGCACGTTCAACAAAGTTTTCATACATATTCATGTCCATTTATATCTTTCCCCCAAAAGTTATTGTGATGTTGAATTTTGTTTTTGAAGCGGCAATTCATTTCTTTAATCCAGCTTTTTAAGACAGTATATTGATTTTGAGCAGCGAGATCTTTATAGCGATTAGAATTGACAGCGTATTTATATATTTCAAGAGGAACCATTTTTAATGGAAAATCCTCGCTGATTTCTTTTTGAATACGATCGAAAAATTTCCCAATTCGTAGATCAATTTTGTCGACATCGGGTGTAGTTAAAGTAACATAAGCATATTGATTAAATCCTAATTGAGTTAATTGTTTTAACCGACGCATTTGCTCATTAAAGAAATTCAGATTAGTCCTTGTGTTAAACGCAGCGGAAGAAGCATCGAAGCCTTTTAGACAGCCTACACGAGCATAACCAGGGCGTTTAATCATATAATCCATTTGATCAGATGTTATTGTTTTAAAAAATAAATCAGTACTTAAATTGTCATCAGTCCAAATGAAGTGTGTTTTTTCCATATTAAGAGCTTCTCGAGCTTCAAGAAACCATAAATTATATTCAGGAACTAAGTCTGGTTGTCCACCACTTAAGACAATAACTCGAGGCTGATTCTCTTGACAGGCCATTTTCAATAAATCTGTTGGTGAGCAGAACTCAGAGTGTTTCGGATTTCCAGAACGGAGTTTTTTATCAACGAAGCAGTACCAACAATTAATATTGCAAACAGATAGTTGAAAAAGTTGAACGGGTAATATCTCTGGAAGAGGTTCCTTAAAATAATCACAGGCAGGTTTATGGGGAAGTGGATTTTCAATCCAATGTGAACTAGGGTGAAGTTTAAAATGATGGATTCTTCCAAAGTCTCCACAATTAGAAGGAAGAGTCATATCTTGTTGTTGTGTGGAATGCTCAAAACGACTCATCCTTATTTTCTTGTGCGCAAAGTCGATAGCTCGTTCGCGCAGAATATTATCATTATTCATTTATCTCTTTCCTCTTTTTTATAGAACTTTCTACACTTTTTTGTAGAAAGTGTATTTTAGTATACATTTAAAAGTTATATTTGTCAACTTTTAATTTAAAAACTTTTTTGTATGTAAACAAAAAGTTCTTTTCAAAGAAGTTTTTTTAACAACCTATTGAAAAAAAAGAATATAGTTTTTCTTAAAATAAAAAGGACTACAATCTTAGGTTGTATTTTGGTTATCTTTACTGTTTAAGAATATAAAAATAATGTGAAATAAGTCAATTATTTTTTTTAAAATTCATATTTTAATAACATGCCGATTTTGTTTCCTTGAACAGAAACATTATTTTTTTCTTGAGCATCAAATATATATGAAAAATAAATACCGCATGTTGCATAAGATGAAATATCTGTGTAGAAATAAACATCTCCATACCATATTTTAGATTTCCAATGTTCGTCATAATTATAGTGCATAGAAAGATCGACAGCGACAGAACTTATTTTTTTATAAAGACCTAAAGAAACATTATACTTTGGATCATTGTCTGCATATTTACTTTGGAACAGCGGCAATTCTATATTTATACCTGCATAGGGTAAGATATAATTAAAATCATATCCTGTTTTTAATAAAGCATTAAAGGCTTTATAAGCACCATTAGAGTGATGTGTTTCTTCTTGTAAGTAAAGAAGTCGAGATTGAAGATAGAGATTGTTTTCTTTGTATAAATCATAAGTTGCTCCGAGATTCCAATTGATGTTTGTATCTTCAGAATCGGAGTAAGAAGATACGTCATATTTAGTTCGATTCCAAGCGTTTGACAATTGAGCTTCAATAGCAACTTTTGGGGCGATACCATAACTTACACGTTGGGCAAGTAAGATATCTCTTGTTCTATAATCCAAACTTTTGTTTGGAGAGTTTTTAAGATGAAATTTCCGATAGATAAATTGAGTTTCAGATAAAGTTTTTTGTACAGGGGTTATATAGAAAGGATGCGTGATTTCTAAGGCAAAAGCAGAATTAGAAAGGAAAAAAGAAAAAAAGAGGAAGAAATAGCGTTTCATAAATATCTCCATAATACAATATAACGTTCATCTTAATAAGATGATTATTTGTGTCAAGAAAATCATAGCTTAGATTTTATTTTAATAAAAGTAAATTTCCTAAGATAGGAGTCTTTTTCTAGAAAAGGGATAAAGACGATGTAAAGACGATAATACAGGGAGTTAATAGAATTATATTTTAGATAAAACAAAAGCCTTGAAATTTTTGTTGAATTTCAAGGCCTTAAATGGTAGGCGGTAAGAGATTCGAACTCCTGACCCTCTCGGTGTAAACGAGATGCTCTAGCCAGCTGAGCTAACCGCCCTTAACACAACGCAGATACTACTGATGTTTTTTATTCTTGTCAACAGAAAAAATAAATAATTTTAGTCCTCTAAAAATAAAAGGACAACCAATTGATTGTCCTTTTGATTAAAAAAGAAACAACAAAATTATTTGTTGACAGCGTCTTTTAAGCCTTTACCTGCTGCAAATTTAGGTTGTTTTGAAGCAGCAATTTTAATCTTTTCGCCTGTTTGAGGATTGTGTCCTATAGAAGCTGCACGTTTTGTTACTTTAAATGTACCAAAACCAACCAAACGAACTTCTCCACCTTTTTTCAATGTACCAGTTACAACTTCAACGAAAGCATCTGTAGCTTTTCCTGCATCAGTTTTTGATAAACCAGCTTTTTTTGCAACTTCAGCAATTAATTCATTTTTATTCACGATAGGACTCCTTTTTAAATGTTAATACCTATATATTTGGCTCATTTAAGCCACGAAACTATGTTATGACTGTTTTTGATAAGATGTCAACAAAGAATCTTTGTTTTTATGAGATTTTCTGCATTTTTTTGCTTAAAAATCCTTTTTTAAGAGATGTATTGATTTGTTTTGCTCTCGTAAGTAGTAAAATCGTATAGAAATATAGGAAATATCTGCTTTTGAAGGTAAGTCCTTACTTTAAGGACTTCATTCGATTCGTTCTTAGATAAAGTTGTTCAGTTTTTTTTCTTGGGAATATTTTTATTTATTCTTTGAGATAATTCCGCCACCAAGAAGGATGTTATCTTGATATAAGACAAGAGATTGACCTGGAGTAAATGATTTTTGTGGCGTATCGTAAATGATATGTAAACCTCCATCAATAGGTTCTACAGTCACTGGTAAGGCTGGAGCTGTGGAACGATGTTTCGCAAGAGCTTTGAATGATTTTTGTGGAGGATCTTTGTCTATAATCCATGATAAATCTGAGATATAAACATCCTTCTTTTGTGTGTCTTTTTTTGTCCCAACATATACAATATTTCGATGCGCATCTATATCTAAGACAAATAGGGGTTCAGAATAAGAAACGCCTAACCTTTTTCTTTGGCCTATTGTATAATTCCAATATCCCATATGCTTTCCAAGAGGAGTTCCATCTATGAGCATAATCACACCAGGTTTTGGGGTAAATTGTAGTAAATCATTATAATTTCCAGAGTAGAAGTCTTGACTGTCAGGCTTATCATAAGTAGTCAATCCTTTTTCAAAAGCAAGTTTTCTTGTTTGTGCTTTTGTTAAATTGCCTAGAGGAAATAAAGTTTGCCCTAACTGTTCTTGTGTCAATCTATATAGAAAGTAGCTTTGATCTTTTTTTTCATCTATTCCTTTTTTGAGCAAGTAACGGTTTGTTTTTGGATCTTGTATAATTTGAGCATAATGACCTGTTGCGAAATAATCATAAAGAATGCCCATTTCTTTAGCCTTTTGACATAAAAGGCCAAATTTCATAACAGTATTACACTTGATACAGGGGTTAGGTGTGCGACCATGTCGATACTCTTCTTTGAAGTACGATAAGATTAACTGCTTATACTCTTCAGAGCAATCAAAAACGTGAGTTTCTATTCCTATTTTTTCACCGAATAGATGAATATTTTTTATATCTTGTTTTTCTTCAGGGCCGTAGCATGCATTGTCAGAAGGCAAGAGATTGGGGATATCCTTGTTATAAATAGACATAGAGACACCGATAACATGATATCCTTGTTCTTTTAATAAAATGGCAGCGAGAGAAGAATCAACGCCTCCACTTAATCCTACGATGACTGTACGAGCCATAAGATATAGCCTCCATAGCAAAGTAAGTAAAAACACCCCAT
The DNA here is from genome assembly GCA_949286465.1 of uncultured Alphaproteobacteria bacterium. Classification (GTDB taxonomy): domain Bacteria; phylum Pseudomonadota; class Alphaproteobacteria; order CAAHEQ01; family UBA3637; genus CALXXA01. Next base: position 17,592 of record CASECI010000031.1, on the reverse strand, counting down.
TTTTCTACTTACCTGATGGAAAATTCCTGTAAATATCAGAAGAAAGGTTGCTCCAAGCATAAAAAAGAGACTGCTCCAAATATCTGCAGGAATATGAATTGGAACAAATAAGGCAACGACGCCTAATATAAATAGAGCATTATAAATATTACTTCCGACAACATTACCAAAAGCAACATCATTTTGATGGCGGAGTGAGGCAATGACTGAAGTTGCAAGTTCTGGGAGAGATGTCCCGACTGCAACTAAGGTTAACCCAATGATTGTTTCAGATATCCCCCAATTTCTTGCAATAATAATAGCATTTTCAACAAGTAGATGAGCCCCATACATTGTAAGGCCTATTCCAAAGGCTGTAACAAGCAAAGAACGAAGTATTGAATAAATAGAATATTTCTTTAAGTTTTCAGCACTTTTCTTTTTTAAACTTTTCTTTTCTGTAAAGTAGCTGTACCAGACATATAAGAACAATAAAGAAACTAGTATTAGACCAGCAAAGAAATTAATAGTCTTTATCCACGCTGCTAAAGTAAGAGCAAGAGCTGATATAAATAAGAAAAGGCTATCCCTAGTAAAAGATTCTTTTTGAATTTTAACAGGTCGAATAACCGCAGCTAATCCTAAGACGAGAAAGATATTAGCTATATTACTTCCAATGACATTTCCAACAGCAATACCAGGAGAAGGGGGTGTTTGAAAAACTGCGAGCATGCTTGCGACAAGTTCTGGAGTAGAAGTTCCAAAACCAATAAGAACAATTCCGATGAGTAAAGGAGAAAGATGTAGCTTTTTGGCAAGACTAACAGCTCCTTTAACTAAGATATCTCCACCGCAAGCGAGAAGGACTAGTCCAAAAGAAAACAATAATAAGTGCATAATTTAACCTCTTTCGAGTAAAAGTATAATATTTAAAAAGAAATTGCAATAAAAAAAGCCCCCAAGAAGGGGGCTTTCAAAAGAAGGGCAAGGGGGGAGGGGAGAAAAAAAGCCCTTCTTTCATACAGCATGGATTTTATAAGGGAGATAATCCATGAAAGTGGCTATACAATACCACAAAGCCTTACTATTGCATAATTTTTTATTTCTGTCAATATTTTTTTACAATTTTTTTATTTTTGTTTTTTTGAAGCGATTGCCTCAGATCCTGAAACGACATCAATGAGCTCTTCAGTGATAGCTTCTTGACGTTTTTGTTGATATTCAAGATTCATTTTCTCTAAACTTTCATCAATATTTTTTTCAGCATTTTGCATGTTAATCATGCGAGTATGATGCTCAGCGGCAAGAGACATTGTAAGAGCACTTGATAAAACGATCATTAAGTATTCTTGAACAAGTTTTGAAATTAGAATTTGTGTGTTGAGTGTAATAAGTGGTAAATTATTCGTTGGCCAAGGCTCATTTTTTAAAGTCGCATACTGTTCTAAAGGAAAAGGTAGTAAAGTTCTTTGCTCTATTTGGGTTGGTTGATTAGATAAGCGTTTATGATAAAATAAAAAGACATGCGTAGCTTTTGTTTTTTCGATAGCTTCTTGCATTTTAACAATGACAGTAGATGCGATGCTATTGATAGCTTTGATTGAGTTGGAAATAGCATATTTAGCAAATAAATTTTGCTGCTGTTGTTCTATAAGGCTTGCGACTCGTTTTCCCACAGTGATGAAGGTTGTTTTATCGGATTGAATCTTTTTTTCTTTGAGAAAAGTTGTTGCAGCTTGTACAATTTCCTTATTAAATCTTCCAACAAGGCCATTATCGGATCCAATGATGATAACAATTGCTTTCATATTTTGAGGTGATATTTCCTTTTTAGGATGAGGCGTTATAATTGCGTTATTTTTAACGAGGGCATGAAAAGCATTTCGAATTGTATGTGTATATTCTATCAGAGATTTTTGAGCTTGCTCATATTGTAAGATACTAACAGAAGATAAAGACTTCATTGTACTAACGATATCTCGTAAGTCTTGTGTTGTTTTTATCCTCTTTGAGAGTATTTCCATAGACATATTAAATGACCTTTTCTCGTTTTAAAGCTTTCTCGAAAGTAGTGAGCATTTTTTGTTTTGTCGCTTCATCTAATTTTTGGCGCTTTAAAATAGCTAAAGAAACATCTCTAAAGTCAGTACTCATTAAAGAGGATATAATTTCCTGAGCCTTTTTGCTTTTTTCATTATCTAGTCCATCAAATAAGCCTTCGTTTGTTGCCATTAATATAGCGATTTGATCCGTCACTTTCATTGGTTGGAATTGACGTTGTTCCATAACCAAACGGATAGCCCGCCCTCGATTTAAACGGTCTTGTGTTTCTTTATCCATTTGAGTTCCAAATTTAGAGAAAGACTCAAGTTCTTCGAATTGAGAGTAAAAAAGTTTTAAAGGACCAACAAGAGACCGATAAGCCGGTAGTTGAGCATCTCCGCCAACACGAGAAACAGAACGGCCCGTGTCAATCGCAGGCATAGTCCCTTTTTGGAACAAAGAAGAAGACAAATAAATCTGGCCATCTGTAATAGAAATAATATTCGTTGGAATATACGCGGAAATATTTCCAGCTTCTGTTGATACAATGGGTAATGCTGTTAGAGACCCGCCACCTAATTTTTTTGTTAAATGAGTAGAGCGTTCTAGTAAGCGAGAATGAATGTAAAAAATATCTCCTGGAAAAGCTTCTCGCCCAGGTGGGCGGCGAAGGAGTAATGACATTTGACGATAAGCTCTTGCATGATTAGTTAAATCATCATATACGATCAGAACATCTTTCCCTTGCTCCATAAAGAATTCACCAATAGTTGTAGCCGCATAAGGGGCTATGTATTGCATACCGGCTTGGTCTTCTCCAGAGGCAACAACAACAATACAATTTTGCATGACATTGTACTTTTTTAAGTCAGCAATAACTCTTGCTACAGACGCAGCTTGTTGACCTATTGCACAATATATAGAAATAACACCTGTATCTTTTTGATTAATAATTGTATCTAAGGCGATGGCTGTTTTTCCCGTTTGACGATCGCCTAAAATGAGTTCTCTTTGCCCTTTGCCTATAGGCGTAAAAGAGTCTATGGCTTTCAAACCTGTCTGAAGAGGCTGGTCAACAGGAGCTCTGTCCATAATTGCGTAGGCTTCTCGTTCAATAGGGCGACGTTCTTTAGATGATATAACGCCTTTTCCATCAAGAGGCTTCCCAACTGGATCAATAACTCGACCAAGTAACGAATTACTGACAGGTACATCTAAAATTCTATTTGTGCGAGTTGCTTTATCTCCTGCTTTTAAATGATCTGGATTATCTAAAAAAACGATACCTACCGACTCTTCAGATAATGTCTGTACCATTCCGGATACATTTCCTGGAAATAAAAGCATTTCATCCATTTTAACATCTGAAAGGCCTGTTAAAAGGGCTGTTCCAGATGAAATAGACAATATTTCACTGACTTCATGTGTTTTTAACGTTGCTTTTGTCTTTTTAGTATTCTCTTCGATAATATCCATAGCTTTTTTAGAAACTTTTTTGAACATTCTTATATTCCTTATTCTTGCTGAATGAGACCTGTAATTGCTGCATCAAGATTTGTTTCAAATTGATTGAGATACTGACGCATATTCCAAGATATTGTTTGTTCACCGATTTGAAGTTCTAATCCAGATAGTAAAGTTTTATCTTCTTTGAACTCAAAACGGATATTATCTGAAATATTTAAGGTCTTTAATAAAAAGAGGCTCATGTCTTTCTTTTGCTCTGGGGACATTTTTACCGCAGATAAAATAGTAATACATTTATTTTGAGATAAATGTTTCATAAAGAGATTTTTTTCTTTTACTGATAAATTGATTAATTTTTGTTTAAATTCATTTTCAATTAAACTTTGCAATGAAACGCCAGCCATTTGCTTGATAGATTGGTCTGCAAAAATTTTAAATTGCTTTAAGAGAAGATTTTTCAAATTATCATCGAAGGCTTTTTTCTCATTTAAAAGTTCTTTTTGCCATTGATTACGAGACTTAATAACTTCTTCTTTGGCTTCTTCGATAAGAGCACTCCGAATATGTTCAGCTTCTTTGCGCGCCTCTTCAAACATGTTTTGACGTTCTTGCTCAAATGAAACAATTTTTTCTTGGTATATATTTTGCTGCTCTATTGCTTTATCTGCCTGTTCTCTTGCCGTATTGAGGCGTTCTGCAATTTTAGCCTGGCGAGTATCTACTGCTTTTAATATAGGTGTATATAAGAATTTCTTTAACAACCAGATTAAAATGACTAAATTAATAATCTGAGTAATCAGTGTAAATGTGTCGACTCCCATAACAAAGCCTTATTTATTTTGTTGCTGCTTCAATGGCGTAGTCCCAAAAAGGATTCGCATAAAAAGTTAAAAAAGAAATTAACAAAGAATATAATGCAGTCGTTTCAACCATAGCCATTGTTACGAAAAGAGTACTTCTTATACGACTTGCTTCATCGGGTTGTTGCGCCATGGCTTGTAAGGCTGCAGCTGCAGCATTTCCTTCACCAATAGCCGAGCCCATAGAACCAATTCCCATGCATAACCCAGCGGCTAATACTGAAAAAGCACCAATTAAACTGACAGCATCCATTTTTTTCTCCTTTTAATAAATTGAACTTTCTTTTTCTATGTAGGGTGTTGTAGGCCCTACATTAGACATATATACAATCGCCAGTAGTGCAAATATATAGGCTTGAATAGAACCTGTTAATAGACCTAGTACTTGCATAGATAAAGGCAATAATAAAGGGACAAAAGATGTTAAAATACTGGCAAACATAACACCACTTAACATATTGCCATACAAACGAAGAGCCATTGAAAAAGTAGAGGCAAATTCACTGAATAAATTCATAGGAAGCATAATCGGCGAAGGATCTATGAATTTTTTGAGATATCCTAGAACGCCTGCATTTTGAATAGCATGATATGGAATAGCACAAAAAACGACTAAAGCAAAAGCAATTGTTGTACTTAACGAAGCTGTCGGAGGTCTGAACCAAGGGAAAATTGTCAAAAGATTACTGACAAGAATAAACATAAAAAGGCCTATTCCTAAGCCAAGATATTTGGAAGGATTATCATTGCTGGTATCTTTAATTTCTTTGCGCAACCAGATAACAATCATCTCCATAAGCGTTTGCCAACGAGAGGTTTGAATGTCATCACTTAAAAAACGAGTGGCAAGAAAAGAGAAAATCATGAGGACTAAAATAACAATCCAACTTGACAATAAAGTCATATTTATTGGTAAATCAAAAATATGAAAGATAATCATGTTATCATAATTTTCAAACATACTTTTGCTCCTTTAGCATTTTTTTGACTTTCTTTATTGAAATGATACGAGCTATCATAAAGCCAATGAAAAAAATTAAAATTTTGACAATATTTTTTTCTGGATAAGCAACCCATAACAAGACAAGGAAAAAGATTAAGAAGCGAATAAGCGAGGTAAAAAATAAATAAGACTTCATATTTTTGACTTGAGATAACTGAGCAATCGTTTTCCATTGAAAATAAGCAAACAAAAAACCAACGAGTCCCCCAATGATGAACAAACCAGTTCCTGAGAGAAGGGTTAATTGAGAAAGCATATAAGAAAGAGCATTCGTGTTATTCATTTTATATTTTTTATCCTTTCTTGTTCTTTTCGATACGCATCGTCTATTTTTTGTACGCCCTCTTTTTTGATCCAAACATAAGCGTAATACATTCCAATAATAAAACCAATAAAGATTAAATTGAGTTGCCAAGAGATAGGGTCAATAGGATAGTTTTTATCAAGCCATCCGCCGATGAGGATACCAATTAGAATAGGGGAGATAATAATTCCTCCTAAAATACCAATGATACCCACATTAACATATAAAGAACGATAATCGCGATTTTCAAGCTGATGCACTTTGTGGATAAGTTGTTCTTCAATTTTTTTATCATCCGTTGGATCAAATTTTTTATCCATTTGTAATATCCTGTCCATTTAATTGCATGAAACCACGAGTTAGCCCTGCTTCTAAGCGAGCCATAGCAGTATTTACTTCTTTTCGCTCTTCATCATCATGTTTAAATTCAGTTTCTATTGTTTGAGCTAGCGTTGCGAGATTGTCATTTAAGATAGCTTTTTGAACAGACATAGAGACAATATTACCTTGTTTTACAAGGATACCATGATTACAAGCCATATAATGTTGTTTATTGTCGCATGTTTCATACCGAATAATATTAGCTGGCATAGCCGTAACGAAGTCAACGTGTTTAGGAAGCAAAGTATAATAACCATTTAGAGCTTCAAAATCGATTTTTTGAATATCTTGCTCTAATACGATGCCGATTGGAGAATATACTTTTAATATCATTGGTTTGCTACTTTCTTTTGTTTATTCTTTTCCATAGCTTCTTCAATTGATCCAATCATAAAGAAATCATTTTCAGACATATCATTAAATTCTCCAGACAAAATACGCTCGCATCCAGTAAGAGTATCTTCTAAGTTAACGGAACGTCCTTCCATTCCTGTAAATTGTTGTGTTGTAAAGAAAGGTTGAGTAAGAAATCTTTCTAATTTTCTTGCAGTTAGGACTGTTTGTTGATCATGTTCTGGTAATTCATCAAAGCCGAGCATAGCAATAATATCTTTTAATTCTTCATATTGAGCTAAACATTTACGAACTTGTGTTGCAACTTTGTAATGTCTTTCCCCGACAATAAGGGGAGTTAACATATTCGAAGATGATTGCAAGGGGTCTACAGCAGGATAAAGACCTTGAGCAGCTCTACTCCGAGATAAAACAATACTGGCTGATAAATGTGCAAAAGTATGAATTGCAGAAGGATCTGTAAAATCATCGGCAGGGACATAAACGGCCTGAATAGAGGTGATTGCAGCTTTATCTGTACTAGAGATACGTTCTTCTAACTCAGCGATATCAGTTCCAAGAGAAGGTTGGTATCCAACGCGAGATGGGATTTGACCTAAAAGAACAGATACTTCTGAACCAGCTTGAATAAAACGAAAGATGTTATCAATTAAGAGTAAGACATCTTGTTTTTTTTGATCTCTAAAGTATTCAGCCATTGTTAATGCAGATAAAGCAACACGGAATCTAATTCCAGGAGCTTCATTCATTTGTCCAAAAACCATGATGGTTTTATTGAGAACACCGGCGTCTTGCATTTCACGATAAAGTTGTTCCCCTTCTCGAGAGCGTTCTCCAACACCACAGAATAAGCTAACACCATCATAACGGCCGACCATATTATTAATCATTTCTGTAATAAGAACAGTTTTACCAACACCAGCGCCACCAAATAACCCAGCTTTTCCACCACGCTCCATTGGAGCCAGTAAATCAATCGCTTTAATTCCAGAAACAAATATTTCTGATGAAACTTGGCGTTTATTTAAGGGGATAGCAGGAGCATGAATAGATTCTTCTTGTGTAACTTTTATGGAACCTTTTCCATCAATAGGTTGTCCAAAAACATTAAACATTCTTCCTAATGTCGCCGGTCCGACAGGAACCTGAATAGAGTGCCCTGTGTCTATAATATCCATGTGTCGAGAAAGGCCTCGAGTTGGGCCGAGAGCTAGTCCGCGAATTGTTTTTTCATCAACATATCCTTGGACTTCAACGACAAGGTCATTATTTTCTCCTGTTCGTAATTCGTTGTAAATAGCGGGTAAATCTTTATCAAAACGAGCATGGATAACACTGCCCTGAATAGATATGATTTTCCCTACATTAGATTTTACCATTTTGCCCCCTTTTTATTTCTTCTTTATAAGATGAGTTTTAAAATACGTCAAGAATAAATACATTATTTTAACTTATTTCGAGTGATACTTTCCTCTAAATCTTGAAGGCGTAAGGTTTTTATGGAATCATTTTCTAATAAAGGAAGGGCTTTGTTTATTGTGCTCAGAGCATGAGAATAATCTCCTGTAATATACTCATACTCAGCCATTGCATAAAGAGATTTTCCTTTTTCTTGACGCATTCCATATCCCCGACTTAAAAATTGCCAAGCATCGGGGATGTAAGCATCTCTAGAAACAATAAACTCAAGATGTTTAATGGCTTCATCAACTTGATTTTCCTCCAGTAAAGCATGAGCTAGAGATAACCGAATAAGTGTGGCCTTCGGTGTTAATTGAACAGCTTTTTCATAAGCGATAATAGAATCTTTGACATGACCGGTTTCAAATAAAATTTGTCCTTTTAACTCCCAAAAATAAGGGTTAAAAGGTTCTTCTTTAATTAATGTATCTATTGTTTCTATAGACTTTTGAATCTGAGTGTTTTTGAAATAAGCGATGGCTTGAGCATATAAAGAAGGAAAGTCTTTGTCTTTGTATGTTTTAAGAGTTTGTTCAGGCTCATTTAAAAAAGCATATAGTTTCGCCTTAATTAAAAGGAACTCCTCATCGTTTTTTAGAGGAGTATTAGTTTTTGAAGCATTTTGAAGAAATAAAATTCGATCCTGAGTGAGAGGGTGTGTTCTAGTGTAAGCTTGTTTAGGATCTATGATAAGGCGTTCATTTGCTTGAATTTTTTTCATGACGGCTAATAATCCAGAAGGGGAGTAGCCTATTTCCTGAATAAGACGTATTCCCGTGCTGTCAGCAGCATTTTCTTCCGAAACGCGATAAGTGCTAAAGAAGTTTTCTGCAGTCCCCATTCCTCCAGCCATAATAGCTATTCCAACATCTCCTCGTCCAGAAGCAACAGCAGCAATTCCTCCTAAAATAGTACTAATCAACGCTGTTTGTTGGGCCTTTTGGAGATTGTCGTAAAGACGAACGGAATGACCTCCAACGATATGGCCTGTTTCATGAGCTAATACTCCAAGAAATTCATCACTATTGTCAACATTTGTAATGAGACCCGTATGAACAAATACAGTGCTTCCACCGGCAACAAAAGCATTTAAAGTATCATCTTGGATGAAAATAACTCTGGCTGCATTCTCATTTAGTCCAGCGGCTTTAAATAATTTCTTGATGTTTTTAAGAGTATATTGCTCCATTTCTGTGTCTCGAATAATGGATAAGGGCTTGCAATATATAACGGAATATGGCATATATATGCATATGATTGTAATGATATAAAAAAGGACTTTACGTATGAACATGAATATTTTCTCTCTTATTCGAGAACATTTTAAAAGGTCAAAACATTTACGTCAATTTTTTATTTTACTTTTGATTGCAGGTTGTACTACTGCATCAACATTTTCTGATAAGAATTTAAAAGGTTTTGTAGGGGCCGCAGACGTGTCTACTCAAAATGTTGGGAAAAATATCCTTCTAAATGGTGGAAATGCTGCTGATGCTATGGCAGCGATGATTATAAATGAAGCCGTTGTTATGCCTTCTCGCGTAAGCCTTTCTGGCGGTGGAATTTGTCAGGTTTTTGATGAAAAAGATGGTAAAGTGAAGACATTGGATTTTTTACCTATTCAGGTGCCTCAAACGCAGGCTAGTTTGCCCATGCTTCCCAGAGGTGTTTTTGCTTTACATAATCAGTATGGAATAAAGCGTTGGTCAGATGTCTTGAAAGAACCCATTCATAATGCTCAAAAAGGTATCCTTGTTTCTGACTTATTAGCTCGTGATATTAAACAAGCTAAAAATCTACCTGCATCTTGGAAAAAGTTAGAAAAAGGAAATTTGCTTGTTCAAGCTGAATTAGCTGAAACACTATCTTTAATGAGCCAGTCTGGGGCAGGAATTTTTTATAGAGGTTCTTGGGCGGATGATATGTCTGTGGCGGCTTTTAATTTAGGATATCCCTACACTTCAGAAAACTTAAAGACAATTCGACCGAATTGGTCAAAATCAAATGTTGTTTTAACAAGTAAAGGTAAAACATTTTTTCCTAATTCGCTTACTCTGTCATCAGAGGGGGAAAAAGCATGGAAGAAACTCATATCTTTAAATAATTTCACTTTGGTTTCGCAAGGAAAAGAAGAGCTTCGGCAAATGGAAAAGAAAGCTGTTGAGAATTCTTTTTATGGAACAAGTTTGACCGCTTCAGATAAAAATGGCTTAACAGTCGTATGCTCGATAGGTATGGGGAATTTATTTGGAGATGGGATGTATTTAAAAAAGCAGGGATTTTTCCTTTCGAATGGTTTAAACCCAGAGAGCCAGTATGATATTGTTAATATTATTCAAACAAATCCCGATGAAACGGATGTTTATTCTTTCATATCTGGAACAGGCCCAGGTGCTTTAGTCGATGGAATTCGTTTGTTGGAAAATATAGATTTAGCTCAAGAAAATCTTTCATCATCTATTTCTAATGTGAATTCAGAAATAGAAGAAAGAGAAAATACTTTAGGTGAAATGTCCTTATTTATGTGTCGTAATGGTTATCCTAATCAAGTTTCAAGCTGTCAAGCCAATCAAAATATTGTTCCTGTTTACTCGGCGGTTAATTTAGGAAATTAATTGACTCTTCCTTTCTTTTCTTTTAAAACAAGAAAAAGGGTAAAAAATGAAGATACATAACTTAACAGAACAACGTGAAATTATGGCTGGAATTTTGTTAATTGCAGGCTTGATTTTATTATTGTTTGTTGTTCATACAAAACAGGTAGATACACAACAAGCACATTCTTTTCACTTAACAGGTACTTTTAATAAAGCAGATGGCATTACGAAAGGTTCTTCTGTTCGTTTGGCTGGAATTCCTGTCGGTCAAGTAACAAATGTAGAACTAGATCCTTATTATCGAGTAAAAGTGACGATGTCTTTTCCCAAGATGATAAATTTATCCGTCGATAGTGGGGCTATCATAGAGACAGATGGATTAATCGGGAATAAGTATGTGGAACTGATTCCAGGTGGAGATGAAGAAATTTTAGAAAATAATGATGCCATCGTTTATACACAAGATGCTTTATTATTAGATGAATTGCTAAACAGATTTTTAGATATTATGCGGAATAAAAAAGGAATGACAGCTCAAAAAGAGGAGGTAAACGAATGAAAAAAAATCCAGTAGAAGCTATTTTAGGTTTCTTTGTCCTTATTTTTGCTGGTTTATTTTTATTTTTTGCTTCATCGCGTGTTGATGTTCAAAAGATTGCGGGATATCCAGTTTTCGTCTCTTTTCAAAAGGTAGGCGGATTAGAGATGGGTGCAGATGTTCGTATTAATGGAATAAAGGTTGGTTCTGTTACAAAGATAGAATTAAATCCGGATACATTTATGGCTCTTGTGGAGATGAATATTAAAGAAGATATTAAATTGCCGGTTGATACAACGGCAGTTGTTGCTGACGCTGGCCTAATGGGTGATAAATATATTCGTCTTGAGCCGGGAAAGAAATCCGAGAAGATTACACGGAATGGATATATTCAAAAAACGAAAGATTATAAATCTCTAGAGGAGAGTGTGAGTGAGTTTATTTTCTTATCAACAAAGGATGATAAGGTAGACGAATGAAAAAAATAGTTTTCTTTTTGATTTTATGTTTTATAACACATGTTCATGCAACGAATATTCCTATGAATGTTGCTATTTTACGAGGTTTGGATAAAGTAACAGGACGGACAAGTACTTTTTCCATACCAGTTGGAGAAGTATTTCAGTTTGGTCGTACTTATGTTGTTCCAGAATCGTGTTATACGAGGCCTCCAGAAGAGTCTCCAGAAAACGCCGCTTATTTATATATATATGAGAAAAGCGTAAAGGGTGAGAATATTGAATTATTTAAAGGATGGATGTTTTCTTCTAATCCAGCTTTATCTTCTATGGAGCATCCTGTCTATGATATTTGGGTTATAGGCTGCGTTAATCAAGAAGCTTCTGTTCAAGGCGAGACAAAGCGACAAGTTGTTTCTGATAGCTCCCCGCTGACAGAAAGTCAAATTGAAGAAATAGCAAATGAAGAAACTCAAGTTGAAGAGACTGAGGAAGCTTTACAAACAATAGATGCGTTAAATAAGAAAAAAGAACTTCAACCAGCTACGATACAGAACTAGCTTTTTCCAATAAACAAGCATCTCCATAAGAGAAAAAGCGATAGTGTGCCTCAATTGCATGTTGATATGCTTTTTTCATGCAATCAATTCCACAAAAGGCACAAACGAGCATAAATAAAGTCGAACCTGGTAAATGAAAGTTAGTGAATAAAGCATCTGCATATTTAAATTGATAACCTGGAGTCATAAAAATAGATGTTTCCCTACAAAACTCATGTAAAGTTCCTGTTTCATCTGCGGCACTTTCTAGTAAACGTAGAGCCGTTGTTCCTACTGGGATAATACGTCTTCCTTCCTGTTTAGCTTTATTTAAAGCCAGAGCAGTTTCTTTCGTTATAATTCCAAATTCTGCATGCATGATATGGTCTTTAGTATCTTGAACTTTAACAGGTAAGAAAGTTCCACCTCCCACATGCAATGTGACGAAATGCATTTCAATACCTTTTTGTTTTATAGAATTGAGTAATTCTTTTGTAAAATGAAGCCCAGCCGTTGGTGCCGCAACTGCACCCTCATGTTTAGCAAAGATAGTTTGATAATTAGACTTATCAGATTCTTTACCTTCTTTTGTTCTCTTGATATAAGGAGGTAGAGGCATAATGCCGTGTACATGAAGTTGTGCAAATAAATCTGCTCCTGCGACATTAAATTTTAAAATGACCGGACCATCTTGCTTTTTTTCTAAAACAATTGCCTTAAAATCATCCGAAAATATAATTTCTTGTTCGGGTTTTAAACGACGAGCATTTTTAATAAGGCAACTCCATGTATCTAAATTAATTTGCTTTAGTAAAGTTGCTTCAATTTGAGCATCTCCTCTTTTCCCATATATACGAGCAGGGATAACCTTTGTATCATTGAAAACTAAAACATCACTCGGCTTCAATAAATGAGGTAAATCAGCAATTGTAAAATCTTCAAATGTACGAGGAGGGATAACATGCAATAATTTAGCTGTTTCTCTTGGAAAAGCAGGCTCATTAGCTATTCTATCTGGAGGTAAGTCAAATTGAAAAATATCAACACGCATTAAAAATCTTCTTCTTTTTCGTCAGCAATATCATCTTCGTTAAAGCCAACATAATTTTGAATAATTTCGATTTGTTCTTTAATGAGATAATCAAATAAATCTTCAAAATGAGGGAAAGTTTTAATGAGTTCTCCTGAAAATTCGTCAATAATTTCATAGACATTTTTGACTGGATTGTATACAAAATTTTCATCATCGGTACGTCCAATAAAGACTTTGTTTGTTCCTTTGTTTAAGGCTTGATAGAGCATATTTTGCTCGGTTAAAGCCGTAATGTTATATCCATTTTTTTTGTCGCTAGAAGAACAAGAGCCAAAAAATTCTAGCCCTGCCCAAAATAAACCATCAGTTACAAATAAAAAATCACTGTATTCGTCCGGTAATTGTAGCCCCATTTTTTCAAGATTTTCTTGAACAGAAAATAAATGCTCATCAGTAATTGGCATTGTTTTAAAAACGCCACCAATTTCTTGAGCATTTAAAAGCAATTCATTAAACATCATATCTCCTTTTCTTTTTTATAAAAGAATAGAGATAAATAATTAATAAAAGATAAAAATTATTTTAAATTTGATGAAAATTTTGAATGGCGAAATTCCAATTAATTAAGTTATCTAAAATAGATTGTACATAATCAAGTCGTCTATTTTGATAGTCTAAGTAATAGGCATGTTCCCAAACATCTATTGTTAATAGAGGCTTTTGATGATGAAGAGGAATATTAGCATTGGATGTTTTTACAACTTTTAATTTTCCACTTTCTAAAATAAGCCAAGCCCATCCGCTGCCAAATTGTGTTGTTGCTGCTTTTTTTAGCTCTTCTTTTAAATTCTCTATAGAACCAAAATCTCTGCTAACAGCTTCTTTAAAATCGCCATCTGGAATATTGTTTCCTGCATGAGGAGATAAAGACTGCCAGTAGAAAGTATGATTCCATGTTTGTGCTGCATTATTAAAAATAGCTTGTTGAGAAGATTCTTTTTCTGTTGCAAGGATAATGTCTTCTAAAGATTTGTTTTCTAAATCAGTTCCTTTAATTAATGAATTAAGCGTATTGACATACCCTGTATGATGCTTTTCATAATGAAAGCGTAGAGTCTTTTCAGAAATAAAAGGCTCTAAAGCATTTAAGTCATAAGGTAATTTATAAAGTTCAAAAGTCATAATTAATCTCCTTTCTTCCTCTAAAAGGTAAGAAGAATTCTTATGAAAGTCTAGTTTTTTTTGAAAAAAATAAATTTTATATGATAAAAAAGTTGCTTTTTCTAAAAAAATTTGATAAGACATAAATACTTTCAATAAAGCGGTCGTGGCGGAATTGGTAGACGCGCAGCGTTGAGGTCGCTGTGGGGAGACCCGTGAAAGTTCAAATCTTTTCGATCGCACCATAAAAAAACCGTTGGATTTTCTCCACGGTTTTTTATATGATGAAAAGAGAAAGGAAATTTAATGGTATCTCTTCAAGATGATTATGAAAAGGCGATGGACGTTTTAGCTGATCTGGCTAAAGAGTACGAAACATGGGTGCTTTCAGATTTACAACACTTAAATGATGTTTTCGTAAAAGCACAATCTGTTGAAGGAATTGAAAGAGCTAAATTAATCCAATCTGATCTTTTTCGTATTGCACATGATATAAAAGGACAAGGAGCAACATTTGATTATGATTTAATGACGCAGGTAGGAAATCATTTGTGTCGATATATAGAAAAAAAATCCTCTTATGGAGAAAAAGAGCTTGATGATATAGAAACTCATATTTGTGCTTTAAATCAAATCATTAAAGATCATCTCAAAGGTGATGGTGGAGAAATGGGACAAAAGTTATTGTCCCATATAGAGGAGATAGTTTAAGTGACAGATCAAGAAAAAAGCCATATTCTTGTGATAGATGATGATACACGTTTAAGGAAATTATTACGTCGCTATTTGACAGAGAATGGTTTTATTGTTTCAGAAGCGTCTAATCCATCAGAAGCACGTCATTTAATGACATGTATAAAATTCGATTTATTGGTATTAGATGTGATGATGCCAGGAGAAAACGGATATTCTTTTGCAAAATCGCTAAGAGAAAAAGCAGATATGATACCTATTTTGATGTTGACCGCAATGGGAGAGCTCCAAGATAGAATACATGGGTTAGAAAGTGGTGTTGATGATTATTTATCAAAACCTTTTGATCCTAAAGAACTTATATTACGGATTAATAGTATTTTAAGGCGTACGTTTATGCTTTCTCCCAAAGGAACAGAAGAAAGTCTTCATTTTGGAGATATAATTTATGATAAGGAAAGAGGTACATTAGAGCAAAAAGGAGAAATTATCTCATTAACGTCTGTTGAAAATGATTTATTAAAGGTATTAGCTCAAAGAGCAGGGCAAGAAGTATCTCGAGAAGAACTGGCGTCGATAACACATACAGAGAATGAACGAACAATAGATGTTCAAATTAATCGGTTACGTAAAAAGATAGAGCAGGATTCAAAAAATCCCCGTTATTTGCAAACGATACGAGGAAAAGGTTATTTATTATTACCGGACTAAAACATGAAGAAGTTAGCTTTTCAAAGATTAGGTCAAGTTTTAAAAGAAATATGGGATTTTATCCGATATATTTTAAAATATATAAAAATTAAGATATCTCCGAAGAGCCTGTTGTATCGATTTATTTTAATTATTCTTATCCCTATGGTTTTATTACAAGTTGTTGCCTCTATGGTCTTTTATGATAATCATTGGCGTTCTATTAGCCGTCGTTTAGCGAATGATATAGCGGGTGAAATAGAAACAGTTATTTATATGATTAGACAATATCCCGGCTCAGTACAAACAGAAGATGTATTATCTTATTTTGACGAAGCATTACAATTAAAAATTTCATTTCAACCAGAAACACAAATTATATTTGAATCTGTTAGTGTTGATAATACAGGCTTAGTTAAGCAATTATCGCGTGCTTTATCAAAATTAAAATATCCGTTTGTTATTCAAGAAGATCGTTCTCGAGACTATATTACGATATACATACAGTTAAGTGCGGGATTGCTAGAAGTTGAAGTACCTCAAAAGCGTGTTTTTAGTTCGACGACTTATGCTTTTTTGATTTGGATGGTGGGTGCTTCAATATTATTATTTTGGATAGCATTTTTATTTATGAAGAATCAGGTTCGTTCCGTTTATCGGTTAGCTGATGCAGCGGAAAAGTTTGGAACAGGTCGTACAGTTCAGAAATTTAAACCCGAGGGAGCTGCAGAAGTTCGTCAAGCTGGACAGGCTTTTTTACTCATGAAGAATCGTATTCAGAAGTATTTAAGCGAACGAACAAGTATGTTATCTGGTGTATCGCATGATTTAAGAACGCCCCTAACACGGATGAAACTTCAACTTTCTATGATGCCTAAGGATGAAAGCACACAAGACCTATTATCAGATGTTGATGAGATGGAAAAGATGCTAGAAGGTTACTTGGCTTTTGCGAGAGGAGAAGGGAAAGAACCCCCTCAAGTTATGGAAGTGTCAGAGTTACTTATGGATATAGTTGAGAAGCTTCGTCGTAATGGTCATGATATAGATTTGCATATAGAGCAAACGCAACAAATAAGTTTAAGACCACACGATTTTGAACGAGCAATAACTAATATATTAACAAATGCACACAGGTATGCAAAACATGCAGCTGTTGTTATGGGCGTTCGAGATCATTTTTTAGATATTACAATAGACGATGATGGTCCAGGAATACCTAAAGAGAAAAGAGATGACGTTTTTAAAGCGTTTTATCGACTAGATGATTCGAGGAATACAAAAACAGGTGGCGTTGGCTTAGGCCTTACTATTACAAGAGATATTGTTTTATCGCACGGAGGCGAAATTACACTAGAAGAAAGCCCCATGAAGGGTTTAAGAGTCCACTTAAAATTTCCATTGTAATAAAAGAAAGGAAGAATAAAAATGAAAGATCTTGATTTCATTAGTTTTATGTTATCATCTAATATATGCGATTATCTCTATACAAACATAACTTCTATTTATGATGAGAAAAAAAAAGATAAGCAGGGTAGGAAGTTATCAGAGGTTTCCTCTAATTTAGCATATGAAATATATAAAGAAACAAAAACGTGGGAGGATAATTTTAAAGAACGAGAAAATCTTTTTTGTGCGGCGTTATTATTAACAGCGAATATAGAAGATATTTTAGATTTAAGGGGTATTAAAAATACAGCAAACGAAGAGGTTGCAAAAATTATTAAAGATTATCGCATGAGGAGAAAAACAGATGAAGTCGAATTGCTTCGTATGGTTCAGCAAAAAATTAAAAGTAAATAATAAAAAATATTTATCAGTATGTCTTGATTAAATATAAATCTTTATATAACCTATGTATGATTTTGTTAAAGAGTTTTTGTCGATTGCTATAGAAATAGAACAAAGGGGATATAAATGAAGAATAAAGACCAAAAGTCTAGTGGTCGAACATTATTAGAGATGCTGGCAGTACTGGCAATTATAGGCGTATTAAGCATAACAGCATTAGTAGGTTTTACCTATGCGATG
>CASECI010000030.1 GCA_949286465.1 uncultured Alphaproteobacteria bacterium | reverse complement strand
GGGGATAGATACATTTATCCATCTTTTGCTCTAGAAATTAATACATCCTTGGAACGATTAAATAGTGAGGAAAATTCGTTAAAATAAGGATAGAGGAACTTATCAGTTTATTTGGAGGTAGTTAGTCGTGTTAGAGCATGGTTATATTCAGATTTATACAGGAGATGGGAAAGGAAAAACCACGGCATCTTTAGGGTTGGCATTAAGAGCTTTGGGACACGGCTGGAAAGTTTTAATTATTCAATTTACAAAAGGCGACAGCGCAACTTCTTACGGAGAAATTGTTTCTTCATCAAAATTCCTTCCGAACCTTGATGTTGTACAATTCGGTATGGACAGAGTATGTTATTCTCATAACGTTTGTATGGAAGATTTTAAAGAAGCTCAAAAAGGTTGGGAATTCGCAAAAAAAGCAATTAATTCCGGCGAATATCAATTAATCATCTTGGATGAAATTAATATTTGTACAGCTATGAATATGATTAAAGTTTCAGATGTAAAAGATGCGCTTTTACATAAACCGGAAAATCTTGAAATCGTATTAACTGGACGTTACGCTCACCCTGAATTAAAAGCTATGGCTCATCTTGTTACTGAAATGAAACCTATCAAACACTATTTTGATATGGGAGTAATGGCAAGACAGGGTATTGAGTATTAATAAATATGAAAAAGATTTAAAATAAACACAAATATAAGTTAATGTAAATCCTTTTTGTTTCAGAAAATGAAATGCCGGACTAGCTTTTAGGTAGTCCGTTTTTTTTGTGCTACGAACATAGACACATTAGGTCTAAACACAACTTTACACAATTACATAATAAATTTGCATAAAGGCATGTTTGTATTATTATGTAAATGGTTACACTAGTCTGATAGGTTCGCCCTAGTTCAGGGGTGGGGACAGGACAAGAAGGAACACAATAAAAGGCCCTTCTGGTATAAAAATTAAAGACCGTCAACCCGCTGAATGGGACAGTATAACCCGTAGTACAACAAGTAAAGAAAAAGGAGAAAACCGATGCCAACAGCATCTATGATTGAATTATTGGAAGCAGGTGTACACTTCGGACACCAGACACAAAGATGGAACCCTAAAATGAAACCGTATATCTACGGTGCAAGAAACGGTATTTATGTATTAGATTTGCGTAAAACAACAGACTTGCTTGATGAAGCTTACGCTGTTGTAAGAGATTACGCTGCTAAAAATAAAAACGTTCTTTTCGTAGGAACTAAAAAACAAGCAGCAGAGGTTGTTGCAGAAGAAGCTCAAAGAGCAGGCGCTTACTATATTAACAGAAGATGGTTAGGCGGTATGCTTACCAACTTTGATACAATAAGAGGCCGCATTAACAAATTAAGAGAATTAGAAGATTTCATGAATTCAGGCCACGCTGAAAAATTACCTAAAAAAGAAATCGCTAAATTAAACAGAGAATTAGGCAAATTAAGCAAAACTTTAGGCGGTATCAAAGATATGAGAGGCTTGCCTGATATTATCTTTATCGTAGACCAGAAAAAAGAAGATATTGCTATAAAAGAAGCTAACAAATTAAACATCCCTGTTATCTGTTTGGCTGATACAAACGCTGATCCGGACGGTATAAACTATATTATTCCGGGCAACGATGACGCTATCCGCTCAATTAAATTAATCACTTCAAAACTTGCTGATGCTGTTTTGGAAGGAAAACAATTGAGAGAAGCTAACGCTAATGCTAAAAAATTAGAACAGATTAAACCGGAAGATGCCGGCGTTTCATCAGCAGAAGTTGAAGCTTCTAAAGAAGAAGAAAAAACAGAAACAGTTGCAGAATAA
>CASECI010000029.1 GCA_949286465.1 uncultured Alphaproteobacteria bacterium | reverse complement strand
ATCTATAACATACTTTAAATAGTCCTTATATGGGACACCATCTTTAATTTCATCAATCACTTTTTGCAATTGAGAAATATCTATAAAACCTCTACGATAAGCAATTTCTTCAATGCAAGATATTTTTAGACCCTGCCGTTCTTATATAATACCAACATAATTCGACGCCTTCAATAAAGAATCGGGAGTTCCTGTATCTAACCAAGCGGTCCCACGTCTTAAAACAACAGATTTTAATCTCTCTTCTTTTAAATAAAGCTTATTTAAATCTGTTATCTCTAATTCTCCTCGTTTTGATGGTTTTAAGCTTTTCGCTTTTTCGACAACATCCCCTCGATAAAAATAAAGACCAACGACAGCATAATTCGATTTTGGATTTTTCGGTTTTTCTTCTAAAGATAAAACCTTTCCTTCCTTATCGAATTCAACGATTCCAAAACGTTCTGGATCTGAAACATGATATCCAAAAATAATTGCTCCTGGATTATCCTTAACCTGTTCTGCTACATTAGCAAACTGACCGCCCATATAAAAAATATTATCTCCCAAGATTAAACAAACATCATCTTGGCCTATAAAATCAGCTCCCAAAATAAAAGCCTCTGCTATTCCCTTGGGCTCTTCTTGAATCTTATACTCGATATGAAGACCTAATTTTTCTCCGTTTCCGAAAAAATGCTTTAAATGTGGCGTATCATGAGGAGTTGAAATTATTAAGATATCACGGATACCAAATAACATTAAGGTAGATAAAGGATAATATATCATTGGCTTATCATAAACTGGCAATAATTGTTTACAACAGCTTTGTGTCAACGGATATAGCCGACTCCCAGTACCTCCAGCTAAAATAATTCCTTTCATGTTCATTCCTTATAGTATTATTTTTATGTTTTCATAATTTATAAAATTTTGTCACAAAAAGCAATTAGAAATTCAGATTTTCTGCCTAAAATATATATTCTTATGTCTTTGTCATACAATTGAATGTTTTTAAAAATTGATTTTTCTAAAAAAACTCTTATTCTTAATTTCAAGGAGATATTTTAATGGATAAAGAAACCGAAGAACGCATCATTGCTCTTGAGATTGCCCTTACACATTATGAACAACTATTTGACGACTTAAACGAGGAAATTATTCGTCAAGGGAAACAAATTGACCATCTTATTCAAGAAAATAAAATGCTCGTTGAGGCTTTAAAAGAAAATAACATCAAGCCTCAATCAGAAGAAACACGTCCCCCTCATTATTAATAAGCCTATTTATCTACTTCCATTGACATCGAATAGAGGCCAAAGTTAAATCACTCTTTTTGATGTCGTGACGTGTCATCAAGTTATCTTTTTGAGTTAAAACCGTTAGTTGATCTCCTAATAAAGCAGGCCTTTTAAACGCAACTTCTATTTCTGTTAAAGGATGCTTCTTTAAAAAATCCGATGCCACAGAATCAAGAGCCCAAACGGGATAATTAGCATTATTAACATGATTATTAAAGTCAATGTGATCATGCAAAACAGGAACAGAAATCAAAGAATCAGCTCTTTCAACAGAAGCCCATTTAGGAAAAGTCGTTTCTACTGCCCGCTCATTTATAATTTCATACTGAGGCAAATATTTTTTTACCGGAAGAGGACGCATCTTTTCAATGTCAACTAAAACCCACTGACTAGAGGCATTAATGATAACTTTTCCCTTTTCATCTATCATTTGAAAGTCTCGAATACCTGAAACAGGCGTTGTTCCAGAGGGCCAAGTTAACAACGTAATATTTTCTTTCCATTCTGGCAGTCGATGAATCTGAATATGATAATTAGCGCCAACCCAACCTATTTTTTGTTGTTCACAAAAAGTATATCCTACACCCATTTCTTCAGCATGCATATCAGCAATATCTTGAAAAAAATTGAATAAACTCATTATTCTTAAGTGAAAAGAAGAATCACATTCATAACTTTTAATGTGATATTTTTTCATATATTTTTCCATAAAAAACTCCTTGAAAGCTACTTTAGCATAGCTTCTTACAAAATCAAGTCTATGAACGACTTAATATTTGTTGAGCAAAAATTGCATTCTTTACGACATTATGTGCGTGATTGTATAAAACTCGAACAACTTTAGGCGCTTTTTGGATCTGACATTGCTTAAAATGAGGTTCTGTCACATTATCACAATCAAGAGCTTGAGGACGTTTTTCACTATCTAGAACTTCTATTTGAATGCGTGTGTTTTCATGTACTGTTGCATTAATATTAGCTGCTTTCGTTTTAATTTGAGCAACGCCAGCTATTGACCATTGATGACACCCAACCGGTATAACGATGCCATCAGCCCAACGACAATATCCAGTACTTCCTTGCGGTGTAGCAACAATAACGCTATTACACCATACTTCATCTCGATAAACAACATCATTTAACATAAGCCGAAGATGTGCGGTTTGAGATGTCTCACATCGAGTTGCAACATCATTTAAACATATGTGCCTAAAAGTTTTTTTCTTTTCATTTATCCCGCTGCATTCAATAGCAGGAAAAAGTACAACAGCTGCATGATAGATTTCCGAAATCAAATCTGTCGGCTCACTATTAAGTAAGTACCCCTCTCCCCCTCTATCAATGCCATAAACCGGCTTATCAAAAGGATAAGCCATTTTCATAGCATCTAACATCGTACCATCTCCGCCTAGAGCCACAACAATATCCGCATGTTCAAGAGCAGAGTTGCCATAACGACGAATATAATCTGGCAAATCTTTTTTCCCTTTATCATTACCTGCAAAAAAATAAATGTGTTGTACTGTTTGATGAAATAACGGAGCTTCTTTTGTATAGGCAAAGGTTATTCCCGGCACTTCATGAAATGGCATAGATGACATTTTTCCCTCTTTCGTATTTTATTATAATCTCCGCCAATGTATTTGTCAATAAATTTGTCAATATTCTTTTTCTTGATATTTCTCATAAACAGGTATATAGCTAAACCCAATAAGGAGAAAAAAATGGGAATATTTCTATTATCGTGTTTAGCATTAATTATGGGCTATATCTTTTATGGCGCTTTTATTGAAAAAATATTTAAAATAAACCCGAGGAAGAAAACGCCGGCTCTTCTTTATACAGATGGTGTAGATTATGTTCCTCTCCCAACATATAAAATATTCTTAATTCAATTTTTAAACATAGCCGGTTTAGGACCTGTTTTCGGAGCTATTCTTGGAGCTCTTTATGGGCCAGTCTGCTTATTTTGGATTGTTTTAGGCTCTATATTTGCTGGAGCCGTTCATGATTATTTATCAGGTATGCTCTCTTTAAGATACAAAGGACAGTCGATCACTTTCTTAATGGAAAAATTTTTTGGAAAACAATTTAAAGCTCTTTTTTTAATTTTCTTAGTGTTCTTTTTAATTCTTGTCGGAGCTGTTTTTGCAATGAGCCCTGCTCAAATGCTTGCAAATGAAACGCCACCTTCTTTCCTTTTTTGGATTTGTATTATCTTTTTATATTACTTTCTGGCAACACTACTCCCAATAGATAAAATTATCGGTAGATTTTATCCTCTTTTTGCTCTTTTATTACTTGGCGTAACAGTTAGTCTGACATTTGTGCTCTTTTTTAGAGGCGTTGATTTTTATCCTAATCTTTCTCTTACAAATCAACATCCTGCTGATTTACCTATTTTTCCTTTAATGTTTGTAACGATTGCTTGTGGCGCTTTAAGTGGTTTCCACGCAACACAATCTCCTATGATGGCTAGATGCTTAACAAATGAAAAATATGGACGTCCTGTTTTTTATGGGGCCATGATTACGGAAGGCGTCATCGCTTTAATGTGGGCAACACTGGGTATTTCTTTCTATCACGGTTCACCTCTTTTATATGAGGCGGTTCAAAAAGGAGGACCTATTTATGTTGTATCATCAATTGCAAAAGATTTTCTAGGTTCCTTTGGCGGTTTTTTAACTGTTCTTTCTGTTGTTATTTTATCCATTACGTCCGGAGATACTGCTTTTCGGTCTGCACGTTTAAGTCTTGCAGATGTTTTGCACATGTCTCAAAAAGATATACGCAATCGTTTAGTTTTAAGTATTTTTGTTTTAGCCGGTGGAATTGGATTATGTTTTATTCCCTTGATGAGTATTTGGACTTATTTCGGTTGGGCTAATCAGCTTCTTGCAACTTCTACATTATGGATTTGTACTCTTTATTTACGCCGTAGAAATAGTCTGTACATATTAACACTCCTTCCTGCTTTATTTATGACCGCAGTCTGCACAACTTATATTGCTTACGAAAAAATTGGATTAAATCTCCCTCTTCATATGGCTCAGGGGATTGGAATCGGAGTAAGCATTCTTCTTCTTATTGTTTTCTTATTAAGAAAATCTCCTAAAAAAAGAAAACAAATTTAAAAAAGTTTTATGCCTTTGCTCTTGCTTTTCTAGATAAGGATTGATATCTTAATTTTATGGGGAGAAAATGAAAAAAATAACAATCGTTGGCATCGGTGAATTATTGTGGGATATGTTACCTTCTGGCAAAAGAGCCGGAGGGGCTCCAATTAACTTTATTTATCATGCAACTCAATTAGGCGCTAACGGATATGCAATAAGTGCGGTTGGAAATGATCAACTCGGAATAGAGATCATTCAAGAGTTAGATAAAAGTCATATTAAATATCTTTTATCTACTGTTAATTTTCCTACGGGAACTGTCCCCGTTTCCTTAAATAAAGGAATTCCAACCTACACGATAGTTGAAAATGTTGCTTGGGACCATATCCCCTTATTACCAGAAGCTTTAAAAATCATCAAAAATGCTGATGCTGTCTGTTATGGTACGTTGGCTTTACGTCATCCTGATTCAAGAGCAACCATTTTAACCTTATTATCAGAGAGCAATCCAAATTCAATTCGCTTTTTTGACATCAATTTAAGAGGTAAATATTACTCCAAAAAACTTATCGAGCAACTTTTACAATTTGCAACAATTTTTAAATTCAATGATGATGAAATAAAAATAATCAAGAAAATGTTTAATCTTAAAGGAACAGATGATGAAGTATGTCTTGCTCTTTTAAAGAAATATCATTTAACTCATTTGATTTTTACAGCAGGAGAGAAATATAGCGTTATTTACACCCCAACAGAAAAATCTTTTATGGAAACGCCTCATGTTCAAACAGTTGATACTGTCGGAGCTGGGGATGCTTTTTCTGGAGCTTTTGTTTATTCTATCCTTTCTGGAAAATCTCTCCGAGAAGCTCATAAAACAGCAGTCGACGTTTCTGCTTTTGTTTGTACAAAAGCTGGTGCTTGGCCATCTTATAAGGAACTAAAAAATGACGAAAAATAATCAAAAAATTTTCATAAGACTTATTCCGATTATGCTCACATTCTTTGCCATGGGTTTTGTTGACCTAGTAGGAATTGCATCTAATTATGTTAAAGCTGACTTCGGCTTATCTGATTCTTTGGCTAATTTATTCCCATCGATGGTCTTTTTCTGGTTCTTTATCTTATCCATTCCGACCGGAATGTTAATGGATAAAATCGG
This sequence comes from uncultured Alphaproteobacteria bacterium, assembly GCA_949286465.1. Taxonomy (GTDB): domain Bacteria; phylum Pseudomonadota; class Alphaproteobacteria; order CAAHEQ01; family UBA3637; genus CALXXA01. The sequence continues at coordinate 66,200 of CASECI010000029.1, read as the reverse complement.
TAGAAGAAAAACTGTTCTTCTCAGTTTAGCCATTACTATAGTAGCTATGATTATTCCATTAATTGATTATAATCTACCTTTAATGTTATTTTCATTTGCCTTATTAGGTATTGGAAATACATTGATGCAGGTCTCTTTAAACCCCCTTTTATCTAATATCATTCATGGAAGTAAATTATCTAGTGCTTTAACATTTGGGCAATTTATTAAAACAATTGCTTCTTTTCTCGCCCCCATCCTTGCCGCATGGGCTGTTGTAAAAGTAGGCGATTGGAAATTAATTTATCCCCTTTTTATGTTAGAAGGTGTCATTGCCTTCTTTGCGATGGCAAAAGATAAAATTAAAGAAAGCGTTTCTGGAAAACCTTCTTCATTTAAACAATGTTTTTCTTTATTAAAAGATCCTCTTATTTTATTATGTTTTATTGGTATTATGTGCCACGTTGGCATCGATGTCGGTAGTAATGTGACCGCGCCTAAAATCTTAACAGAAAAAGTTGGGATGACTTTAGCTGCAGCAGGATATGCGACCAGCATATACTTCTTTTTTAAAACAGCTGGAAGTTTTATCGGAGCTTTTATCTTAGCTAGGTTTTCTCATCAAAAATTCTTTGCTCTTAGTGTAGCTATGATGCTTCTAGCTACCATTGGGCTATTTTTATTTTCTGATAAATTCCTGTTATATACTTGTTTTGCTTTAATTGGATTAGGAAATGCAAATATTTTCTCTATTATCTACGCTCAAGCAATTCTACATAAACCAAATCGTAAAAACGATATCTCTGGTTTAATGATTACAGGTCTTGTAGGAGGAACTGTTTTCCCATTCTTTATGGGAATCGCCGCAGACCTATTAAATAGCCAAAATGGTGCTATCTTCATTATGGGACTTGGAATAATCTTCCTATTATTCATGATTCGGAAAATTAAAGCTGCTCAATAATTGATTCTATTATTTATAACAGATATCCCTCGCAAACTAGGAATTCTAAATCAGCTATAAACCTTCGGCTTTGACCACGCTCGTCAGTGTGAACGTTTTGTTCCAACATCTTTGCTTTCGGCCCGAGTAAGCTCGATGTTTTCTGTAAGGCAACTCATAAAAAAGAGTTCTCCCAAAATTTTTAATTTATTTCTATTCAATAATTTAAAACAAATCTAAAATTTTTTGTTATTTTTTTCTTGAAATTAACAATTAACTAGATATACTTTAGTTGTAATTTATTAATGGATTCTATAAATGAAACGCAACAAAGTATATAAAACTTTCAAAAAAAATGAAATGAATTATTTCATTATGTATACTTTTAACTCGACCCCCCCCCCCCCATTTTTTAAATAATTCAATAACTTACAATAAGTTTAAAAATTATCATCTAGCCTTTTTACATGATATTAATAAGTACATTGACCTGTTGAGCAGGATTATCAATAAACTTATCAATAATTATCTCCCTAAAACACGGACACATTCTCTAGCCGACCAGCAACGACTACTTGAGGGTGTGTCCTTGCTTTAGGGAGATAAGATTACTACATATTTTACTCTTTACTTATTCCCGAACAGGACAGTATTCTAAACGAGCTAGGTATTCTTCTATACTTAAATGTCTTCGTTTATACGTCTGTAAGTATGCCTTTCGTATTTCACACAACTGAATCTTGTTTTCTATTGAAACTTGAACCTTTGTCTGGTTAAACTCTGGAAAGTCTAATCGATAAACTTGTTCTGGGCGAAAAATAGCATAAGCTCTTCCAGCATAAGCATGTGAAATCGAATCATAACCGGCACTTTCCAAAAAACGGATAAAGCGTTGTTTAGATAAAGAAACTCTATCCCTTTTCTCATCATGTGTTAAAGGAAACAAGGTTTCTAATTGCAATTCCTTTCGAACTAATTCAATTGGACGATTCATTGGATCTCTAAAAATAAAATCAGATGCCGGTTGGCTATCCTTATTTCCAATATCTGGAAATTTTTCTTTTAGTACAGAAAAAACAATTCCTTCTAAAGCACACCAATAAGAAAAAGCTGAGTGATTTAAGTGAAGCGTTTTTTCTATCCTTAAATAAGCGGGAATTAAATACCCTTCATCAATGTTTTTACCTAATAACTTTTCCCGTTCTAAAGTTTCTAACTTTTGCAAAACAGGTTGTATTATATTTTTAAAATTATCTTCAAAAGAAAAACAAGTTGACGATTGATGTGCTTTTACTCGATAAACCTGAGCAATATCTCTGCGAGTTGTGAATTGCGATAAAGGTTCAAATCTCTTGAAAAAAACACCGGTCCCATGATAAAAAAGAACACGCTTTCCATTTTTATCTATAAAAAATTTCTTATTTTCCATTCTAATAGCTTAGATTCTAAAAACTCTTTTTTTCTCTTCTTGCAAACATTTATTTTTCTTTGCTTCATCAATACTTCCGTTCCTAACTGCTTCCTCATAATAAGCTATCTTATAATTTATTTTTTCCATATTTTGTTGTATTTGATTAAGCTGATGTTCTAATGCTACTTTTTGTTGTTTAAATAAATCTAATCGTTTTTGAAGGCTCTTATTCCCTTCCTTACACCAATTTAAATATTGTTTAATCTCCTTTAAAGAAAGACCCGTTTCTTTTAAGCAATTAACGATTAATAGCCATTCAATATCTGCGTCTGTAAAAATTCGTACTCCAGAATTATTTCTTTCCACTTCTGAGAGCAATCCTTCTTTATCATAAAATCTCAATGTATGAGCTGTCATACCTAATTTCTGAGCAACTTCACTTATTTTATATACCATTTCCGGCCCCTTTAACGTTTTGTAATATTATAAATCTGGACGTCTATCAAATAATTTCTTTAACTCTTGTATCTTCTGCTCTCTATTCGAATTTTCTTCAAAAACTTGTTCAACACAATACTGAACATATTTCTGCAAAATATGAGATTCCACAACCTTAACAGCAGCTCGAATTGACTGAAGCTGGATAATGATATCTGGAGAAGAACGACCTTCTTCTATCATTTTCTTAACCCCATTTACTTGACCGGCAATTTTATTTAGTCGAGTTATTTCTTCTTTATGATTTGTTTTTTCTTGTTTTTTCATATTCTTGTTTCCTTTTACACCATAAAAAATAATATACCCCCCTATTGGTAAAGGTCAAGCTTTTTAATTTTGGAAACAAAAAAAATAAGTCCTTGGAAGACAAGGACTTAAATGGTGAGCGTGCTGGGACTCGAACCCAGGGCCCTCTGATTAAAAGTCAGATGCTCTACCGACTGAGCTACACACTCATTCTTTACAGATGAAGCGAATATACATAAATCTCTTTTTCTCGTCAAGTCTTTTTTTTATTATTTTCAACTTTTAATGAAGAAAAACTAAACTTGGATAACTTTCCATTATTTGATGAAATGCACTTTCGGGCATAGAAACTTCTATCTCAATAAAATCTTCATTCTCTTTTCTGTCTATAACCGTTCCTCGTTCATAAAGCTTTGACAAGGCTTTCCCGTCATCGATTGGTATACGAACCTTAAACAGTCTCTCTGACTTATTCATAAGATCATCAATATGTGATAACAACGCATCTAAACCTTCTCCAGTTAATGCTGATATTGGCCAGATTTTCTTCTTTCCTTTACTACTTAACAATAAAGCTTCTCTTTCTTCTTCGTTTAATAAATCTATTTTATTCCAAACTTCTTCTAAGCCTTGTTCTACCTGTTCAACTAACCCCAAATCTTTTAAAACATCCTCTACGTCTTTCTTTTGAGCCTCTGTATCTGGGTGAGAACAATCTCGCACATGCAAAACAATATCAGCCTCTAATACTTCTTCTAAAGTCGCTCTAAAAGCTGCGACTAATTCATGAGGCAACTCTGATATAAATCCAACTGTATCTGATAATATAACACGACGACCACTCGGCAAACGAATCTCTCGCAATGTCGGATCTAATGTTGCAAATAATAAATTTTCAACATAAACATTGGCTTTTGTTAATTTATTAAATAAAGTTGATTTCCCTGCATTTGTATAGCCTACTAGCGCAACAATCGGATAAGGAACTTTTTGCCGAGCTTTTCTTTGTAAAAAACGCGTCTTCTTTACTTGTTCTAACTCTTTTTTTATTCGAACTATTTTATCATCTATAATACGTCTATCTATCTCTATTTGAGTTTCTCCTGGACCCCCTAAGAAACCTGCACCACCTCTTTGCCTTTCTAGGTGAGTCCATGAACGGACTAATCGACTCCGTTGATATGTCAAGTGAGCTAACTCTACTTGAAGAACCCCTTCTTTTGTACGAGCTCGCTCACCGAAAATTTCTAAAATTAAAGCGGTTCTATCAATAACCTTAACATCCCAAGCTCGCTCTAAATTCCGTTGCTGTATCGGCGTTAATGAACAATCCACAATAACAACAGCTATTTTTTCCGTTTTAAACGTTAAAGATAATCTTTCTATCGCTCCTTGTCCTAAATATGTAGATGGTTTTATCTCGCGAACAGGAATAACCTCTTGACCAATTATCTTCAAATTAATTGCTTTAGCCAACCCAACTGCTTCTTCAAGCCGAGAAACAGATGAACGGATTTCTGTCTTTTCTTTTAAATAAGGCAAAATCACATATGCCGAAGTGTTCATTAATTCTATTATTCCTCAAATTCATGAATACTAGAAACCGGCATTATCGTTGATATCGCATGTTTATATACAAACTGTGTATGTGTATCTCTTCTTAATAAAAGACCTTCCTTATCTAATCCCGTAATAACACCTTGCAACTTAACACCACATTGTAAAAAAACTGTAACAACTTCTTGTTTCTTATATAAATAATTTAAAAAAATTTCTTGTGCTCTTTGTTCCATATTTTTCCTTCGCTTTTATCTTTGCTCATATACCATAAAATTAAAAGAAAAACAAGCCCGCTGAAAATAACTTGTCGACCTCTTTAGAATAGCCTTTATCCGCAAAAACAATCACTGAATCCCCTTTTTCTATTTCAAATTCTTTAGTTAAAGCCATTAACTCTCCGTCTCGAATAACAGAACAAATTCGAACGCCTCGAGGTATCTTCAATTTTTCAAACGGAACCCCAACAACTTTTGAAGTTTCTAAAGCATTTATTTCCATAAAATCACCAACTTCTCCACTCAAAGAGTAAACTGATTTAATTTGTCCTTTTCTTATTTGGGCTATAATCGTTGATATCGTTATTGCATTCGGATCTATAATAACATCAACACCTAAATCTGAAATCAAGTTGTTATATATGGATTTATTAATTAATGCAAATGTCTTCTTGACATTCTTCCTCTTTGACAACAGAGATAATAAAATATTGTCTTCATCCTCTCCCGTTAAAGCAATAGAAACATCTTTTTCACTTATTTGGCTTTCTTCTAATATTTCATCATCTAAACCATCCCCTTTTATAACCAACACTTCAGGAATTTGCTTTGCCAAATAATTTGCTCGCCTCTCATCTTTCTCTATAACCGTTATATTTTGGGCAATATTCTCTTCTTCCAAAAGCTTAGCAACTCTTAAACCAACTCGACCTCCGCCAAATAAAATAACATTTTTAACCGGTTCTGTTTCTTGGCCAAAAAAAGGCAATATTTTAGATAAGTCTTTCGATTTCGTAACAAAATAGACATTATCTCCTTTTTCAAAGGTCAGACCAACCGTTATAGGTATTGATTTCCCTTCTCGCAGAACACGACATAATGCAAAACTCTGTTCTGAAAATAAATCTTTAATCTCGTCTACTCGCTTTCCTATTAAGGGGGCATTTTCATTTAGTGATAACCCGATTAACACTATCTTCCTGTTGTTTAACGTAATATAATCTAGAGCCCCAGGAACTTTCAAATTACGAACTATTCGTTTCGCTATTTCCTGCTCCGGAGCTATCACAACATCCATATGAAGAGCTTGTTGTAGTTGTTCGTAATCTGGATCTAAATAAAAACCTGAGCGAAGTCTTGCCATTTTCATCGGCACATGAAACAAAGAATCTGCCGCCAAACAAGTAATCATATTAACTTCATCATTATTCGTTACGGCAATAAGCATATCTGCTCCTTTTGCTCCCGCCGTTTCTAAAACAGCCGGATTAGCCGCATTCCCTTGAATTGTTTGTATATCCAAATCTTTTTCCAAAGAAGTTAACTTTCGGCTATCCGTATCAACTAAAACAACTTCTGATTTTTCATCTGATAAATACTTCGTAATGACTGTTCCGACTTGACCTGCACCACAAACAATTGCTTTCATACTGCCTCCTCTTTAAAATAGGATTGTATCAACTCTCTTACTTTATCTTCATTTGTTTCAGAATAAACTTGACGGCGGAAATTAGCAACAAAACTTTTGCCTGTTGCATACCATGATAAATGCTTTCTCGCGATAAATAACCCTTTATGTCCATAATATGACATTAATCGATTAAAATGCTCTAAAACAACTTCTCTTAATTCAAAGGACGAGAGATTTCCCTCTATCTGAGAAAGTATCCAAGGCCGACCCATCGCTGCTCTTCCTATCATAACGCCATCAGCCCCTGTTAAATCTAAACATTGCTGTGTACTTTCTTTATCTTTTATATCTCCATTTGCTATAACAGGGATAGAAATACGCTCTTTTACCTTTTTTATCCAGCTCCAATCCGCAAAGCCACTATATCCTTGTTCTTTTGTTCGGGCATGTATCGTTAAAGCATCAGCACCTGCTTCTTCTAAATTTTGAGCAAAATCAATAATATTAATATGTTCCATATCCCAACCTAATCGTGTTTTAACGGTAACAGGTATATGCACAGACTTTTTAACCGTATTTACAATTTGGTAAGCTAAATACGGTTCTTTCATTAAAGCTGAACCACTGATATTACTGATGAGCTTCTTAACTGGACATCCCATATTAATATCAATTTGGATAGCTCCCATTTGTTCGGCTATTTGAGCTGCCTTAGCCATCTCAGAAGGATTATTTCCTACAAGTTGAATGGCAACTGGAGCTTTTTCATCCTTAATATCCATCATACGGTAAGTTTCTTTAGAGCCATAACATAACGATGTAGCAGATATCATTTCTGTATGTAAAAGCTGATTTCCAAACATTCTAACCATTTGTCTAAATGGTTTATCTGTTACGCCTGCCATAGGAGCTAATATTACCTTACTTTTTAAGAGCATAAGGTCTTCTTTCTTTTATAAAGTTCTGAATAAAATTCATAGCTTCTTGTTTTTGCGTCTCTGTTAAGAGCTTATCCAATTCAGCTAATTCCGGAGAATTATCTAAAATATTTTCACTGTCAGGGAACATAAATGTCATAGCTAAATAAAGCCACTGATAAGCCTTTACTAAGTCTGGAATTTTATCTTCATCTGAAGAATAAATTTCATATAGTTTTCGTTGCGCAGGCGTATAATCTTGCATGGCAGCTTTCTCATACCAATTAACTGCTTTATCAACATTGACTTCAACCCCTTTTCCTTCTAAATATAAATAGGCCGCAGCACACATAGCCTCCAAAACATTTTGAGAAGCTGAACGTTCGTACCAATATAGAGCTTTCTCATAATTTCGAGAAACTTTTGTCCCTTCTTCAAATAATCGACCTAATTCGTACTGGCTCATAGAATCTCCATATCCGGCTGTCTTAGCAAGCCATTCCATATCCCATTTTTCATCAATATCAGGTGCACTTTTAATTTTATAGCTTGGCGAACGTCTTAAATAAGCGAGTGCTCGTAAGGCTTGTTTGTCCCCTTTTTCTGCTGCCATTTCATAATATTTCTCAGATAATACCGTATCAGGTAAAACACCTGGTTTCCCATATTGATATATCCGTCCCAACGCAAATTGAGCTTCTATATTACCTTGATCAGCTGACTTCGTCAGCCACATGACTATGGTATCATAATCTTTTTTCTTTTGTTTTTGATAAAAACAAGCTAACTCAAATTGAGCATCGGCATAGCCATCATCTGCTTTTGCATATAATTCCGTTTGTTCTATTGTATCCAGAGTCGTTGCTTCTGTAAAAGGAAGCAAAACTGAAGGAGACGCTACTGATGACAGAGCTATCCCATAAAATAAACCAATAGATATAAGTTGACTTTTAAACATAATTTTTTATACTTTGTTTTACATCAAAATGCAAAAGGAAATTTAAGATGTCTCATCAAAAAATACGCGTTATCGGAGCGGGCTTAGCAGGTTCTGAAGCTGCTTGGCAAATTGCTCAAAAAGGTATTGAAGTTGACTTGATTGAAATGCGGCCTTCTGTTATGACACCAGCTCATACAACAGCTGATTGTGCTGAACTTGTTTGTTCTAATTCTTTGCGTTCTGATGATATGCAAACAAATGCTGTTGGCTTGCTCCATGAGGAACTCCGCCGTATGGGGTCTCTTATTATGGTTGCAGCCGATGCCTGTTCCGTCCCTGCAGGAGGAGCTTTAGCCGTTAATCGCGTTGACTTTGCTAAGATGATTACACGAAAATTGAAAAATCATCCTCTTATTCATTTCTCTATTGCTGAAATGGGAATTCCAACTGATGATATCCCTACGATTATCGCTACAGGACCGCTTACTTCTCCTAAAATGGCTGAAGATATACAGAAAATAACCGGAGATGAGTCTCTTCACTTTTTTGATGCAATAGCTCCTATTGTTTATACAGATTCAATAAATATGGAAAAAGCTTGGTATCAATCCCGATATGACAAGGGCGATAAATACGATTATCTTAACTTAGCTTTAAATAAAGAACAGTACTACCAATTTGTACAAGATTTATTAGCTGGAGAAAAAATCGCTTTTAAAGAATGGGAAAAAAATACACCCTATTTCGAAGGATGCCTACCAATTGAAGTCATGGCTGAACGCGGGGTGGATACACTTGCTTTTGGTCCGATGAAACCCGTAGGATTAAGAAGTCCTCATTTAACTGAAAAGCCTAAAGCCGTTGTTCAATTACGCAAAGAAAATAAAGAAGGTACTTTAATGAACATGGTCGGCTTTCAAACAAAATTAACTTACAAAGAACAAACTCGTATTTTTAGAACAATTCCTGGTTTAGAAAATGCTGTTTTTGCTAGATTGGGAGGGATTCATCGAAATACATTTGTTTGTGGACCAAAGGTCTTGGATGAACAGCTTCGTTTAAAAAACAAACCATCTATTCGTTTGGCTGGACAAGTTTCTGGTTGTGAAGGATATGTAGAAAGCACGGCTATGGGATTATTAGCAGGACTATTTGCTGTCAATCCCAATATACAATTACCTCCTGACACAACAGCTTTAGGGGCTATGTTACGTCATGTCACGGCCGGCAATCCAGAGACATATCAACCAATGAATATTAATTTCGGGTTATTCCCAGAACCAGAAACGGAAGGAGCTCGTAAAATCAAAGGAGCTGATCGTAAAAAACTATATACGACACGGGCGTTGCGTGATCTGGAAGCGTGGAAAAAACAAATTAATCTTTAAAAAAAGCCAATTAGCTCCTCTTAAGTCTGTAGGATAAAAATCTAGCCCTCCCCCGAACATCTTACAACAGGGCTATCGGTAATTGTAAAAACTTACCTAGAATACCTTGCTCCTTCGCAAAAAATCCAAATGAGTGAAAAAATAGATTTATGGCATGTTTCTTATACCAATAGATTAGGGAGCATTCAAAGCGAAGGCTTAATTTCTGAATGGGCTGGTACGTGTGTCGGTGGCCAAGATAAAGGTATTTATTTTTTTACACATTTAAACTTCGCAAAAGCTTGGGTTAATGCCCATTTAGGATACCATGGTCCTTATGCAATCCTTTGCCATACCCAAATAGATAAAAAAGATATTACCTTTCCAGATTGGAAACTTGATTTATGGTTTAACCGACATCTGTTATCAAAAATGCCCCTCTTTTTACGCAAACACTTTAAAGATAAAATAGATAACAATGGAAATGTTCCCTTAAACTTGCCTACATATTATGCCGTTAGAGAAGAATGCTGTCACGAAGAATGGTTTTCTGAAAAAAGAGGAATTATTTCCGGATTAAATTTTACAGAAAATGGATGTTTCCTAAACCTTTTAAAATATAACCAAAATGAAATGTCTGCTCGCAATGGAGCTATTTCTGAAGAAAAAAGGAATTTTCATCCTTCCAAAATAAAGTTAGATTGTAACATAGATGAGGATTTTCTAGGCCTGGCAGACGCATTGATTAATTATTTATGCCAAAAAGACAAAGATTTTTTAAATTATTATAATCTTCAACTTCAAAAAGAACTAGGAAGAAAATTTAAAACAGGGGCAATTAAGTGTGTTATAAATGCCTCTATTGAAGTAGAGGCCGCTTACTACAACTATCTTCAAGATGATGAATTTATATCTTTTTATGCGATTTTCGGCTCTCTTCTGGAATACGCTGACGCTTTTTATAACACCCCGAAAGAAACAAGTAAAATGATATTAAATCAACTCAATCCATTTAAGAAGTATCGATAGCTTTTTATTGAACGATATATTTCAGTTCTTAAGAAACAGAATATTACTTTCGAGAAGTACTAAAATCGAAAGGCCGTATGAACAAACAACCAATAAAATAACTCTTAAATCTCATAAAAGACACCTCGTCCATAGGGAAGCCATCCCACAAACGGCAGATCTTCTCCAAAGAAGGAAAACAAAAATTAACCATGTTGCACGTCCAAAGAATTTTGGCACAGCTTTTGCCAAATCTGCCAAGGAGCACTCTGCAAAATGCATCCATAAAAAAAGAGGCCTTTCGACCTCTTCTTTATACCTAAAATAACCGTTTTATTTTTCGGAATATTTTTCCTTTTTAAAGGTCTGTTCATCAGCCTTTTTCATTCAATACAGCAATCCACCGCTTTACGAATGACAGATTTCATTTTGCCAAACAATGAATTACTTGCTGGTTCTTTTCCCTCTGACTTATTTTCAACTTCTTGCATTTGAGTCGTTATAGCTAAAGCCTTTTCTTCATCATCATGAACCCATTTAACATCTTTCGTATCCACAAGATTCATGTTTAATCCCCAAAACAAACAATATAAATCATAGGCTTGATTAAATAATTGGTAAGCTTCTTTTGTATTTCCCATACTTTGTTGTTTTGTCCCAACTTCCATCAAACGCATTGAAGATGCCAGCAAGTGTTTCGATATACACCACACTTCCCCTTCATAAGCTGGAATAACTTTTTGTAACAAATTCTTACGCAATTCACGAATATCTTGAACCATATCATAAAAAGATGTTTTTCCTGTTTTAGCTCCAGAAAAAACTAAATGCTCCTCTATTGAAATAAGATTCATAATTGCAATGGTTAAATCTTGATCCGAGGATAAGTCTTTCGGATTTTTTTTCTTAAGAGCATCAACACGTTCTACAAATTCTTTTACAGTTTCTGCTTTTTTCATTTTTATCTCCTTAATCAAAGCTTGGAATAACATCTGCGGTTACAGGAATTGTCTCGCCTTTAGAACAATTACATACAGGATAATAGGCGATGATGACACTTGTGAGCAAAACAGCTAAGACAGGAACAACAACCTTTTCAAATGGAAAGTGAGCATGCCCTCCATTTTTAGCTTTCATCCACTGATAAAAATGCATCCCTAAAATTAAAACAACTGCACCAAGAATTGTTGTAAATAAAAATGAATCTATAAAGAAAATACCCCAAATAATACTAGGTTCGTATTTTAATTCGCTGATATACACAAAGCCTATCATAGAAACAGATAAAACCATTAATAATTGCTTATAGCCTTTAAAAGTCCATCCTTTTTTATCAAACCAACGAATCATCCAATATCCGATCATTGCTAACATAGCACCTGCCCAGATGCCAACAACACAATCATCAACGCCTAGCTTTTGAGCAATACCCAAAGATGCTCCTATCGCAATTGTACAAACAGGGCAAGCCGGTCCTGCTAAAACTTTCGTACTAAATAAACTTATTAAAGCTGCATATAAAAATTTCATTTTACTCCATCCTTTCGTTAAAGTTGACTTATCATAAATAAGAATGTACTTATTGACAACTATTTTTCTTCATCTGAAAGAAAAACACGTTTACGTCCTTTCATCAATAAGCCTTTTTCTACTGGTAATTTTTGATATATCTTTTGAAAAGATAAAGTGCCTAACCAAAAACCAAATAAGAATGCTATTATTTTTATTAAAAAGCCTAAAATTGACCCTAGAAAACCACAATAAATAGAGACAAAAAATAATCCGATTAGACCTAAAAAAATGCCTGCAGAAAAACCAATCCAAGATATATCTATTGCACTAACAGGACACGTATTTACGCAGCGGAAACAACCTGTACACCCTTTATACCATTGAGGTCGCCCATTTTTTCTGTGTATAACTTGACAAGGACAGTCTCTTTCACACTTACCACACTTAATACAGGCGTTTGTCGAGATAAAACAATATGACAAAACATATCTTAAATAATATAAATAAGGAAAATATAATAACGATGCTATAAAAGCTGTTATTTTACTTTCCACACGACAAGGTTCTTCTTTTTCAAGAGCACTAACACCTTCTTTTATTTCTTCTATTGCTTTTTGATAAATCTCTTTCTTCTGTTCTTCTGTAATTTGAGAAATTTTTAAGGGCAAATATGTATCGGGCATACGAATCATATGTGTTGTATGAACTTCATAGCCTCTATCTTTTAATAAAAAAGCCCCAAAAGTTCTTCCAATACCAGAAAATTGACCTGCAACAGTCCAAAAAGAAGCCTTTTTATCGCCCGTTATGGGAAGTCTTTTAATCTTGTCGACAACTAAAGACGGAATACCCGCATAATAGATCGGTGAAAAAAATATGTCTAAATCTGTTTTCGGAAACTCTGCAGGAAAGTCTTTTTCTAAATTATACAAAAAAACAACTTCATGCCCGCTATCCGTTAATCTCTCTATCGTTTTTTGTGTTACCCAAGCTGTATTTCCGCAGCCCGAAAAATAAAATATTCCTACTTTCATTTACTTTTCCTGCAAATATAAATTAAATACTTCATCTGTGGAAGGCGTTAAAGGCTCAATAATCTCTCGACACTTCCCATAACGGAAACTATCAAAATTTTTCCCTGTTTTTAAAAGTTTATAATTATAACGCGCATCTATATACGGATAAGGAACACTTTCTTCAGCTTTTAAAAATAATTCTGCCGCTTTCTTTGTGTCTTTTGGAACACCTTTTCCTGTCGCATACAATACACCAAGCATGTTGATTGAATAAGGATAACCTAAATCTGCTCCTGCTTTAGCCCAAGAAAATGCAAGTTTATCATCTTTCTTATCTCCCATCATGTAAGAATAAGTTCTAATGCAATAGGCTTGTTCTTTCTTCCAATAAGATAACATATCTACTGGCTCTTTCGTGCTAATGTATGTAAACAAATTATCAACAAGAATATCGTCTCCTGAACGATCCGAATTATAATATCTTTCTACCTCTTCCATTTGAGAAGGAATGTAATCTGATTTAGGATAATTTCCTAATACATATAATAGCTTATTCCTTTGATTATCTAACGCCCATTGCCCCCATGTCTTCCAATCTCGTAATTGGCACTCTCTCAATCCTTTAAACTGAGCAGAAGGATTATCAAGCATTTCAACGTTTATTGCCATTTTCTGACATTCTTCAGGCGTAAATTGTAATTGATAGACAGATGAAGCAAAGCGCGTTTTTCCTAAATTTGGATTTTGACATATATCTATACAATCACTATCTGGTCTTTTTAATAGGACATGCCGCTCGGTCCCCTTTGTAATAATAACGGCAGAAGGACGAACTTCTCGAACATAGTATCCCGTACTCGTAGAACTCATTGGAGAAACTGTTTCTTTATTTCCTCTCTTATCTTGCAATACCGCCGTTGAGCCTGTAATACTATAAATAATATACGGCTTATCACTCTGAGACTTGTTCCAAGCTAAAACAGCCGGGCAATCACATGATTGTGTTGATTTTAATTGAATGCCTGCTTTTTGTTCTGAAGCATTACAACTGTACATCTTTTCTTCTATACGCTCTTTCGCTGTTTGTTGAGGAATTTGAGACTTTAAATGCTGTTGTAAAACACCATAAGTTTCTTCTGCAGCCGGGCATCCTTGCATCATGGCTTTCCACCAATAAGAATCCGCCAGTCTCTTTTGTTCGTTATTTCCCCCAAAATAAAGTGTTACTGCAACAGCATGAGCCGCTTCAGGACTACCTAAATCTGCTGCTGTCTTTAGATATTCATAAGCTTTCGCAAAATTACGTTCAACCATAACCCCCTTTAAATAGGCAAAACCCAATTCTTGATATGCTTTTAAAGCCGTTTCATCTTCTGCCGTTTTTAAAACAAATTTACCATATAAGCTATTGTTGTCTACTATTCGTTGAAGCTTTTCGATATATTGTCTATAATTGCCTGCTCTTCTGTCATCTTGAGCAGCCTCATAGACTGCCGGAACATATCCGGCATCTGCAGATTTTTTACAATAAAGTGCACTATATTCGTGTGTGGGATATTTTTTGCATAAGATATACATTCCTTTTCGATAATTATTCTTGGTAAAAAAGGGGGCCCACTTTCGCCATGCTTCCGTTTCATCATCTAAACCACAGGCATCATAGAGCCAATCCATTTCTTTTTTTTCTGCAACATACATAAGTTCTTCACACTTAGCTCTATCAGAACGAGCTTTCGTGGACGCTATTTGAGCATAAATGCTTCCATTGAAAAATAAAAAACACAAAATACATAGAAAAATACGCATATTTCCCCCTTTTCATTTTTAATTTAACACATTTCTCTTAAAGGACAACTAAAATTATAATTATATAACTTATTTTTTCCTTGATTTTGATATAAAAACTAGATACCCTCAAAAAATAGGGATGTGTTAAATGATGGAACAAGATATGTTACCTCCCCATCTGGGGGATTACTTTTTAGGGATTACTGATACTTTTTTTGCTGTCGTAAAAAATGATGTCATTGTAGAGATAAATCCTGCAGCACTAAAAATACTTGGATTAGAACAAAAGGAAGCTATTGATAAGCCAATCTTAGAGCTTATTTCTCAATCTGATCAAGAACAATTTCAGCAAGCTCTTGCAAGCAACAAACGTGTTGATTACATGAACATTCACTTAAAAAATAAGTTAGGTTCCTTAGTTGATATGGCTGCCAGAATTGTCCCTATCTTTATGAACAATGAAAAAGTTTCTTTAATAGAGGCTCAAGACCAAACAAATATTATTAACCTAGAAAAAAAATGCAAATCTTTAGAAGAGAGATTACTCAACATTTCTCCAATAGATGTTCAAACAAATTTACCTTCATTAGTCCTATTTAATGATCGTGTTGATCAAGCTATTTTAAGAGCTCTACGTGAAGCTCGAGGCGTCTTGGCCGATGTTAAAGCTTATTTAATGGTCGTTATTATTAATGTGCTCGGATTAAAAGAAATCGAGTCTACTTTTGGAAATGAGGCAAAGCGTTTTGCTATTGAAACCCTTGTTTCTCGGTTTAAGTCAAGTATTCGTAGCGTTGATACTGTGGCCAAAGGACCTGAAGATTCTTTTTACTTTTTATTTGAGAACGTACGAGATAAGCAAAATATTTATATTATTACAAGCCGCTTACGTAATTGTGCACAATTACCAATTCTCTTTAAAGAACAACGATTAAAGGTAGATATAGAAATTAGTTTTTCCTCTTATCCTGACAATGGAACGAGCCCTATGGCCCTTATTAAATGGGCAAAGCTTAATAATAAGTCCTAGGATAGACACTTCCTTCTGGTGCAACTGGTGCATTTTGACGACCACAGGCTGCGAGAACTACCATTAAGATAATAAAAATGAAAAAAAACTTTGTCTTCATAGCTGAATTCCTTTATCATTAGACATTATGAATAAACTTACCTTACTTTTTTTAGTATTAATCTGTTTTTTTTATTTTGGCAACTTAAAAGCTCAAAATGAGATTTACACTACTTCATTTACTATGTATGCATCCCCAAAATCGCTCCCTCATGCTTTTTATTACGACCTAGATCACAAAGAGCAATCTCTTTCTTCTTATCAAGGAAAAGTTCTTGTTGTTAATTTCTGGAAACCCAATTGTCGTTTATGTCTCATTGAATTACCGACTTTAGATAACTTACAAACATTCTATAAGAATGCAGATGTTCAAATTATTGCTATCGCAGAAGATACAAATATCAAAGCTATTCAAGAGGCCTTACATACGCGCAGATTAAAAAATATAACTGTATTTTATGATAAAGATGAAAAACTATTAAAAGCCTTTGGAGGACAAAAGGTCCCTCGCACCCTTTTAATCAATAAAGAGGGAAAAGAAGTCGGATATATTCAAGGATTAGCAAAATTTGACTCTCCTAAAATCCAAAATCAAATCAGTAAGTTATTAAAATAATTTCTTTTTAGTATTACGTCCATTGTCACAAAATCGTCATAAAAAAGAAATTGCATTTTAAAAGAATTCTGTTATCTTTGGCTCGTATGAGGAATTTAAGATAAAAGGATTTAAAATGACTGAAGGATTAATGAAAAATAAACGCGGCTTAATCATGGGTGTTGCTAATGATCATTCAATCGCTTGGGGTATTGCTAAAGCGGTTGCTGATCAAGGTGGACAATTAGCTTTTACTTATCAGGGTGAAGCTTTAGAAAAGCGTGTTCGTCCTCTTGCTGAATCTATTAATAGCAATCTATTAATGCCTTGTGATGTTACGGATCCACAAAGTATGGATTCTGTTTTCCAAACTCTAAAGGATAAATGGGGAACAATCGACTTTGTCGTCCATGCCATTGCTTTCTCAGATAAAAATGAATTAAAAGGACGTTATGTAGATACAACTCCTGAAAACTTTTCAAAGAGCATGCTTATTTCTGCTTATTCTTTTACTGACGTTTGTCGTCGTGCTGCTGAATTAATGCCAAACGGTGGTTCTTGTTTAACCCTCAGTTACCTTGGAGCTGAAAAGTATATCCCGAATTATAATGTTATGGGCGTTGCTAAAGCAGCCTTAGAGGCTTCTATACACTTTATTGCTTTTGATCTAGGGAAACAAAATATCCGCGTTAACGCTATATCTGCCGGACCTATTCGGACTTTAGCTGCTGCAGGTATTGGTGACTTTAAACAAATTTTAAACTGGAATGAACTCAATACTCCCTTAGAAAGAAATGTAACAATTGAAGATGTTGGAGGAACTGGCTTATACTTATTAAGTGATTTATCATCAGGGGTTACTAGTGAAATTATTCACGTCGATGCCGGTTATCATAAATTAGGGATGATTAATCCCAAAAATGCTCATAAAATCGCTGAGTTATTAGCTAATTTTAACATCTAAAAAAAAAGAGCTTCAATAAAGAAGCTCTTTTTTTTATATTCATACTCCTCTTAAATTACTTTCCTCTTCTATTTCATCTAAATAGGAATTGAGCTTGTCCATACACTGCATTAACAAATTTGGGTTGTGTTCCTTATTTGCATCTTCTTTACCCTTTTGATAATCAGTCTTATCCGTGAAAGTGCCTAAGCCTTTTTTCTGGGAATCATCATCAAAAAGAACAGAAAAAGAATCGCCTTTTCCTGAAGCAGTAGAGTAATACCCCAAGCAATAAGACAAACTTAAGTTATCTCTTTCCTCATTTATATCTTTATTTGTTAAGATATCTGTTGGTTTCTCTTGATTTTCCTCCAGCGATTGAACTGTTTCTTGAATTAATCTGGTACAAAATAATTGTGTTGAAACAGAGGCATCTTGGCTTGAACCATCTCGTTGTCCTTCGCTAAAAACAGGCATTTGAGAAAATAGTTTAGAAGAACCTAGTTCTTTACTCTTTCCATCTAAAAAATAAATCAAATCAGAATTATCTGTCTCTTTCGTTAAGCTATCATAATAACCTAAGCAATAAGCAAAACTAAGAGCACTATCCTCTTGAGATAAGCTCATTAATTCATCAGGAGATCGTTCCGCATAGACTATAGAAGTGAGACTCAAAAAAATAAATAAAAAAACTTTTCTCATATTCCCTCCTTTTTTTAAAAGGATAAATCGTAGCATTTGTTTTGTAAAGAAAAGTTTTGTAAAATAAGTCTTTTATATGTACCTAAAAAAATAAGTACTTGATTTTTCAAGTACTTTAATGGCGGGAGTGAAGGGGCTCGAACCCTCGACCTTCTGCGTGACAGGCAGACGCTCTAACCAAACTGAGCTACACCCCCAACGGCAATGCCGTATTTTTATCAAATTTTAATTTGAATTGCAAGTCCTTTTTTTTAAAAAAAGAAAAAAAATATTTTAAAATCCAAATTCTATATATTTTTTCCCCATTCTCCATGCATCAATAGCTGCCTTTTGTGAAGGGGACAAGGGAGATGGTAAATTATTTAAATCAAAAAAATGCCATCCCTCGCATTTATCAGGCTCTGCATTAACAACTTCTCCTTGCCAATGTTCGCAAGTAAAAAAGAAATCAACCGCTTCACCCTTTTCTTTTCCTGCATTTCGATATGATGCTAAAGCATATTCTAAATCATGCTTTGTGATATCGATTCCTAATTCCTCTTTTGCTTCACGAATCATCCCTTGAGAGGCGGACTCTTCTGCCTCAACATGCCCTCCTGGTAATGCCCAATAACCATCCATAAAGCCTGTATTTTGACGTTTCCCTAAACAAATCTTTTTATCTTTTATCAAAAAAAGCAGCACAATTGACCGAATCTTATGTCTTTCCATTTTAAATATCCATCATATGTTGTAATCCTACAAATACTCTATTATGTGTTGTAACAATAAATGTAGGCATTTGTTTCATAAATGCTGAACGGCGACCTTTTTCTTCAAATCTCTCCCTAAAATGAGACTCCTTAAATATATCAAGTACGCCTGGTTGACGAATAATACCTCCTGTTATATAAGTTCCTCCAAAGGCGCTCAGAATCATCGCCATATTTCCTGCAACAACTCCTAACCAATCAAACATATGAATAACTGATTGATAAGGTATTTCCTTTCTTTCTTTCGCTTGAACCATAATTTCTTCTGGTGTTAATTCCTCTTTAAAAACACCATATATCGCACTCAATGCTTCATAAATTAAACTTAATCCCTTCCCTGATATAACTTTCTCGGCAGAAATATGACCATATTTCTTGTGTAAATAAGAATAAATCTCAAATTCTACATCCGTTTGAATGGGAATACTTACATGGCCTCCTTCTGTTGCTATACTCCTCCAACCTTTTCCAATCGAAATTAAATATGTCGCACCTAATCCTGTCCCTGGCCCTAAAACTGCTTTGGGATACGATTCTTTAATGCTCCCCTCTCCTATTTTTAATAAATCTTTTTCTTCTAAGTAGGGTATCGCCATCGCTTGAGGTTCAAAATCATTAACAACTTTTAACTCCGTTAAATTAAGTTTCCTTATCAACTCTGTCTTTGAAAAAGACCACGGATTATTCAAAAAAACTAATTTATCTTCCATGGTAGGTCCTGGAACTCCCATGACAATGCGTCGAGCCAATGGAAAACCACTGTCTTCTTCATAAGCCTTTAAAACCTCATATAAATCCTTATACTCATGTGTCTGATATGTAATAACTGGAGACATTTCTCCAGCGTACGTTGAAAATCTTATATTTGTTCCACCCATATCAATCATTAAAAAAGGTTCTTTTGTCATTTCATCCCCTCTGGTATCCTAGAAAAAACACAAACCAAATTATCAAACATACAGCTAAAACCACCGGAAATTTTATCCAATCCAGATTTGTTTACTTCTTTTTGAACACAATGTATCAACAAATCTGAACAATGATCCGTTATTGCTTTGTTAGAAAAAACCCATATCATAAAAATCATAATCATTAATATAAAGAAAATAATGATATAGCTTGCCTTTATCTTCATTTATTTCCTTTCACACGTTCTCTCTCTATCCGAGAAAAAGCTGGTATATGCGCTCCCTTCTCAATATATACGCTCAACCCTAAGAAAACACAAGGTTCTATAACAACATCATTTTCTATCTGCGTATCAAAAGAAAAGTATGTCGTTAAAGGGTCTATTAAAGTAACTCCTCCTTCTAGAAATCTCTGACGCATTCTCTTTTGAAAAACTGCTTCTGCTTGTGCAAGCTCTTGTCGTGAATTAACGCCTGCAACTTCTTCTTTATCTCCTAAAATATAGCCTGTTTTCAAACCTTGCCTCTTAGCAATTCCAACAATATCTGTTAAGTAATATTCTCCAGAAGCGTTTTCATTCTTAACTTGTTTTAATAATTCTAATAAATATTTTCCATTGACACACATAACTCCAGAATTACATAATTTAATTTTTCGTTGCTCCTCTGAAGCATCTTTATACTCTATAATCGCCTCTAAGCCATCTCCGTCTACAATCAAACGCCCATATCGAGCAGGATCATCAGGTTCAAAACCTATAACGACAACATCTTTCCCCTCTTCGCATAAAGACTGTGTTTTTTCTAATGTCTCTTTTGTAAAAAGAGGATGATCTCCAAATAAGATGAAGCAACTCCCTTGAAAAGGAGATAACATCCTTTCGGCAGATAATACCGCATGAGCCGTCCCTAATGCTTCCTGTTGAATAAAAGTCTTATGTGGAAAAACACATTCTTTAACGACATCCATCTTATCTGCAACGACAACAGCTATTTCATCTAATTGCATCTGGTCCAATGTGTTTAATATCCCTTTAATCATAGGACAGCCACCAATTTTGTGCATCACCTTAAAAGAATCTGACTTCATCCGCGTTCCTTTGCCTGCGGCCAAAACGATTGCTTTTTTCATATTTACTCCCTATATGATAATATTATGATCTACTGCATAACTTCTTAATTTTTCTCTGAGTGAGTGTGATTTAGAGGATAATATAGACATTATATATTCTTGGACCTCTGAGGCATTCATTGATAAAACCATAGCCTTCACAGGACCCAAAGAGGAAGCATTCATCGATAAGCGCGTAATTCCAAGCGCAACTAAAGCCATTGCATCTAGCGGTTTTCCTGCCATTTCCCCACATACAGAGCAAGGTACATTAAACTCTTTACACGTATCTGATACATATTTCAATGCCCTTAACATAGGAGCGGACAAAACATCATATCTTTCCCAAATCGTCGGATCACTTCTATCCGTCGCAAATAAAAATTGAGACAAATCATTACTCCCTATTGAAAGAAAGTCAACCAAAGGTAAAAGCTCTTTTAATTGAAAAGCCAACGATGGAACCTCTAACATTGTACCAACTTTAATAGACTTAGGTAAAACGCCTCCTTTTTCTTTTTCTCGTTGTAGCTCTATTTGTAAAGTCTTTTTTGCTTCTATAAATTCATCAACGTCTGCAATCATCGGGAACATAATGTACAAGTCGCCCCCATTAACCGCACGAATAAAGGCTCTTAATTGCGCCCTTAGTATAGAACGACGGTCTAAAGAAATACGTATAGAACGCCAACCCATTGCTGGGTTTTCCTCAACTCGATGCTGTAAATACGGCAAAACCTTATCCGAACCTATATCTAACGTTCTAAAAATAACTGGCTTTCCGTTAGCATTTAATAAAGCTCTTTTATAAATCTCCGTTTGCGTTTGTATGTCTGGCAATTGTGCCGTCGCCATAAAAGGCAATTCTGTCCGATATAATCCTATCCCATCTGCCATACCATCTCCTAATGTCAACATATCTATCGCTAGACCCGCATTGATATTGAGTGAGACAGAAACACCATCCAACGTTTGGCATTTGACATTCTTAAGCTTTTCATACTTCTTGCGTAATTTATCTATTAAACTTATTCGCTCTTTAAATTCCGTCAAAACATTATCAGCTGGATTGACAAAAATAAACCCGTTATCGCCATCAACAGCTATCGTATCTCCTTTTTGAACAAAACTCGCTATACCGCTTAATCCTCCAATAACAGGGATACCTAATGATTTCGCAACGATAACAACATGCATCGTCGGAGACCCTTCTTCTAAAAGTAAGGCCTTTATTTTTGTCCGATCATAGTCTAATAGTTCCGCTGGCCCCATCGATTTTGCAACTAAAATAGTGTTGATATCCAATCCCTTATTTTTATCTAATATGTTGCGACCGGCTAAATGCTGTTGTAATCTGTCCGCTAAATCCTGAAAATCATGAACGCGCTCTTTCAAATAAGGATCTGCTATCATACTCATCCGTTCTGATATATCGTCTGCAACTTTTTGAACAGATGCTTCAGCTGTTAATCCTGTATGAATATAATCTGTGATTTTTTGTATCCACCCCTTATCTTTTGTAAACATCCGATATGTTTCAAATATCTCTGCGTTCTCATCACTGATATCAGGAGAAGATAGCATTTCTCCTAATTCTTTATCCATCTTTTCTAATGCAACCGTCAACCGTTTTAACTCTGTCCCTTCATTGGAAGAAACAACATTTACAACACGACCTACTCGACTATGTATAAAGGCTTTCCCTACAGCCATCCCTGATGCTAAACGAACCCCTTCCAACCGAGCCTGCATATCTTTCTTAGGCTTCATTGCATGATTATCTTTTGCCTTAAAGTCAACCGAAATCAACATCTGCGCTAAAACCATAGCTACTGTTTCTAAGATTTCTATCTCATCTTCATCGTAAATATGAGTTTCTTCTGTTTGAACAGCTAAGACTCCAAGAACCTGACTTCCCTTTAAAACAGGAACCCCCATCAATGATTTAAATAACTTTTCTCCCGTTTCGGGTTTATACACAAAACTAGGATGCTGCCACACATCTGTAAACGAAAGCGCTTTCTTTTGTATCGCTATTTCACCAATCAGTCCCTCACCCATCCGCAGTGTTGTTTCATGAACGGCCTCTGGTTTTAAACCATAGCTGGCAAATAATTCTAATATATCTCCAGGTTGGAGAAAATAAAAAGAGCAAACTTCTGTATGTAATTCTGCTGCAACAATTTCTACAATTTTATCTAGCTTCTCTTGAACAGATATCTCTTGAACCATCACATTACGTAATCGCTTCAATAAACGGCGCGCTGAAATTTCTTGTTGGTCCTTTATCTGTTCCATCCTACCCCTCGTATAAGCGTGCTTTCATAGCTTCTAGTGCTTGCTCTGTTTCTTGTACTAAATTATCAATAACTTCTTTGGCTGTACTCTCTTGCTTTACTAAACCAACTATCTGACCTGCCATAACAGAACCATTTTCAACATCTCCCTCAAAAACAGCTCTCTTTAACGCCCCTGTCCAGAATGTTTCAATTTTAGTACGTGCTTCTTCAATTGTCAAACATTCCTTCTCATAATCTCTGATCACATCAAGTTGATGCTTTGAGAATAATTCATGAGCTTTATTATACAATGAACGAACAGGAATAACAGGAAAATTGGGTGACATTTGAACAGTCGGAACAGCATTCCTTGAAGATGCTTTTATATAAGCTTTCTTGAAAGCATCATGAACTTCACACTCTTTTATACAAATAAAGCTTGTCCCCATTTGACATCCTGCTGCTCCTAACATTAAACAAGAAGCTATCATTTCTCCTGTTCCTATTCCTCCTGCAACAAAAACGGGGACATCTTGAATATAAGGCATAACTTCTTGCATAAGAACTATCGTACTAACTGGACCTATATGTCCTCCAGATTCGTTGCCTTCTATGACAAGAGCATCTATCCCATTTCTTATTAATCTCTTACCTATTGCTGCTGTCGGAGCAAAAGTCATAACTTTTACACCCCCCTCTTTCAGCCGCTGTATCATTTCTTTTGTCGGAACCCCACTTGCTAAAATAACATGAGAAACTCTTTTACGAATACAAACATCTATCAATTCCATAATCTGTGGATGAAGTATAATTAAATTGACACCAAACGATTTATCTGTCTTTTGCTGTGTCAATGTAATCTCTTTTTCTAATTGTTCAGGATTTAAAAAACCACATGACAAAAAAGCAAAAGCTCCACCATTTACCATAGCTGCTACCCAAGTATGATTCGAAATAGAGGCCATAGCTCCTCCAATAATTGGATAAGTGCTTCCTAAAAAATCTGTCCCGCGTTTTGATAATTTTTGTAGCAAACTTAAGTTTGTCATAATACTCCTTTCTTATGCTAAAAATTTTCTTAATCAATACACTTTTTTTACTCAAAAAGAAAGTTTTTTTTACTTGACACACAGACAAAAGAAAGCATTAATATCTCTACTTTAAGTTATGAAAGGATTTAAAATGACTGTCGCTTATAAAATCGGTGAAAAAGATACTAGACCTTGGGGAAGTTGGGAGGTTATCGATGTGGGCCCTTCTTATATTGTAAAAAAAATTTGTGTCTTACCTGACAAAAAATTATCTTTACAATTACATCATCATAGAGATGAACATTGGATTATTGTACAAGGCCAAGCTGAAGTAACTTTAGGAGAAAAAGTCTTTACCGCTTCCGCAAACACACCTATCTTTATTCCAGTCCAAGAAAAACATCGTATAGCAAATAAAACAAAAGAACCTGTTGTTTTTATAGAAGTACAAACAGGAGACACCTTAGATGAAACAGATATTGTTCGTTTAGAAGATTCTTACGGACGTGTTTAATCTAATAGAGCTCTATCAATGTCGTACCAAGGATCATTTTCCCGGATAGGAACTGGGAAAATAGAATATGTATAAATGTTAAAGAAATAGGGATTTTGTAAAACATCATCTAATGAGCTCAATGCCGCTTGAAATCTTACTCTCATCATAGCTTTATAGCGCTGAACATAAGTTGACTTTTCCCTTAAACAACTTAAGCATTCTTTATCCTTGCTTAAACATTTACAAACACGCTGAGCAACTGCTTTATCATCAAATGTAAAAACATCAAATATCACTTCAAACAAATCTGTATTTACATTTTTTATTGAGTAAATATAAACTTCCCGTGTTATTCCATTTCGTGCATCACTAAAAATCTGCTCCTTCTCATTTGAGAATTCGGAGCTAACCGCAACACTCGACAGTAAATACAGTTTACTTCCTTCTTTCATTCGTTGAGCCATTTCCTCATAGCTCGGAACAATAGAATAACGTAAAGTAATATACTCTTCGATGAGATTTTCTGCAATAAGCGTACGAGCAGAACGCATTGTCTCTGCGGGTTCAATTGGTTTAATAGATTGACTAAAAGTATCCAATCGGTAAAGTCTCGTTGTTCTCCGAGCCCTTTGAGCTTCCGTTGGGTTTTCAGGTAAAGGCTGTGCAATAATCGCAGATACAGAGGAAGCCATCTTCATATAAACAAAAGCGAAACCAAAATTAAACGCTATACTCATAAAAGCGATGAGAGCCATCACACGAGACGTCTTTAAATATCTTCTTTCAGGCAAAGCTCTTACATGTAATCTTTCTGGATAAGCCCCGACAACATCATTTGTTTGTTGTTTTTTATAACGCAATACTGTTGAAAATATAATTGAAAAAAATGAAGGCATTCCCGTCTCTCCCTTTCAATTTTGTCATCTTATCACAGAAAATGAAAAAAACAACATGAAACTTTTGATGTGAAAAGAAGGCAACTTCTTTTTAAGTATCCTGACTTTAAAGCAACCGATAGAAAGTTTTTTATTTTATAAAAACAATCTTACGGAAAATTTCTTCTTTATTAAAACTATTTTCAGGCAATTGGGGCCAAGCATTCACTTTGTCATCTTTAAATCTTGGGAAAAGATGTAAATGAAAATGTTGAACTGATTGACCGGCATCTTTTCCGCTAGCATGCAATATATTAATACCCGTTGCTCCAATTTTTTTTCGCAAGCTTATAGAAATTTTCTTTGCAACAGTCATCAAATTTTGTAAATCTTTATTTTGAATATCAAAAATATCGTTAAAATGTTTTTTAGGAATAATAAGTATATGCCCATAGACTTCCATGTCCTTTGGAATAATACACAGAACATTTGCATCTTCATAAACAATCAGACTTGATATTTTCTTATTAATGATTTTACAAAAAAGACAATCCATCTTGTTCCCTTTAATGGTTAAATATTTTCAAGTTATTAAAACTACAATTCCATGCACAAAAAGTAAATCGTAAAATTAGACTTTTTAATTTTAATCAAGTTGATATTGTCGGCATCTGCTCTGTTTTAACTTGTTAAATTAAAGTTTTTCATGCCTTAATTAAAGAATTGAAAAGAGAACAATCCGATTTTTATGTTATAACCCTTTTAAAAAACACATGAACGAAAAGGGCGCGGCTCTTCACAAAATTTTCAAAAAAATAAAAAAGGGGTTGCTTTTTAAAATCGAATCGGATATAAATTTCTCATCGTGCCGGCATAGCTCAGTTGGTAGAGCAGTTGATTTGTAATCATCAGGTCGGGAGTTCGAGTCCCTCTGCCGGCACCATCTTTTAAGTCATATATCATATAATCTCTTTTAAAATCAATCTAATTAAGTTATCTTTATTATCCGTAAAAAAATCTTGTTTCCTTGTTTATTCTTATTTAAGCTCTACAAAGTAAGTGTACTCTATAAAGGATAGATTAAATGGATTTACCTAATCAACTTAAAATAGCCCTACAAGAAATAGCAACCCTTTCTTCTTTTAATAATCTACATAAAAATTTTCAAAATCTATCTAACCGCTATCGTTTTCAAAATCGTACCGGACAAAAAATTTTAACTCGGCCTGATGAAGCGATTTCATATGCTCTGACACGGATGCCCGCCACTTTTGGAGCAGTTTCTTGTGCTCTAAAACAAACTCTTCAGAACTATGACAAAACTCGAATCAAAACACTTTTAGATGTCGGCTCTGGACCTGGAACAGCTACTTGGGCTGCCTTACAGGTTTTAGATCTAAAACAAATAACATGTTTAGAACATGTAGATGCTATGGAAAATTTAGCACGAATTTTTGCAAAAAAAACTAATGTATCTACACCCATCATCTGGAAAAAAACAGATATTTCTCAATGCAAAAATTTTGATAAGGCTGATCTCGTAATCGCTTCCTATGCTCTAAATGAAATCTCTCCTTCTAAGCGTATATCTACTTTATTTAACCTATGGAACTCTACTCAAGCTGTTTTATTAATTGTTGAACCAGGAACTCCTGAAGGATATACTCAACTGATGCAATACAGGACTGCTTTAATAAATGAAGGAGCTTTCTTAATTGCTCCATGCCCTCATCATCAAAAGTGTCCTCTAAAAGAAAGTAACTGGTGTCATTTTTCTTCTCGTATTATACGAACAAAAGAACACCGCATTCTTAAAAATGCAACTCTCGGATATGAAAACGAAAAATTTTCTTATTTAGCTATTTCAAAAAATCCTCCCTTATACATGAAAAATCGTGTACTTTCTCAACCCTCTGTTCATTCTGGTCATATCAATCTATCCTTATGTAGCACTGATGCAACGTTTCTTAATATAACCGTATCAAAAAGAAATTCTGCCCTATATAAGCAGGTTAAAAAACTAAAATGGGGCGATACTTTTTAATTTATCCACAATACTTGACAAAATACATTTTTTGATGTATAAATAAAATGTTTTCAAATTCGGACAAAGGAAAAACAATGAAAATCATTATTGATGAAAAAGAGTTGAATACAAAACGCCTGACCAATGGTAGCGTCAAATTACATAAAATAGAAGATGTATATTTCCTAAATGGAACACATATTCTCTTTTGTAAAAACCTTCTCACAAAACAAAAACAAACTATTCCTCTACGCACTGACGATTTAATGGATTCAAAAATTACACCTGATGTTCTACAAAAGGGCTCTATTTTGATGACAGAAACTGATGGCTACAGATTTATTCGATATGCTGTTTATAATCACCCTCATCGTCCTTCAAAAGACTTTAACCTATATACATCTATTCCTTCTTGTATGCCTTCTGTTTATACAAAAATGGAAGGAATTCATACTTCTCGTGCGATTAATCTAGAAGATACAACTATCCCTTTGAAAAATATTTTAACACAAACTACTAAAATCGATAAAGCCGCTCGTTTAGTCTTCAATGCGATTAACACTGACTTAAATAATATAAAAAAAGGTCATCTAGATGCTAAAAATATTCCTAGTGTTTGGTTAGACAATTATTTAGCTGAAAACTTGAAACATCGCGAAATTCCTTCTTTAAAAAATGAAGCTAGGGAAGTTTCTGTTTTAAATATGTTAGGAGCATACTTTTGTATCAACAAAGGAATTCCAAAAGAAGAAATAAAGACTTTTAATGAAATTCGTAAATATTTTGATAGCTCTACACTTGATTATGTCACTTATTTTACGTCTCATTCTAAATTCAGAGAGGCTATTAAAAATATAGCTGATACTATCAAAAAATTTATTCAAACAAATCCTGCTTATATGGCTCGTGACAAAGCAATATTAATGACGTTCTTAACACGTAGACAAGATTCTTTAATGCTTCCTAATATCGCTCCCGAACGAGCTCTACTTGAAAGCAGAAGAGAAAGATAATCTAATTTAAAAGGAGCTTTTAAAGCTCCTTTTTTCGTTAGTAATTTCTCATCAAACCAACAAGCCGTCCTTGAACAGCCACACGATCAGGAGACAGTATCCGTGGTTCATATTTAGGATTTTCCGCTTCTAATGCGATTGCATTCCCTTTCCGGCGCAACCGTTTAAGTGTCACCTCAAATCCATCAACCAAAGCGACAACAATTGCCCCATTCTCTGCCGTTTGCGTACGTTGAATAATAACAGTATCTCCATCCAAGATACCCGCATTAATCATAGAGTCCCCTTCAACTGTTAAGGCATAATGTTCCCCGACACCCAACATCTGAGGCGGGACACTAACCATAGTGCTCATATCTCGAATTGCTTCAATTGGGACTCCAGCGGCTATTTTTCCATACAATGGGATTTCTATAAAATGAGTATCAAGAGGTGAGGCATTTTTTCCACCAGATATAATATTAAAAACGCCTTCATCCTTTTGTTGACCGTGAACATTATCTGGGAGCCGTATCACTTCGAGAGCTCTTGCTCGATTAGGCATATGACGAATAAAATGACGTTCTTCCAAACCTTTTATTAATCGATGAATCCCAGATTTTGACTTTAGGCCGAGCGCTTCTCTCATTTCATCAAATGATGGAGAAACACCCTTCTCTTTCAGGTATTTATCAATAAAAATCAACAAATCATATTGTTTTTTGGTAAGCATTTTGTTCTATTCCTCAGATATGATATACTTATTTTGTTCTACATTAGTTCTCTTTTTTTGTCAACAAGAAAAATGCGTTTTTTATTGCAAAAGAAATAAATTGTCGTTATAGTCCTAGATAAGTAAAGAAAAGAGGAACCCAATGGAATTTATCTCACTTATTGGACGTGTTTTTATTCGCTTTTTAAGAGCAACAGGACAATTAGGTATTTTTACACTGAAGGCTCTTTATCATTGTTGTATGCCTCCATTTTATTTCAAAAAAATTGTAGAACAACTCATTGAAATTGGATTCTATTCTCTTCCTGTTGTGGCTTTAACAACTTTTTTCGCAGGGGCTGTTATCGCTTTACAAACTTACACAGGATTTGCTCGATTTTCTGCCGAAGGAGCTGTCTCTATGGTCGTTCTCATTGCTGTTACAAGAGAGCTCGCTCCTGTTATGGCAGGATTAATGGTAGCAGGTCGTATTGGCGCTGCGATGGCTGCTGAACTTGGAACAATGCGTGTAACAGAACAAATTGATGCCCTATCAACACTTTCCACAAATCCTTTTAAATACCTTATTTCTCCCCGAATTCTTGCTGGCATTTTAATGATGCCCGTTTTAGTTTTAATCGGTGATGTCATTGGTATTTGTGGTGGATATATTATTGGTGTTTATAAACTTGATTTTAATGCCTCCTCTTATCTTGTTAACACATGGAATTTTATGGAACCTATGGATGTTATCTCGGGACTTGTTAAAGCATCTGTTTTTGGCTTTATTATCACTCTACTTGGTTGCTACAATGGTTATAATTCAAAGGGAGGTGCTCAAGGTGTAGGTTCTGCAACAACAAATGCTGTCGTTTCAGCTTCTATCTTAATTTTAATTTTCAACTACATCTTAACTGAAGTTTTCTTTAATTCGTAGGATCATATGCAATGACAGAAAATAAAACATCAGAACATAAGAAATTTAATAAAAACCTTGTTCAAAAAACAATTGCATTGTTTTCCTCAAAACAAGAACAACCAATTAAAATAAAACTTACGAACGTACACAAATCTTTTGGAAAGAAAATCGTTTTAGACGGTTTGGATTTAGAAATAAAAAAAGGAGAATCTCTTGTTATTATCGGAGGTTCCGGTACAGGAAAATCTGTTACGTTAAAATCAATCCTTGGTTTATTAACACCAGAAGAAGGTTCTATTACTGTTGATGGAATTGAAATTGTTAATGCTTCCTCAAAAATTCATGAGAAAGTAAACGCACAAATTGGGATGCTCTTTCAAGGAGCAGCTCTATTCGACAGCATGACCGTTTGGGAAAATGTAGCTTTTGGATTAATTCAAGGGCATAAGATGAGAAAAAAAGAAGCCAAAAAAATAGCTTTAGAAAAAATGGCTCAAGTTGGATTAACTCCTGATGTAGGAGACTTATATCCGGCTGATTTGTCTGGAGGCATGAAAAAAAGAGTTGGATTAGCTCGTGCAATTGCGACAAATCCTGAAATTATTTTCTTTGATGAACCAACAACTGGCCTTGATCCTATCATGTCTGACGTTATTAACAATCTAATTGTCGATAGTGTTAAAAAACTTGGTGCAACAGCTATTACAATTACACATGATATGACTTCTGCACGAAAAATAGCGGATCGAATTGCGATGCTTTATAAAGGTAAAATTATATGGATTGGAACTGTTAAAGAAATAGAGAAGACTAAAAATCCTTATGTTGTTCAATTTATTAATGGTTCTGCTCAAGGTCCTATACAAATGGCAGTAAAGGCAGATGACTAATGGTTAAAGCAACATCTCATTTCGTTTGTCAAGAATGTGGTGCTACATTTCCTAAATGGGCTGGAAAATGTGATATATGTGGTAAATGGAATACCCTAGTTGAAGAAGCTATTGCTTCTGCAGAGGCTCCTAAATCTGTTGCTTCTAAACCTGGGCATCATTTAGATTTTGTTGATTTAAAGGGTGTAAGTGAACAAACATTCCGTTTAAAAGCTGGTATAGCAGAGCTAGATCGTGTTTGTGGAGGAGGTCTTGTTCCGGGATCTGTTATTTTAGTTGGCGGAGACCCAGGTATTGGAAAATCAACGCTCCTTTTACAGGCAACAGCAAAGTTATCTGATACAGTCAACAAAAAAGGAACACCTACGCGATGTGTTTACATTTCTGGAGAAGAATCTATTGACCAAATTAGATTGAGAGCTAATAGATTAGGGCTAACAAATGCACGAATTGATTTAGCCTCTTCCATGAATGTTCGCGATATCATCACTTCTCTAGATGGAAATGAAGCTCCAGATATTGTCGTCATTGATTCTATTCAAACAATGTATGTTGATACGCTTGATTCTGCTCCTGGAACAGTTGGGCAAGTTCGGGCAGCTGGTCATGAACTTATTCGTCTAGCCAAAAGAAAAGGATTTGTTTTATTTTTAGTTGGACATGTTACTAAGGAAGGAACATTAGCAGGACCTCGTGTGTTAGAGCATATGGTTGATACGGTTCTTTATTTCGAAGGAGATAGAGGACATCATTTTCGCATTCTCCGTGCCGTAAAGAATCGTTTTGGAGCAACCGATGAAATTGGTGTTTTTGAAATGACAGGAAATGGACTTGCCGAAGTTCCCAATCCTTCTGCTCTATTTCTTGCAGAAAGAAGAGGAAACATTTCTGGTTCCTGTGTTTATGCTGGAATAGAAGGGAGCCGTCCGATGCTTGTTGAAATTCAAGCGCTTGTTGCTCCATCAGGAGGCTCTAATCCACGTCGAGCTGTCGTCGGTTGGGATACTAATCGTCTTTCTATGCTAATTGCGGTTTTAGAAGCTAGATGCGGACTGATGCTTGGGAATCGTGATATATTTCTCAATGTCGCAGGTGGTTTAAAAATTACAGAACCTGCTGCAGATATGGCTGTTGCAACGGCTCTTATTTCTTCTTTATCTCAAGTTCCAGTTCCTGCAGATATGGTTGTTTTCGGAGAAATTGGTTTATCTGGAGAAACTCGAGCTGTTGCTCAAATGGACTTAAGATTAAAAGAAGCTGACAAGCTAGGCTTTAAAAAAGCACTTATACCTCCTGCCCGTTCTAAGAAAAATGACCGAAAAACAACTATCAAGATTAAAGAAGAAGGTAATTTAAAAGGTATTGTCGATTTATTTATCGGGGGACAACATGGGAATCATTGATGTTATTGTATTGCTAACTATTTTTATCTCTGCCATTTTTGCTTTCTATAGGGGACTTGTTCGGGAATTACTCGGTTTGACAGCCTGGATACTCGCTGCTTTGGGGGCTCTTTATGGACTTTATTATGTTCGTCCTCTTTTCCGCAAAATGATTTCCAATCCAACAGTAGCGGATATTATCGGTGCTAGCTGTATAGCTTTAGTTATTTTAGTCATCTGTACTTTATTTAATGCTTATATAACCGGCAAATTACGCCAATCTGCATTAAGCGGTCTTGATCGATTATTAGGTTTATTTTTTGGCGTCTTACGTGGAGCATTACTAATTACCATTGTTTATTTTTCAGCTTCTCTTCTAATGCCCGAACAAGATATAAATAAGTATGAAGAAGAAAATTTTACTATCCCTTATATTCAAAAATCAACGAATATGATGGAAAAACTATTACCGCCAACATTCCTAGAAAATATTGAAAAATCTGATGAACATATTGACAGCATTAAAGAACTTATTGAAAAAGAAGAAGCATTTGAAGAAGAAAGTTCTAAACCGGCTGAAGATGGAAAAATTCAAACAAAATCAGAGAAAGAAGAAATCTCTCCTTATGATGATCAAGAACGCCAAGATTTGAATGATTTAATTATGGAGATAGAATAAAATAAAGGGCAAGTTTTCTTGCCCTTTTCTTTATCGTCCTTTGTTTTTCACTAATGCCGTATTGGTTACTGAGATCGATTCTTTGTTCAATTTTACATATTTATCGGATAACTGAGGAGACGATGCCTGTTGCAATTTATCTTTTAGAGCTTTGTGCCCCTTTTGATTTAAGCCCTTATCTTTAGAAATTAACATCTCTTTTAATTCTTCGGACTTTACATAATCTACCGGCTTCTTTCCTCTATTGTCTGTTACATTCACATCTGCTCCATAGTCAAGCAAAAGATCTATCATTTTTTTATTTTCATATTTAGCCGCAATTCCAAGAGGAGACAAACCTCTTTTATTCTTCTTTTTAACATCCGCCCCTCGATTAAGTAAAAATTCCGTCATCGCAACATTACCATCGTTAACAGCATACATTAAAGGCGTTATTCCATGATTATCTTCCGCATTTATATCTGCTTTATGATTTATTAAAAACTTAACTGTTTCAATGTCTCGTCTTTCAACGGCCTCGCCGAGAAGAGTTTTATCACTTTGAGAATGCGCATTAATATCAATACCTAGCTTAAGCAACAGGTCTGCCCTTTTAAAATCACCATGAGCAACAGATAACTTTAATATCTCTTCATCATTCTTTCTCCCATCTATAATAGGATTTTTAGGAAGAGCGTTTAACTCTATTCTTAACAGAAGCTTTTTCAAAAAATTCATATTGTCCTCCTTTATTTTTATATTTGGTATTATACCACAAATTTTCTTATTTTTCAATAAAACCATTCCTCTGTGAAAAAGACCTTGCTTTTTATGTCAAAAGCCCATATACTGCCATTATCATGACAGATTTATTTAATGAAACAGTAAAAGATACAAGCTATTCTGCAAAAGATATTGAAGTTCTGGAAGGGCTTGAACCAGTTCGTCGCCGTCCCGGCATGTATATCGGAGGAATTGACGAACGTGCTTATCACCACTTGGCTGCTGAAATTATCGACAACTCCATGGATGAAGCGGTTGCTGGATTTGCTTCTGTTATCTCTGTTACATTGATGGCTGATGGAAGAATTTCTGTCTCTGATAATGGACGAGGGATTCCTGTGGATCCACATCCTAAATATCCAGACAAATCTGCATTAGAAGTTATCACAACGACACTTCATTCCGGAGGTAAATTTGGCGGAAAGGCTTATGCTGTTTCTGGCGGTCTACATGGCGTTGGCTTATCAGTTGTCAATGCATTGTCTAGCGAAATGACTGTCGAAGTGGCTCGAGATAAAAAATTATATCGTCAGAGCTATTGTCGGGGGATTCCCCTAGCGCCGGTTGAATGCGTTGGCTCTGTTAGTAATAGACGCGGAACAACTGTCACCTTTATGCCTGATACTGAAATTTTTGGCGAAGTAACTCGTTTTAAACCTGCTACAATTTTTAAAGCTGTCAAAACGAAGGCTTTCTTATTTCGTGGGGTAGAATTACGTTTCTCTTGTGCTCCTGAATTAATTTTAGAAGGCGATACTACTCCTACTGAAGCTGTGTTAAAATATCCAAATGGTATCGAAGATTACTTGTCTGTATTAACAAAAGACACTCCTTTAATTACACCTCGCCCTTTCTCCGGACGGAGTGAACTTGCAGATAACATGGGCCATATTGAATGGGCTATTACCTGGCCAGAAGAAGGATACGATCCCTTCCTTTATTCATACTGTAATACGATTCCAACGCCTCAAGGGGGAACTCATGAAACAGGATTAAGAGCGGGTCTAACAAAAAGTTTACGAAGCTATGCAGAAATGGTCGGCTCTAGAAAAGCTGCTGATATTACGGCTGATGATATCGTTGGAACCGCTGGAATTATGCTTTCTCTATTCATCAAAGATCCTCAATTCCAAGGGCAAACAAAAGAAAAATTAGCTACTCCAGAAGCGGCTCGTTTAGTCGAAAATGCAATTAAAGACCCTTTTGATCATTGGTTGTCCGGAGATACAAAAACTGCTAATCTGTTGCTAGACTACATCATTGAACGAGTTGAAGAACGTAAACGCAAAAAGAAAGTACAAGAAACAGTACGAGCTTCTGCTACGAAAAGACTTCGTCTCCCAGGAAAGCTGGCCGATTGTTCTCATAAATCTACTGTTGGAACCGAAATCTTTATTGTAGAAGGTGATTCTGCTGGCGGCTCTGCTAAACAAGCGCGTTCTCGCGAAACACAAGCTATTTTACCGATTCGTGGAAAAATTCTTAATGTTGCAAGTGCCTCTCGTGACAAGATTATAAACAATCAAGAAATTAGCGATATTACAGAAGCACTAGGCTGTGGAACTAAATCTAAATATGATGAAAATGCCTTACGTTATGAAAAGATTATCATTATGACAGATGCAGATGTCGATGGAGCTCATATTGCTTCTTTACTGATGACTTTATTTTATCAAGAAATGCCTGATTTAATTAAAAATGGGCACGTTTATTTAGCTATGCCTCCACTTTATCGATTAACTCAAGGAGATAAATCTGTTTATGCTTTTGATGATGAAGATAAAGACCGTTTATTAAATACTGTTTTCAAAAACGCTAAAAATGTAGATATTAGTCGTTTTAAAGGTTTAGGAGAAATGCCTCCTTCTCAATTAAAAGAAACAACTATGAATCCAAAAACGAGAACTCTCTTACGCGTTGTTCTGCCTGACGCTAAAAATGAGCAAGAACAAGAAGAAGCTGCTTATACCGCTCAAATCGTAGATGAATTAATGGGAACTAATCCTGAAATGCGTTTTAGATACATTCAAGAACACGCTAAATTCGTGGAAAATTTAGATATTTAATCTTATAAAAGAGGAAATTATGCCCCGTTCAATTACAATTACAGGTTCTTTAGGAAGTGGAAAATCTACAATTGCGAAGTTATTAGCTCAAAAATTAGGCTATATACATTATTCAACTGGTGATGCACAACGTAAAATCGCCGCTCAATATCATATGACAACACTTGAACTTAATCAGCTTGCTGATACTGATCCCTCTATTGATCAGCAAATTGATTCCGTTTTTAATCAACTTGAAGAAAGTAATCAACTATATGCTATTGACTCTCGCATGGCATGGTTCTTTATGCCGAAATCTTTCAAAGTAAAATTAACGGTTGAACCGAAAACTGCTGCTTTACGCATTTTAAATGATACTTCTCGAAGTGGAGAGAAAAAATACAAGACAATCGATGATGCTTTGGAAGCAACAATGAATCGTCGGACAAGCGAAATCGAACGTTTCAAAAAAACATATGGGGTGGATATTGAGGACCCCAATAACTTTGATATGGTAATTGATACAACTGATTTAACGCCTCAAGAAGTATGCGATATTATTTTAAAAGAATATAACAACAAATAATTTATTTAAGCTGTTGTAAAACCTCTTTAACTTGTTTTAAATCTTTACAATCAAAATCTATACGAACATTCTTAAACTCGTCTACTGCAGGTGGAATGTCTCGTACAAATATAGAAGTCGCATTTAAATTTTTAGCCAACTGCATATCTGACAAACCATCTCCAATAACTATTAATCTATCGTATTCCAGTTTCTCCAAAATAGACATTGCCATTTCTTTAGAAGGCTTTTCATAAGAAGTATCTTCTGAACCAACCATTGAATTAAAATAAGATGTCCACTTTAAATCTCGACATTCCTTTCTTAAAACATCTCCACGTTTATTACTATCGACAACACTTATAAAGTCTTGTTCTTTTGTCCATTTTAATAAGGATTCGGCTCCTTTTATAGGCTTAACATAATGAGCATTTTTTAAATAACATTTCCAATAAAAATCAGACGCTTCATCCATATTTAAACCGTATTGTTGAAATAAATACTTACGCCCAGAATTACCAATAATACGAAGTGTTTCTTCAGGTGTTACTTCCGGTTTCTTATAATATCGACTTAAATCATTTAATGAACGATATATAACTTCATATGTGTCCACAAGCGTATTATCCCAATCCCATACCAAAACTGTTTTTATGCTCATTTTATTTCCCTATTTTCTTAAATAGATTTTATGTATTTTTCTTTATACTATTTTTTTACGTGCAACAGATAATATTGGAAGTTTATCTAAAATTTCTATTGGCATTGGAATTCGAATGGCTTGACCAAGATGACCTGATGATATGCTCTCCAGTGGTGCATTATTTGAAGCATCATAAAATTCTGTCATTTCCCAAACAATTGGTTCAAATTGGGAAGGAGATAAAAATTCAATGACATCTCCCTTTTCTATTTTATGCTTAATCTCAAAAATAAGACTATCATTCGTTTTTGATTGAACCAACCCAGCATATCGCCAAGCTCCAGAACTTGCAGATATTTCGTAATTATGACTTTCTGGTCCTGCATTCCCATCAAGGAAACCAAGTGTATATCCTCTATTTTGTAATGTAGACAATTCTTCAATATAAGTATCGGGTTTCCAGTCTTTAGGATTATTAAAGTAATCATCTATTGCTTTACGATAAGCTCTTGCTGCAATAGCAACATAATATTCTGATTTATTTCGCCCTTCAATTTTAAAGGAATCAAGACCAACATCCATAACTTCATTTAATCTGGGCATAAGGCACAAATCACGAGAGTTCATAATATATGTTCCGTGAGAGTCCTCTTCCAACTCAAAAAATTGCCCAGGACGTTGTTCTTCCTCTAAATAAACTTTATATTTCCACCGACATGAATGAGCACAGTTCCCTTTATTGGCACTACGGCCTGTCATAAAATTAGAAAGCAAGCATCGACCTGAATAACTTACACACATAGCTCCATGCACAAAAGCTTCTAATTTAATATCAGGGCACATTTTACGAATTTCTCTCATCTCTGATAAAGGAACTTCACGTCCTAAGACGCATAGAGATGCTCCCTGCTCCTTCCAATACTCTACAGTTAACGCAGAACAAACATTCGCTTGCGTTGAAATATGCCGAGGCAACTCGGGACACATTTTACCAACAAAAGCAAAAACACCTGGGTCTGCTATAATAACTCCATCAGGTTTTAATAATTTCAACATTTGAACACATTCTGTTAATCTTGGAATATCACTATTATGCGTAAACAAGTTCAATGTTAAATAAACTTTTTTACCTTTCTCATGAGCGTATAAAATGCCTTCTTTTAAATCTGCCATCGTAAAAGAACTTTTAGCCCGCAAAGAAACACTCGGTAAGCCACAATAAATAGCATCCGCTCCATACATGATTGCTGTCTTTAAGCGGTCTAAAGAACCCGCAGGTAATAATAATTCTGGTTTCTTCATCTTATCCTCTTTAATGTGCTTGTGTCCAATTATGCCCGGTTCCAATTTCGACTTCTAAAGGAACTGACAATGTCACAACTTTCTCCATAATCTCTTTAATTAAAGCAGATGCTTTTTCTATTTCATCTTCTGGTGTTTCAAAAATAAGCTCATCATGCACCTGTAAAATCATTGTTGTTTTTAATTGAGCAGATTTAAGTGCTTCTGGCATTTTATTCATTGCCATTTTAATCATATCTGCCGCCCCCCCTTGAATAGGAGCATTAATTGCAGCTCTTGAAGCAAAACCTCTAGTTGCTCCACTATCAAATCCACTAATAAAACATTTTCGTCCAAACGGGGTTAAAACATATCCATGCTCTTTTGCAAATTGAACTGTATCATTCATATATTGCCCGATTTCCGGATATTGAGCCATATATGAATCAATATACTGTTTAGCTTCTGTCTTTGTAATTCCTAATTGCCGAGCCAGCCCAAACGGAGAAATTCCATAAATAATTCCAAAGTTAATCGCTTTAGCATTTCGCCGTATCATTGGATCCATATTCTCAATAGGAATATTAAAAACTTGAGAAGCTGTTGCTGCGTGAATATCTAATCCTTGCGCAAATGCTTCCTTTAATTTTTTCACATTTGCAACATCAGCAATAAGACGAAGCTCAATCTGAGAATAATCAGCCGATAACAAAACTTTTCCCTTCTGTGCAACAAACGCTGAACGAATTAAACGTCCAGCCTCAGTACGAATAGGTATATTCTGTAAATTAGGATTGTTAGATGCTAACCGTCCCGTTGCCGTTACTGTTTGAGAAAAAGTTGTATGAACACGACCTGTTTTATTATCTATCATCTTTGTTAATGCATCTGCGTAAGTCGTCTTTAATTTGCTATACTGACGATAATCTAACATCTTTGCAGGTAATTCTATTCCTTGAGCTGCCAAAGATTCTAAAGTCTCTTGATCTGTTGACCAATATCCTGTTTTGGAGTTCTTTTTCCCTCCTTCTAATTTCATCTTCTCAAATAAAATTTCACCTAATTGTAAGGGAGAATTAATATTAAAATACTCTCCTGCTAAATTGTAAATTTCTTTTTCCAAACGATTCATCTCATTAGAGAATTTCAAGCTCAGTTGCATCAATGTCCCCTTATCCACCAAGATTCCTCGTCTTTCCATTTCTGTCAAAACGGTTATTAAAGGACAATCAATGTTTTGATAAACTGTTTCAGCTTTTTCTTCTTTTAATCGTTGCTTAAAAAGATGATATAATCGCATTGTTATATCTGCATCTTCCGCAGAATAAGGAACCGCCTTTTCTAATGGTACATACTTAAATAAGATAGCGTTTTTCCCTTTGCCACAAACATCTTCATAATGTATAGTTTCCTTATTTAAATAAATATGAGCTAACTCATCCATACTCAAACCATGAGATGTTCCATATAAGTCATACGCCATAACAATTGTATCTTCAATTGGAGCCATTTGAAAATCATCTCCAAATTCTGTCTTAAGGACCTGCAAATCGAATTTAATGTTATGCCCTATCTTTACGACACCCTCATCTTTCAAAACAGGAAGTAAAATTTCTTTTACATCTGATAAACTTACCTGTATCGGTTTTTCTACAGTCGGGCTAGAATCAAAATCAAATAAATCAACTCTATCCTCTTCTGCAGAATTTAAAGATGTATGCCTTAAAGGAATATAACATGCTTTTCCTTCCTCAACACATAAAGAAATCCCTGCCATTTCTGCTTCAAAAGGATTAAGCGAATCTGTTTCTGTATCTATAGCGACAATTCCTTTTTCCTTAATTAAATCTGCCCACTCTTGAAGAGATTGTTTATCTTGGACGGCCTCATAATGTATTTCTATATCATGCGAATAAATAGGCTGCGTTTCTTTATTTTTTTCTTCTATAAAACCACTTAATCGACCTAATAAACTTTTAAAACCATTATCCTCTAAAAAAGTTCTAATTGTCTCAGAATCTGGTTTCTGAGCAACAAAAGAATCTATCAAATAAGGCAAAGGAGCATCATCTCTTAATGTAACAAGTTTCTTAGAAATAAGAGCATTTTCCTTTCCATTAACAATAAGCTCACGTCGTCGAGCTTGTTGTATTTGATGTGCGTTTTCTAATAAATTTTCTAAAGAACCGAACTCTTGAATAAGCTCTGAAGCTGTTTTAATTCCTATGCCTTTTACACCCGGAACATTATCAGACGTATCTCCCGCCAAAGCCTGAACATCTATCACTTGACACGCAGATACGCCGAATTTAGCCTTAACATCTTCCTGCCCCAACATTTGTCTTTTCATCGGATCATAAATTGATACATGAGGGCCCATTAACTGCATTAAATCTTTATCAGCAGAAACAATAACAACTTCCATTTCTTGATCTAAAGCGGCTTTTGTATAACTTGCAATTAAATCATCTGCTTCAAAGCCCTCTTCTTCAACACTAAGAACGTTAAAAGCTTTTACTGCCTCTCTAATAAGAGGAAATTGAGGTATTAATTCTTCTGGTGTTTCTCGACGTGTCGCTTTATAGTCAGGATAAATATCATTTCTAAAATTATGCCGTTCCGCATCAAAAACAACACCTATATATTCATACTGATTTTCTTTAAAAAACTGCATCAACATAGACGTAAACCCATAAACAGCATTTATAGGCTTTTGGTCTTTAGGGCGTGTCATTGGCGGGATAGCATAAAAAGCTCTGTATATATAGCCAGAGCCATCAATTAAACAAATTTTCTGTCCTGCTTTGTTCATCTTGCCTTAAAGATACCTGAATAGGCTACTGCGCAATGTTCCTCACAATAAGATTTACCAGGAACGATTTCTTTTCCACAAAAATGAAAATCTGGATCTTTAGGGTCTCCCTCAGGCCAACGACAAGAAGTTGGTTTCAAATCAACTAACTTAACCCCTTTTATCTTACCCGTTTTTACTTTTTTAACAGGTTTTACAGCCTCTTCGATTTCTGCTTCAATAGGCGCTTCTATTACTTTTTGTGCTGATTTAACTTCTTTCTTAATGACTGTACGAGGCTTTTCTTTTTTTATTTTTACTTCTCTTTTAATTGGAGACGGTCTGCTTTCTAAACCAAGTCTATGAGCCTTTCCGACAACAGCATTCTTACTCATTCCGATTGAACGACCAATTTCTCCTGTCGTTAAACCTTTCTTCCACAATTTTTTTAATTCTTTTATTAATTCTGGCGTCCAACTCATTCTTTTTCTCCTTACTTACATCATACGATATAGGAAAAATCTTAAAAGTCAAGTAAAAGCGGAGTTCCTAACATAAAATAACGTGGGCGAAATAGATTATCCAATGTTTCCATATCTCCTTTAACCGCGTCCACATCTGCTGGTGTCGTTTCAAACATCGCTATCGTCGTTTTCCATGCTTGACGAACCATTGGGTCTAAATATTTTTCGATTAATAAATAAGCTTTCTTTCGTTGAAGAACATCCTGAACAATGCTTGGAGGTGTTTTGGCTACACGAAACGCCTTAATAACACGATCGCACTTATTGGTAAATTCACTTCGCGTCATACCGATTTGATAAAATTCATTTTCAACAAAAACACTATTTCCTGTCTGATATAAACGATCAACCAAAGACGTACATGGATTTTCCATTGCATCAAAAACAGCCGTTCTCGGCAAAGCTAAGGCAACTTTCATCATTCGTTCTTTCCCTTCTTCACCTTCAGCGAATTGTTTAAAAGATTGAATAACATTTATAACTTTTTCCACATCTTCTTTTGACATATCTCCCTCGGCTTCCGGACGAGGCCGCAAAGGATAAATTCCACGTTCTTCTAAGGTTCTAAATTTAGGCCGATAAACTTTGAAAAAATCTTTATTATCTAAACTGACAATAGGTGGAATAACCTCCTTTTGAGGAACATCTTTATTTTTGTAAAATGATGGCCACATTTCAGGCATTAAATAAGGATACATAAAAGGAGACAAGTAAGGCAAATTTTCTTTGGCAAATTCTTGAACTTCTGGAGCTAAACGTGTCGGAAGTTTACCTTTCCATTCAATGACTCCGGGCATCGTCCTTGTCTTATAAGAAATCCCTCGCGTTTTATGTAAAGCAGGAAAAACATATTGACGATATTCAAATGGAAGTTCAAAAAACTTCTCCATTAATTTTTGCTCATTTTTCTCTGGGTCTTGAATTTGTCGAATTAACTCCGTTACGTCATTCTGTGGAGCTTCATTCAATAATTCAGTTATATCTGCATAAGGAGCGCGCGCAAATATCTGTGTCACCCATAAAATACTAAAAAAACACCCTCCGATAAAATGAACAAAATGTGTTTTTTTCATCTTATTTTGATCCAGAATTTTTCTTAGTAATTTGTACTTTAAATGTTAAAATTGTTTGGCCTTCCGGAGGAATCTCAACATTCCAATAAATTGTATTTGCATTTTCTTTTAAGCTCTTTTGGCTTTCTGATAAAATGCGCCAATTATTAGGCAATCTTTGCTCAAATCTTACTGAAACTGGAGTTTTCATGGCATTACTTAAAGCAACTTCAAAACCCACCTCATAAACATCATTACTGACAGAAGTATAACTTGTTTTCTTTCCTTTTGCCGTAATATCAAATGCCTGACCTAAACGAAGCTTAATATCTTGATTAATTGCTGTATGCTCTATATTATCTTCACCAACAAAAATTAATCGATTGTTCTGGTCTTTTTTATAAACACGAATAGTCCCCTTTGGTAAAGGCAATCCTAAACCATCTTCCTTCTTATTTTTAAATTCCAAGAAAACGGATGGCTTAACATCTTCAAAATCAGTTGTATAAGCAACGTTAATAACATTCGTAAATTTATATTGCTTCTGAACTTTTATAGCGTCTCCACTCAATAAAGCGACTTGTTTTGTTTGATTAGATAAAATATCTGTCGGACGATCTAATGTATATAAATAGTAATCCCCTAACTGCTCTGATCCCATAGCAGAATCGGCTGTCATTGCATTTTGAACAGATAACATCGCTGCCTTTTCATACATCAATCGAGGAGTTGGACGAGTTATATTAACGCTTCCTGCGACAAGCTGTAATGTCGCATTTTCATAATTAACTTGTGTGTTATTAGTTAAAGTTACCAAACCATTTAAATCCATTTCGTCGTCTGAATCATTAAGTTCAGCAACATAATCCGCCTTCCAATTTATCCCATTGGATAAATACGACAGTTCAATATTTTCTCCCGCAGCTTGCTTACTCATCAAATCTAATATTAATGTTGGCTTTGACCACAAATTCTTAGGTATCTGATTAAATAAAATACGCCCAGGATATTTCGTTTCTATTTTATTTCCTATTTTCAAAACAGGATTCCCGTCATTAAAAGCCAAAACTTGAGCTTTCTGACTTTCTGTCGCTCCAGTAACAGGATTTGTCCATTCAATATCTACAGTTGACCCAATCGCTTTCCTCATCATGTTATCATGAGTCAGTAAATCAAAATTAAAGTTTTGTTCTTGAACTTCTATCCCTTTCCCTGAAACAAAAACTGATTCTGGAATCATTTGATCGGAAATATCAGAAAAAGCAATTTGATTCTTCCCCTGTTGTAGAGGAACTTGACGAACATCCTTAATTAAACCAATTCCCTGGTTATAAATAGTAACTGTTAATTTTTCTCTGCTTTCTGGCGTTACCGTTACTAACTCTTGAGCTTGTACAGTCAGGATTATCGTTGAAACCGCTAATCCCGCTAATAATTTATGAAACATGCTTCTCCCCTTTTTTTGAAACATACAGAACTATTCCATCAACTTTATCTACAGTAACCATTTCTCCAGATTTAAGAGCTTCATCTGACTTCACAAGCCAAACCGTATCTCCTATTTTAACTTGACCTTGCCCATCTTTTATTCCCTTTACCAAAGGATAACTTTTCCCTATAAATTCTTTTGCTCCTTGATTGAGATAAGAATAATTTTCCTTTTCTGATTTTCCAAAAACTTTACCGTAAACAAACCACCCGAGGAAAACAGATATGGCTGAGAAAACAGCAAAAACAACTAATTGAAATGAAAAAGATAAATCGGGAAAAAAAGCAACTACAAAACCTGTTAAAACAGCCCCTATTCCAATCCAAACAATAAAAACGCCTGGAACAAAAAGTTCTGCCATCATTAATACTAAGCCACAAACAAGCCATCCCCACATTCCTGTTAGAGACAACGAAAGCCAAACTTCTTTCATACCTTATCTTTTCCTTTACCTTTATGAGCTACTTCAATAGTGCCCTCTTTCTTAAAAACTTCTTTTGTTAATTCTGCAATGCCTGTTAAGCTTCCAACTAATCCTGATGTTTCTAAAGGTAACATCAATAACTTCTGGT
Organism: uncultured Alphaproteobacteria bacterium; assembly: GCA_949286465.1. GTDB lineage: Bacteria > Pseudomonadota > Alphaproteobacteria > CAAHEQ01 > UBA3637 > CALXXA01. Next base: position 21,304 of record CASECI010000029.1, on the reverse strand, counting down.
TAGGAGATTGAACGATTTCCTGCAAAGCCTCAACATATTTCTGACCAAGGAAATAATTAAGTGCTTGAACACTCCCTTTTTCTATCGCTTCAGACACCATTTGAGTGGCTTTAGCTTCTGCTTGAGCCTCTCTCTCTCTTGCTTCAGCATCTCTAAATGCAGACTCTTTACGACCCTCCGCTGACAAAATAGCAGATTGCTTTTCTCCATCAGCCTTCAAAATAGCGGCCTGTTTAAATCCTTCTGCCTCTAAAATATTTGCTCTTTTTTCACGCTCTGCTTTCATTTGACGAGCCATAGCATCAATTAAGTCACGAGGAGGAGAAATATCCTTAATTTCTACACGCGTAATCTTTGTCCCCCAAGGAATAGTCGCTTCATCAACAACTGTTAAAAGACGTTGATTAATAACATCTCGTTGACTTAATAATTCATCTATTTCCATGCCTCCAATAACCGTTCGAATATTTGTCATAACAAGATTTAATATACCCGAATATAAATCATGGATTTGATAAGCTGCCTTTGCTGTTTCTTGTATTTGAAAGAAGACAACGCCATCTACACGAACCATCGCATTATCTTTCGTAATAACTTCCTGAGAGGGAACATCTAATACCTGCTCCATTCTATTGACTTTGTTCCCCACTCTTTCAATAAAAGGAACAAGGACATGAAAACCTGGCCGCAATAATCTTGTAAAGCGTCCCAAATTTTCAACAGTATATTCATATCCTTGCGGAACGATAACAATACTTTTTATAAGAACAATGACAACACAAATTGCTAAAATTAAAGCGAATGTTAGAAAACCTGACATATTTTTCTCCTTTCAATGATGATTTTTATTTAAGACTATTTTATCTATAAAAGTCAAGGAAATTTCTTTTCCCTCCTTTCCTTGAAATAGAAGAGGGAATTTAATTTTTAGGTCATTCCCTACATTACGGCGAATACCATCTATAGCTACTAATATAGAAACATTATTTTCTATTGTTTTTCTTTGTTGATCTATTGAATCTTTAAGAATACCTTTCAAATACTTCTCTTTATTTTCATAAGTCTCTCGTATTAAGGCTTGGTAAGGACCTTTAGAAATAAATATTCCCGTACCGACGATAACAGAGCTAGCTAAGAAAATACTTATAAATAAAACATCATTTGGCGTGATTTTTGTAAGGCTTATCAAAAACAAGAAAATACCGGCTAAAACCCATCCTCCGAATAACTCCTGAGATGCAACTTTGAAATATTCAAAAAAATATTCAACCTGAATTATACGCCACAATTTCTTATCATTTTGGAAATGATATGAATCCCAATAAGCTTGGTTAGATGCCTTTGAAAATAGTCGATTCAAAATATATTTTTGTGAAAGCGTCAATCCTCTTTTTTGGTTTCCTTTTGTTATGGATAACTTTTCATCTGATTGTACATCTAATATAACAATTCCTTTTTCAGCCATAGATAACAAAATACTTGCTGCAGTCCGAGCATCTGAAACACGATAGAGAACATATCTTAACAAATCGGCGGAATAAGAAAGTTTTTGAGCAACTTTCATCCTTGTTTTTTTACGCATATTTTCCGTACCACGGAATTTCGCTTCAATCAAATAATAACTCAAAATTAAGAAAGTAATAATTCCTATTATTGTAAATAAAAAATTATTAAAAAGGAAATCTCCTATTTTAGAAAAAATAGGTAATTCTATCTCTGGCGTTTTTTCCATCATAATATCTAAACGAACATCAGTTAAAGGGGGTAAAAGGCGAGTAACTTTCATAGCTATGTGGCCATTTTCATCTTCTCCTATTTCTACGGTATTCTCAACAGCAATATTATTCTCTCCAAAAAGAAGCTTCTTCCCAACGACCTTCGTAGAAGCAGGAATACTAACTAGCAACCCCATTCGCTCAATAGGATATGGCAAAGAGCGCCCTAATAAATTTAAAAATAATAAATCTACATTTTCTCCTGAAATCAGAGCTTCTGGAACTAAATATGAAATTTCAAATATATGTAATCCAGGATCTAATGCCCTTATTTCAGGAAAAGTAAGAATCATCCGATCATTACCTTCATCCTGCCGAATGGCAAAATCTAAAGACCGATAATTGTGCGAAACTTTAATTATATTTCTATGAACAGGCCAATAAATACCTTGGGGAGTTATGACTTTTGTATCATAAATACGAGAAAATATGTTATGTGGCCCTTCAGGCGTAACTATTAATTGAATATTTTCTGTTACCAACGCTTGACCATTTGATAAAAGTTGGATGGTTATAAAAAAGTAAGGAATATGTTCAATGAAGGGAACAGAAAGTTTTTCTCCAAATGGAGTTTTTATACTTACTTTCTGATTTTCTTCCTTCCAATTCACAGGAGTTGGAATAAATGCCTCTGATTTTTTTTCTGTCGCAGGAACAACTGTTTCTCCTATCAAAAAAATAGGATTCCCATCTATGTCAACAATTGTTTCTTCTCCAAAATTAAGACGATTATCAAAAGCTGTTACTTCCTGCCGAGAAGAATCCTGAGCATATGAAACTTGCCCCATAATCAATAAAAAGAAAAGACAAACAATTTTTTTTAAAATTTGACCCATTACTTATCCCCTCGATTAAAGCATACAAAAAAGAAATATCTTTGGAAAGAATTAAATTAATTTTTCTTTTGCATGGCAAACACTAGATACCGGACATTCAAAACATTTAGGATTTTTCGCTTTACAAATATAACGCCCTAATAGAACTAACCAATGTTGTGCATCAGGCTTATATTCTTGAGGAACAACTCGAGCTAATTTCATTTCTACTTCTAAAGGTGTCTTCCCTGGCGCCAACCCTAATCGATTGCTTAGTCGAAATACGTGTGTATCAACCGCTATAAGCGGTCGATGTTCTAATACATTTAAAAAAACATTCGCCGTTTTTCGACCTACACCAGGTAATGTCTGTAATTCATCTAAATCCATCGGAAAACACCCCTGATATTTATCAAGCAATACTTCTGTCATCTTTATAATGTTATGGCTCTTATTATTATAATAATTTAAGCTTTTTACGTATTCCTTTAACCCCTCTTCTCCTAAAGAAAGCATCTGTTCTGGTGTTTGAACTTTTTCAAACAACTTTTCCGTTGCTTTGTTGACCCCTTTATCTGTTGCCTGAGCCGACAAAATAATAGCAACCATAAGTGTATAAGCATTTTTATAGTTCAATTCACATTTCGGGTGAGGGTCTTTCTCTTTCAACAATTCAAAAAATTTTTGTATTTCTTCTTTGTTCATCTTTGCTCCTTCTTATCCAACTTTGTATCTTTTCTCTTAACTATTCCTTTTTTTTATGTTATAATAATGCTTTAGGCAAGAAAGAAAAAGTAAAAATATAATGAAAAAACTATTTTCATCTTTTCTATATGCTTTCTTATGTATTCTGACAGTCCTTGTTGGAGCTTTCTTCTTATCTATCGTTTTAGATGAACATACTTTATATATCGTCCTAAAAACAGCTATCTATACTATTTGTGCTATTTCTCTAGGCTTAAGTTTATGGCTTAAACAAGATAAAGCTTTTTTCCTGCTCTTATTAACTATTTTAGCATACTCTCTCATCGAGTACTTTGCTGACCATCGATTTGATAACAATTATTATACTCTTATCGCATATCCCTTAATGTGCTTGTTATTCCCTGTCAACGTTTACTTAATAACCCATGTCAAGCAAGACGATTTATTTATTCATGCCTTTATTCGAAAAATTATTGTTATTGCTGGACAAATCATTACTATTTACTTTTTAACTTATTTATTACCTTCTCTTTTTGGCGAAAGCATTTTCAAAAATTTCCAATATAACTTATCCAATATCATTAACTTTACTTTCTTTGGCCCCAAAATGTCCGCTATGCCTCAATTAGGCTTATTTAGTTTTATTCTTTTCTTTGCTTTATGTTTATGGCTATTCCATAAGAAAAGAACTCTCCTAGATACAGCGTTCATTGGAGTTTTTTCAACTTCTTTCATTTCTTTCTATTTTATTTATGAACGAAATATCCCTACTATATTTTTCTTAGCTGCAACAACAACTATATTATTTAGTCTTCTCCAAATATCTCATCGAATGGCCTTTCTTGACGAACTAACTAATGTTCCTGGAAGACGCGCTCTTACAAATGCGCTACGGCAATTTGAACGACATCCATATACGCTCTCTATTATGGATATAGATTTTTTTAAACGACTAAACGATTCTTATGGACATGAAGTAGGAGATCAAGGTTTACGCATGATTTCTGCTCGATTATCTCAATATGCCAAATCAGGTCATATCTACCGTTATGGCGGGGAAGAGTTTGTTTTATTATTCCCTTATAAACACCTAGAAGAAGTATTGGATGAAATAGAAGAAACTCGTGCATTAATTTCTAATTCCGATTTTTTCTTGCGTGCCCCTTCTCATAATGGATACAGTCAAGAAAATGAAAAATATCCTTATTTAGCTTCTATTAAAATTACGCTCTCGGCTGGTGTGGCTGAAAAAGTAGGGAATGAAAGCTCCGATTTTGTCTTAAATATGGCTGATCAGGCTTTATATAAGGCTAAAAAAACTGGCCGTAACAAAACTGTTTATTATAAAAATGAAAAATTTTATGAATTATATTAGCTCTTTTTGTTCTTCTTTTGCAAAAATAAAGTCGCATCTTCCGGAGACATAGGAACTCCTAAATAAAATCCTTGAATCGAATCACACCCTAATCGTTTCAGTAGATGTAATTGTTTAGCATCTTCTACACCTTCTGCAACAACTTCTAACCCTAGAATATGACCTAAACTGATAATTGCTTTCACAATGGCTATGTTTTCTTTATCTGAAATAATATCTTTCACAAAAGAACGATCTATTTTTAACTTATTTACAGGGAATCGATGCAAGTAATTTAAAGACGAGTAGCCTGTCCCAAAATCATCCACTGCAATACGAATACCACTCTCAGAAAGTAAGCATAATATCTCTTGAGCTTTTCGAGCATCCTTCATTAAAAGAGATTCTGTTAGTTCTAATTCAAAAGTTTTTGAACGGACGCGATACTTTTTTAAAACTTTCTGAATTGTCTCTAAAAAGTCTCTATCTTCAAACTGAGCCGATGACATATTCACGGCCATTGTCATATCCTTATACCCCATCTTATTCCAAGATTTCAATTGTTTCACAGCTTCTTCCATTACAAAAGTAAACAAAGGAACAATTAATCCTGTATCTTCTGCCGCGGAAATAAATAAGTTAGGGGAAATAAGCCCTTTTTGAGGATGCCTCCAACGAACGAGTGCTTCCCATCCACTTACGTGCCCCGTTTTCAGATCTACCTGAGGTTGATAGTTTAAAAAGAATTCATTTTGTATAAGAGCCTTCCGCATATCTTGCTCTAATTTTAATCTCTCCTCTATTTCCGTATTTAATTGTTGAGAAAAGAAAAAATATGAATTAGGACCAGCTTTTTTAGCTTTAAATAAGCTCATATCTGCATAATTTATAAGTTTTTCAGAATCCCTTGTGTCATAAGGGAAAATAGAAATCCCTGCACATCCACCTAAAACGATTTCATCTTTATCCATTTTAATTGGCTCTTGTATTTGACGAATGATTTGGTGAGCTATATCTCCAGCCTCGTCTGGTTGTTGAATATCACGCAGGATAATAGCAAACTCATCTCCATCAATACGAGCAACCCAGTCTTTAGATGTCACGCAACCAATCACTCGGTCTGCCATTATCTTCAAAATTTGATCACCAGCAGCATGACCAAGTGTATCATTCACTCGATTAAAGCTTGATATATCTACAAATAAAACAGCTATACATTCATTAACCTTAGACGCTTTTAAAATAATTTGCTTCAATTTCTCATGGAAAAGAGACCGATTAGGAAGACCTGTTAATTGATCATAATTAGAAAGATGCATAATCTTACCTTCAGCATCTTTCCTTGCCGTTAAATCATCATATACGGCAACATAATGTGTAACTCGTCCCTCATAGTCTAAAATTGGCGTAATCATTTGCTCTATTGTAAATAGAGAGCCGTCTTTATGTCTATCTACAAGTTCTCCTCGCCAGGAACGACCCGATTTTATCGTATGCCACATTTCTTTGTAAAATTCTGGCGGCTGAAGACCTGAATATAAAAAACTAGGATTTTTACCAACACTTTCCTCAAAAGTGTAGCCCGTCAAATGAGTAAAAGCCTCATTAACCCAAATAATTTTTCCATGTTGTTCCGTGATAAATACAGCATTCATTGCTGATGAAATAGCAGTACTCAGCAATCTTAAAAATTTTTGATCTTCTGAAATTTGTAATATCATTCCAAGCCGAAGAGCTATATTTTCAAACCGATTTAAGACAATATGATTCATTTGCTCTTTAGGAGATAAAACCGTTAAAACACCAACAACATCTTTTTTTGACAAGAATGGGAACGCTATCATTTTATAGAGATTACCGTTCTCATCTGCTACTTCATCAGAAACTGTTGTCATCCTTTCGCAAGCTAATACAGCTGGATGAACTGCTTTGTCCGTATGTGTAAAAAGTGTGCGCGGAGACGCCATTTGTGATAATACGCCCAAAGAAGACATAACCAAAACACCCTGCTCTTCTTTTTCATATTGCCCGATCCACATGAGAGGAAAAGGGAAAACTTCTTGTAATTGCTCTAAAATAAAAGCGGCAAAGTGTTCTAAACCTTCTCCGATAAGAACGCGCCTTAAAACAACATTAGCCATTGTCTCTATTTGCTCATGGAAAAAACGAGACGTATCATCCTTAACAACACATGTATAGCTTCCGTCCATATTAGGAACAACAAATAAATCTATTGGAAAAGAAAAACCATTTTTCTTTAAACCTTTTTTGTAAACTGACTCCATTTGTCCTTTTAAGACTTCGAAAACAACACCTTTTTCTTCTGTTGGATTTTGATTCGTCGGAGGCAATATTGTTTTTATGTGTTTTCCTATTAACTCTTCTGCGTGATAATCAAATAAAGATGCTGCAACAGGATTAATTCTAAGAATAACTCCTCGCTCATTAATAACAATTAAAGCATCTGAGACATCATTTATTTGCGTCACCACCTGATAACTCCTTAAGGACTAAGACTACTTGAAAAAGTTTAACAAATAATAAAGAAAGATACAAAACATATTTTAAAACCTTCAGAGTTATTCCTTTAACTATTTGACATTTTATAGAATTTTCTATATAATGTAAAAAAAGGAGAGTTTTTATGACTGATTCAAAACAGCAAGAACTTATTCCATGTATGGATGCTCGATTTCAGCAAGCTTTAATAAAAGCCTATTATGCTTTGGCTCCCTTTGACTCCGAAACGTATCCTGAAAAAGAAACGCTCGTTTGTCTCTATAACAAAGCAACCAACTTAATGCAAGAAGCGACAAAACCTACTTTAAACGGACAACTCCGAAACATTAGCTTATATTGTCTTAGCCACTTAATTTATGAAAATCCAGACCTTGCATATTTCGTTCCTAATTCCCAAAATCCAAAGGATCTTTTGCACCTTGCCATAGAAAAAAATAATCCATATCTCATTGATGCTGTCCTATTTTACCGCCATAAAGGATGGAAATCCTGCCTCAAAAAAGAAGATCAATTAAGTATGGCCTTAATGGCTTTTGCAGCACCTCGAGATAACTTCGATTTAGGAATGAAACTTGTTCAAGCTGGCGCTTCTTTAACTTTTATACCTCATTATAAAGATTTAGGATTAGAAGATACCCAAGATACGCCTCTTCTATACTATTTAAAACTTACTCCTCAATTACATTCTACAAAGAAAATCCCTTGTCTAACCGATATCCCCCATGAAAAAATGATTTCTTTACTCACACATCAAGACAGTCAAGGTGAAAACGTCTTTTCTATTATGTGTCAAAAAAGTTCTCCTTATGAAATAAAATCAATGTTTGACTTCATCCAAACTTTTGAAAATGATAAAGATTACACACAAGCTATTAATTTTGTACATTCTCAAAAGTACTTAGAAAACCGCTTAAATCGATTGAGTTTAATTGAACATGAAAAAGAAAGAGAAAATCTAAGTTACGTTTTCTATATGGCACCACACCATATCTCCTCTGCTAAAGCATCCCTAGGAAAAACCGTTCAAGCGACAACTGAAGTTGTACAAAATGCTGTCCACAGTGTTAAAGAGACCTTAATTGCAATACAAGGAGAATTTAACTTTAATGAACCAACACCACTGCGTAAAATAACCTCTTCTACACCTTCTCAAGAAATAAAAAATAAAATTATCGAAGCGTACCTTCCTGGTCTTGAACCAACATAAACAAAAATGGGTTTATTTATGAATAGGTGGTAATCCCTTTTCTATTTTTTCAGAAAGTTGTTCACGTCGTTTTTCTGTATTATTTTGTTTTAAAGAACGAGCATGCTCCCATTGAAATCGAGCATCTCTATACCGTCCTAAGCGCCAATAAACATCCCCCAAGTGATCATTTATAACCGCATTTCCGGCTTCGTATTCTACAGCTTTTTCTAAAACAGGTAAAGCAGCCTCATAATCCCCGATAGTATAATAAGCCCAACCCAAGCTATCCAGTAAATTTCCATCATTTGGAGCTTGTTTTACAGCATCTTGAATCATCTGTAATGCTTGCTGTAAATTTTTATTTCTTTCTACCCATGTATATCCTAAATAATTAAGATAAATAGGGTTCTTTCCATCAAGAGAAACCGCTTTTTGAAGCAATTCATCCGTTTTCTCTATATCACCAAGTTGTTCATAACAAACCGCCATATTAAAGTATAATATTGCTGCTTGAGGATCTTCTTTTAACTGAAATGTATCAAAAGCTTTTTCATATGCCTTGAGAGATTTCTGATATTCCTCCATATCTCTATAAACATCTCCCAAAGTCATATAATAAAGAGGAATATTCGGATATTCTTGAATAAGATGAATTAATTCATTTTTAGCTTCATTAAGCTGACCTATTTTTTGTAAGCTTAAAACCAATCTCAATTGCATGGATCTATACAAATCTTTCCCTTTAGGAAAGGAACGATAGACAACATTTGCCATTTGATATTGTCCCATAGCTTCTAAGACTTCTCCTAAAAATAATTTATTAATAGAAGATTCTGGATTTAAATAAATAGCTAATTGAATTAAATAGAGTGCAGTTTCATAATTTTCTGTTTGGCTCACAAAACTTCCGATATCAAAGAAAACCATAGAAATACCATCAGCAGCACTTAACGCACGATATTTTTCTTTTGGATTTGTCATCATATCTTTTGAGACAAAACTAGAGTTCTGTGTTGTTTGATATGCTTTTAAGAATTCTTCTTTCTGATTAAGTAAATTAAGCCTCCGATAAAAATCATACATAACCATCATACTTCTAAGAGACTGCCCATCCGGAGATTTTTCCAACTTAGTATAAGCTGCAGTCGCTTTAGCATTTTCGCCAAAATAATCTAAAATAAGGCCTTCATGTAAATAATAAATACTTTCAAGCCCTTTAACTTCGAGCAATGGCTTCAAAGACAAAATAGCCTTTTTTTGATTATTTTCCCCGACGTATACCCATGCATTCAGTAAAGGATATAGAGAAACGTCAAAAAATTCATTTCCCATATTCTCTTTCTGTTGATTTAGCAGATCATGAGCTAAAGAATATTCTTTGCGTAAAATCAGATCAGAAAATAAAACAAGCTTAGGAAGAATATTTTGAGGATTTTTCTCTGCAGCCATAGCAGCGAAAGGAACAGCCTCTTGAACATTTCCGGCTAAGACATACATCAAATAGGTATTTTCCAACAAATCAGGAGATTCTGGATCTTTCTCAAGAGCCTTTGCATAAGAGACCGCTGATTTACTGAAATCATTTTGTGTTTTTGCAAAAGAAGCTGCTAGAAAGTCTCCAAAAGCGGCATCCTGAGGAGGCTCTCTATAAGCTCTATTTCCTACCACCGCATAAAAAGCTTGATCCATTTCACTCATACTTTCTTCTGTTTGAACAGAAGAAGTTTCTATTTTTTCTTTAGGAACAGAAAAATAGACACATGCGGATAAGATAATACTTATCAGCCCCAACAAAAAAACGGTTCTTTTCTTCATTTCATAAAACACTTTTTCTATTTTAGACTCGTCATTTTCAAAAAAACCTTGTATAGTATAGAGAAAAATAAATTGAAATACAGATTTTTCTTAAAAAAATAAAAAATGAGTTCGAAAAAAGAAATTTTAGAGTGGTATATAACATCTGGTGTAACAGAAACAATCGGAGAGCATCCGATTAATCGTTTCAATAAACCAGAAGAAAAAATCTTATTAAGAAAAAGCATCCTATCTCCTACGACAGCATCTATCCCAGAAAAGCAAGAGCAACTTCCAGATAATTTACTTCAAACGGCAGTAAACCTTGCTCAATCTGCGCAAACATTAGACGAGCTAAAAGAAGCTGTTTTAAACTTCAATGGATGTGCACTCAAAAAAACAGCTAAAAATACAGTTTTTGGTGAAGGTCCTACAAACGCTCCCATTATGTTTGTTGGAGAAGCTCCCGGAGCAGACGAAGATCGTTTAGGACGCCCTTTTGTTGGGGTTAGCGGTCAGTTATTAGATAAAATTATGTCTTCTGTTGGGTTATCCAGAGAAAAGAATGTTTATATAACAAATATTATTCCTTGGCGTCCCCCAGGAAATCGAAATCCTTCCAGTTCAGAAATTTCTTTATGTATGCCGTTTATAGAACGTCACATAGAGTTGTTACATCCTAAAATTTTAGTTATGATTGGAGGCGTCTCAACCAGTTCTCTAACAGGTTCAAGCTCTGGCATTATGAAGATGAGGGGGAATTGGATAACTTACCAAACGCCAAACTTAAATAGTCCTATTCCAGCTATTCCTATTTTACACACAGCCTTTTTATTAAGGAACCCCATTCAAAAACGTTTAGCTTGGAAAGATATCTTATCCATCCGTCAAAAAATGGACGAATTAGGACTTAAATAAACTTCCTATAGATATGACAAAGAATACCTTTTGTTCTGTTATTTTATTATTTATTTTTCTTCGTTTAAATACTTAGAACCTGATTTCCAATAATCATAACCTGTAATAACTGTCATAATGGCGGCAAACCATAAGGCAATTGCGCCAACCCAATCTAAATGTAGAAAAGCAGGGGCCTCCCCTGGTTTAGAAACCATTAAGACTGGAAGAGCAATCATCTGAAATGTTGTTTTCCATTTTGCTAACTTTGTAACAGGCAAGCCAACTTTAATTTCGGCTAAAAATTCACGAAGTCCAGAGACTAAAATTTCCCGACACATAATAATAACAGCCGGAATAATCGCGAAAACTTCCAAACGTTCTGTATAGGCTAACATCAGCAAAATTGCTCCAACAAGTAGCTTATCGGCAATAGGATCCAAAACTCGACCAAATCTAGAAACTTGATTTAAGTGTCGGGCTAAATATCCATCCATATAATCAGTAATTCCAGCTAATGCAAACAAGACAACCCCTGTCCATGCAGAAATAGGTCCGTCAAAAAAGAAGGTCGCAACAATTAAAGGAATAGCCCAAATACGACCAATCGTTAATAAGTTTGGAATATTTACTTTCTTTTTCATTTGAATCTCCACTTTATATTTCTGATTAACATCATACTCATTTGTGTGAAAATGTATAGATTTTTTTTGCAATATTTTCTGAAATGCCCGCTACCTGCATCAATTCCGATATAGAAGCTTCTAATACTGCTCGAGGAGAACCAAAATGTGTTAGCAGAGCTTTCCTACGCACACTCCCAATACCTTCTATCTCATCTAAAGAAGAACGTAAAGAGTTCTTTTGTCTTTTCAATCGGTGCGAACCAACCGCAAAACGATGCGCTTCATCTCTCAATCTTTGAATGAAAAATAATAAAGCACTATTATGTTCTAAAATGATTGGTTTGGAATCATAAGGTAAATACAATTTTTCTTTCCCTGCATCTCGTTCCGGTCCCTTAGCTACTCCCATAACTGGAACATGAACGCCAACTTCATTCATTGTTTCTATGACTGAACTTAACTGTCCTAATCCACCATCAATAAGCATAGCATCTGGTAAATCATTTTCTTTAGCTCCTCGCGTAAGACGTCTTGTCAAAACTTCATGCATCATTGCAAAATCATCTCCAGCCTTAGACTTTAATATGTTATAACGTCTATACTTATTTTTCATAAAACCTTTAGGTCCAGCTGCTATCATAGCTCCAACTGCGGATGTTCCCTGAATATGGCTATTATCATAAACTTCTACTTTGTCTATTTTAGGAAGTTTCATTAATTGAGCCAATTCAGATAGCATATCCGTTTGTAATCCTATTTCACTCAAATGCCTTGATAAAGATTCTTTTGCATTCATCAAAGCTTGATTTAAAATCTTCCGACGCCCTTCTTTAACATGAGAATTTAATCTTACAATATGCCCATATTTTTGAGACAACGCCGCTTCAATATCTTTTCGAGAAGGCAAATCATGACTTATTATAATTTCGTGAGGAGGAGGTATATTTTGATAAAATTGTCCAATAAAACTTTCTAATAATTCTATCTCAGTTTGTTCTCCAATATCATCTAAAAACACAACATGTGTTCCCCCATTTTGTCCATTGCGGAAAAAGAAAACTTGTATAGCTGCTCGATCTGCTTGGCGATAAACAGCTATAAAATCAGCATCAATATGATGATCAAATGTTGTCCCATCAGCATAGGATTGCATATGATTTAAAGCTGCAATTCTATCTCTTAATACCAAAGCCTTTTCATAATTTCCCTTTTTGCTTTCTTGGAACATAAGTTCTTTTAACTTTTCCTGAATGGTAGAATTTTTTCCATTCATAAAATCTCTCGCTTGCTGAGCAAGCTTTTTATATTCTTCTTTAGAAATTTCTCCGGTACAAGGAGCACTACATCTTTTAATCTGATACAATAAACAAGGACGTGTCCGAATTGAGAACATTGAATCCGTACACGTCCTTAACAAAAAAACTTTTTGCAAAACAGCGAGAGCTTCATTAATAGCACTCGCCGATGCATAAGGTCCGAAGTAATCACCTTTTTCAACTCGAGAACCTCGATACTTCGCTACGCGAGGGAAATTATGATTCGTTGACATAAAAATATAAGGAAAACTCTTATCGTCCTTGAGTAATATATTATAATAAGGACGATATTTTTTAATGAGTTCATTTTCTAACAGAAAAGCTTCTGCTTCATTTGGTGTTTCAACAACAATTAAATCGTTGACTTCGCTCACCATTCTTTGCAATCGGACAGGTAATCTGTCATATTTTGTATAGGAAACAACCCTCTTCTTTAGATTCTTAGCCTTCCCTACATAAAGTACTTTTCCAGTTTTGGATAACATACGATAGACCCCCGGTCGATCTGGAAGAAGGGCTACTTTTGCCTTTAGAATATCTACACCGACCGGAGTTGTCATTATTTTTTAACCGTTTTCTTAACCATCTTGGATGTGCTTTTCTTTATTTTTCCTTTTTTCACATCTTGCTTCTTAGAAACAGATTTACGAGCAGCTGTTTTCTTTGTAGAAATAAGACCTGGCTCATTAGGTAAAGTCCACACTTCATTTGAACGGGCTAAACGCAAAGATAACAAAGAAACTTCATTTAAGAATTCTGGCGGTAATTGCTTCTTAAATTGTTTCATGTAAGTTAGTTGAGCCAGAGCCTCATTTAATCCCTGAACTTTATCAACTGCCATTAAATCCATAAATTGCTTTTCGGTAAAATCTAATCCTTTCCAATCAATATCTTTATATGTTGGCATCATACCTAACGGGCTCTCTACAGCACCGGCTTTATTTTCAACTCGTTCTACAATCCAACGCAAAACGCGCATGTTTTCGCCAAATCCGGGCCATACAAAGTGTCCTTTTGAATCCTTTCTAAACCAGTTTACTCTAAAAATTAACGGCATTTTACTTAATTTACGACCAACATTAAGCCAATGCGTAAAATAGTCCCCCATATTGTATCCACAGAAAGGAAGCATCGCAAAAGGATCTCGACGAATTTCGCCCATTGTCCCTTCAGCAGCTGCTGTTTTTTCAGACCCTAATGTAGCCGCTAAATAAACACCATGAGACCAGTTAAACGATTGATAAACAAGTGGTGCATTAGTTGCTAAACGTCCTCCAAAGATAAATGCAGAAATAGGGACTCCTGCTGGATTTTCCCAATCAGCATCTATCGCTGGGTCTTGCCTTGCCGGAGCCGTAAAACGGCTATTTGGATGTGCTGCAGGGGTTTCCGATTTGGGTGTCCAATCATGACCTTGCCAATCGATAAGGTGTTCAGGAACCTCATCTGTCATTCCTTCCCACCAGACATCTCCATCATCTGTCAAAGCAACATTTGTAAAGATTGTATTCGCACGACAAGACTCCATCGCATTTTTATTCGTTTTAGCTGATGTTCCCGGAGCTACACCAAAAAATCCTGCTTCAGGATTAATAGCATACAATTGACCATCTTTAGGTTTAATCCAGGCAATATCATCCCCAACAGTCCATACTTTCCACCCTTTAAAGGCCTTTGGAGGGATTAACATTGCCAAATTTGTTTTTCCACATGCACTTGGAAAAGCTGCCGCAATATAAGTCTTTTTTCCCTCAGGGTTCTCTATACCTGCAATCAACATGTGTTCAGCTAACCAGCCTTCATCTTTAGCCATCTTAGAAGCGATACGTAAGGCTAAACATTTCTTACCCAAAAGAGCATTACCACCGTATCCAGAACCAAAAGAAATAATCTCCCTTGTTTCAGGGAAATGGGTAATGTACGTATTTTCAGGATTACATGGCCAAGCAACATCTTTTTCTCCATCTTTAAGAGGATGTCCAACAGAATGCAAACATGGAATAAAGAAGCCTTTTTCCCCTAAGACAGGCCATACTTTTTCTCCCATTCTTGTCATAATTCTCATATTAGCAACGACATAAGGAGAGTCCGTAATTTCAATTCCTATTTGAGCAATATCAGATCCTAAAGGTCCCATAGAAAAAGGAATAACATACATTGTACGACCATGCATACATCCTTTAAATAATTTACTTAATGTCTTTTTCATCTTCTTAGGATTCGCCCAATTATTCGTTGGGCCAGCATCTTCCTTTTTCTCAGAGCAAATAAAGGTTCGAGATTCTACTCGAGCAACATCTTTAGGATTGGAGCGAGCTAAAAAACTATTCGGCCGTTTTTTAGGATTTAAACGTGTAAATGTTCCTTTTTCTACCAACAAATCACATAAACGAGCATATTCTTCATCAGAACCATTACACCAGTATATATTGTCTGGCTCACACAAAGTAGCAACTTGATTTACCCATGCAATGACATTTTTATTTTTTGTTGGTATTGTATTTTGTTTCATATTTTATCCCCTTTACTATAAGACCTTTTTGCTTATTATAACGCATGCTTTGGGAAGAACAAGCTTTTTCATTAGATTTTATTTGATTTTTATATAAATTTCAGTATGCTTGATGACAGTTCATAATACAAAGGAGTTTTAAAATGAAAAATATGATGGATATGATGAACATGATGAAGAAAGCACAACAAGTGCAATCTCAAATGACAATCATTCAAAATAAAATGGAAAATACTGAATTTACAGGTTCTGCCGCAAATGATGCTGTCCAAGTGACAATGACAGGAAAATTTAAAACAACAAAAGTCAAATTGGATAAGTCTGTCGTTGATCCTCAAGATATTGAAACATTAGAAGATCTTGTTCTTGTCGCTATCAATGATGCAAAACAAAAAGCAGACGATGCTATGGAAAAAGCATTTGAATCTGTCAAAAAAAGTCTAGGCTTACCTAACGAATTTAAGCTTCCATTTTAAAAATGACCGTTTCTGAAATAGATACGCTTGTCCATTTATTATCTAAATTACCAGCGCTTGGGCCTCGTTCAGCACGTCGAGCTGTTTTATACCTTTTAAAGAAAAAAGAAAGTGAAATGGCTCCTTTAATTAGTGCTCTCCAAAATGTGTACAATACTGTACAGCCTTGCCCTATCTGTGGTAATATGGATACACAAACACCCTGCACTATATGTCAAGATGAAAAAAGAGACAAATCTATTCTTTGCGTTGTCCAAGACGTATCAGATTTATGGGCTTTAGAACGCTCTCATGCATTCAAAGGTGTCTATCATGTATTAGGAGGTGTTTTATCTGCCCTTGATGGGATAGGGCCAGAAGACTTAAAAATAACTCCTCTTATTGGCAAGATTCAAGCCGGCGGTATTAATGAGGTTTTATTAGCTCTTCCAGCCACCGTTGACGGACAAACAACAGCACACTATATTGCAGAAACTTTAGAAGGCTTCCCGATTAAAATATCTCGCTTATCCCATGGTATTCCTGTTGGTGGCGAATTAGATTATCTTGATGATGGCACGCTTCAAACTGCCATTAAAACCCGTAGAAACTTGTAAATAGATTTACTAATAATAAAATTGCTCCTTAATTTCTAATTGAAAAAAAGTTTAATTTCCGTTATCTTATGAAGAGAAGTGAAAGAAATACATAATGGATAATTTAAAAACTGCATTAGACTCTCTTAACATGTCCCTGCAAAAGCTTGAAGAAGCTGTTATGCTTGTAAAAAACAAACGCATTGAAGATCAAGAAAAAATTTCTTCCCTTCATGAAGCGATTACTCATGCATATACTAAAATGGATAAAGCTCTTACTCATCTTAAGCAAGGAGAAGACTAATGGCCGTTGTAACATTCAAAATTGCTGGACGGCCTTATAAAATTGCCTGTGCAGATGGACAAGAAAACCATATCCTTAAGTTAGCTCATTTTTTAGACGATAAAGCAAATGCTTTAACAAAAAATATCGGATTTATTCCTGAAGCTCAACTCCTTGCAATGGTTAGCATTTTAGTCGCAGAAGAATTACTAAAAGAAAAAAATGATCTCTCCTCCTCTTGCAAATCCGAATCGACTGAGGATACTCAAGTTATTCAAATCATTGAAAATTTATCAACTCGTATCTCTGAACTTGCAGACGTCCTTAAAAAGAGTTAAACTAAAAGTATGGAGTCGGACTTTCTGGTTCGTTAGAGCATCAAGCTCCAGGGATCTATGAACCATAGAAAGGGGTTGGCAAGAGGAAAAACCTAACTGCCTTCACTCACATAAAACAAGCGGTCCGGATGCGGATCGACCGACGGCCAAGAAGGTCCTCTCCTTTTACGATTTACCTATTTCTTGTTCTTTTTAATGAGCTGTTATATTTTTCTTTCATTTTTGTCTTAATATATTCCTATACTTTTAGTTTTAATAAGTTTTATTTCTTCTTTTTATTCTTATTGAAATCTTATAAAAATCTATGTATTCTACAATCATTCAAAGGAATAAAAAATGAAGATCTTATTTTGTGGCGACGTTGTAGGAAGTGCCGGAAGAAAAGCTTTGAAAGAGTTTTTATCTTCTTTAAAAGAAGATTTAAAATTAGACTTTATTATTGCAAATGTTGAAAATGCTGCTCATGGCTTCGGATTAACCCCAAAGTTATTCAAAAGCTTAAAAAGCTATGGCATTGATGTTATGACTATGGGAAATCATACTTGGGACAAAAAAGATATCATTGATATTTTTAAAACAGAGAATGCTCTTATTCGCCCATTAAACTATCCTGAAGGAACAGTAGGACTTGGATTTAATATTTATCCACTTTCTGATGGTCGGAAAATTGCTGTTGCACAGCTCTTAGGGCAAGTTTTCATGAGAGATGTCAATGATCCTTTCCAAGCAATAGAGCAAATAACCCAAAAATATACTTTAGGAAAAGATTATAACGCTCTCATTATTGATATTCATGGAGAAGCAACTTCTGAAAAAGTGGCAATGGGTTTCTTCTTAGATGGGAAAGCTTCTTTAGTTGCAGGAACTCACACACATATTCCAACAGCAGATGCTATGATTTTACCTAAAGGGACTGGTTATATGACAGATATTGGGATGTGCGGTGATTATTACTCCATCATTGGTATGCAAGTTGAAACTGCTATGCCTAGATTTATAAATAAACTTAAAAAAAACAGGCTCCAGCCTGCCGAAAAAGAAGGAACTTTATGCGCCGTTTATTTAGAGACTGATGATGAAACAGGTTTATGTAAAATCATACGCCCTATCCGATTAGGAGCTCACTTAATTAAGGCTTTGTAAAAATCATTTTGCCTCTTGAAAAAAAGCCTCTTTTATGCTAACCTTTCGCCAAATTAGATAAAGAAAGGAAATTATTATGTCAGGTCATTCACAATTTAAAAATATTATGCATAGAAAAGGGGCCCAAGATCAAATGCGAGCAAAAGTTTTTTCTAAACTAGCTAAAGAAATTACTGTTGCCGCAAAGATGGGATTACCTGATCCAGCTTCCAATCCTCGCCTACGTTCTGCTATTTTAGCTGCTCGAGCTGAAAATATGCCGAAAGATAACATTGAAAGAGCTATCAAAAAAGGATCCCCTGGTGAAGATAGTACTGTTTATGATGAGGTCCGTTATGAAGGGTATGGTCCTGGCAATGTTGCTGTTATTGTTGAGGCTTTAACTGATAATAGAACACGGACTGCACCAAATTTACGTTCTGCTTTTTCTAAAAAAGGCGGAAATATGGGAGAAAGCGGTTCTGTCGCTTTTAACTTTGAACGTGTTGGGTTAATTGAATACCCGGTTACTGTTGCCGATAATGATGCCATGTTTGAAGCTGTCATCGAAGCTGGTGCAAACGATGTTGAATCTGACGAAGAAACACACACAATCTATTGTAACCCTGACGACTTATTTACTGTTAGAGCCGAACTAGAAAAGAAATTTGGCGATCCAACTATCTGTCGTCTAGATTGGAAAGTCCTCGTTTCTACACCCATTACTGATTTAGAGACAGCAGAAAAATTAATGAATTTTATTTCAGGAATAGAAGAAGATGATGATGTTCAACGTGTTATCACAAATGCTGATATTGCTCCTGAAATTTTAGAAAAGCTCAATAGCTAATGCGTATACTAGGACTTGACCCCGGCTTAAGACATACAGGATGGGGCTTGATTGAAAAAGAAGGCTCTAAAGTTACTTTTGTCGCTGCCGGGGTTATTTCTGCTCAAACAGACTTAAGTTTAGCTGAACGCTTAGCTGAAATTCATACGGCGATTACTCAAGTTATCTTAGATTTTAAACCTGATGAAGCGGCAATAGAAGAAACTTTCGTCAACAAAAATCCTACATCAACTTTAAAACTAGGACAAGCAAGAGGAGCTATTATTTTAGCTCCTGCTGAACATAAAATTTCTGTTGCCGAATATACTCCAAATCAAATAAAAAAAATGGTTGTCGGCGTAGGTCATGCAGATAAAAATCAGGTTGATATGATGGTGCGACGCATGCTTCCTACTTTACCCGAACACATTCCTCCTGATGCGTCAGATGCTCTTGCCGTTGCTTTATGCCATGGCTTTATGAGAAGTGTTCTAAAATGAAGATTATTAAGACTCCTTCCGTTAATTTTGAAAAGAGGACTGAAAAACCGTCTTTTATTATTTTCCATGCTATTTCTACTTCTCCGTTAAAATCTCTTGAGATTTTAACTCAAAAAAGTTCTGGCGTAAGTGCTCATTATTATATCGAACGAAATGGAACTATTCATGAGTTAGTACATCCTGATCAAAAAGCATTTCACGCTGGTATTTCTGCTTGGAAAGATAAAACCTCTTTAAATAATTGTTCTATCGGTATTGAATTCCAAACCTATCAAACACCTCAACATCTATTTGCTGGGTTTACTCATAAGCAAATAAAATCTGGGATTCTTTTATGCCAACATTTGATGCAGACTTATAATATTCAGCCTTATAAT
Organism: uncultured Alphaproteobacteria bacterium; assembly: GCA_949286465.1. Classification (GTDB taxonomy): domain Bacteria; phylum Pseudomonadota; class Alphaproteobacteria; order CAAHEQ01; family UBA3637; genus CALXXA01. Next base: position 1,301 of record CASECI010000029.1, on the reverse strand, counting down.
ATAGTGGGACACAGCGATATTGCTCCTCATCGCAAAGAAGATCCAGGTTGTTTATTTCCGTGGAAAATCTTTGAAAAAAATGGGATTGGCATCACACCAAAAGAAGAAAGCCCTATTCTAGATGTATCAGAAAGACTAAAAAAAATCGGTTATCCTATCGATTTTGGAACAGATGCTTGTATCATAGCGTTTAAAAGACATTTTATGCCTTATGCTCAAATAAACGCAACCACTAATTCTGCTTTTTTAAAAAAGTTGTCTTATTTTTAGATATCTACACAAAATCCTTCTTCATTAAGGATTTGTCCATCTGGACAATTGATTAAAGTACATCCTGTACTTGTTGCGGTATGTCCTGCAGGACAACAATATGTCCCAACTGAGGCATTTTCATTCGTATCACAAATACACGTACTAGTTACCTTTGCGTTATATGGGCATTTTTTCTTCCCTGTATTTCCATATTCTGGGGCACACACTTCCATTGTTGGTAATTCGCAGACACCATCGAAACTACATTGACGACCGCATTCTTGACCATTTACAATACACCAAATGTTCCCTGATACAGTTTTAGCCCATCGACAAAAAATCCCTGTGCTCTCCTGATAACACCCATATAAACCTTGAGCGGGATAATACGTATATACAAATCCCTTCGATGTATTACAACCAGGGTCATAACAACTACCATCATCACAAGTTTGTGCAAAATCTGTACATCCATGCATACACCTTTTCTCATTTCTATAACACATCATAGGGTATTCCATTACACAACAAACATCTTCATCACAACACATACCTTGTTCTTGATTATAAGTTGTTCCTTCTGGACATTTGACTACATCACAAGCACCATTACAGCTCGGAGGATCTGTACAATTGGCAGAACACGTACCTCCATCATTACTACAATACCAATAAGAAATTGATTCCCCATCATAAACCGGATAACAACGAACTCCCTTTTCATCCCAAGAACATCCACCATGATAGGTAAACTTATAGTATGTTGCACCAACTTGAGAACAAATATCTAAATCACATACACCTCTACGACGAAATAAATCTTTTGCTTCTCCTTGCATACATGAACGAGAAGACGTTCCTACAAGATTATCATTTTCGAAACAAAAGAAAGTATTACCTCTCCAATAGCAATTATTTAATCCATAGCGAGGTGGTATTTTACACCCCCAACGCCAATTCCCTGCCATACCATAAGGAGATTCCGAAAAACTACCATATCCAAATGCTGAATCATTTTCACAAATATCTGAACGACAAATACCTATTTG